>CAYVBP010000079.1:0-7316 GCA_964449155.1 uncultured Rhodospirillaceae bacterium | reverse complement strand
TCCGGCATTTTTATTGTGTCCCCCGTGCCCTTTCGATTCACTGCGATCCGGGATTAATATAAACGTACCGCAGAGCGAGTGACGTCCAATGATAAGGCCTCATTCATTAATCGCTTGGTATAAAACTTTAAATCTGCCGCGCGATTTCTTCGATCTCGAAGCACTCGATGATGTCGTTAACTTCGACGTTGTCGTAGTTCTCAAATGCCATGCCGCACTCGAAGCCTTCGCGAACTTCCTTGACCTCGTCCTTCATACGCTTCAAGGTTTTCAGCGAGCCTTCGTGGATCACGACGTTGTCGCGCAGCAAGCGAACCTTAGCTCCGCGCTTGACGATGCCTTCGACGACCTTGCAGCCCGCAACCTTGCCGACCTTTGAGATGTTGAACACCTGAAGAATCTGCGCGTTGCCGAGGAATTTCTCGCGCAATGTCGGTGCCAGCATGCCCGAAAGCGCCTGTTTTACGTCGTCGATCACGTTGTAAATGATCGAGTAATATCGCAGCTCAACCGCGTCGCGCTTTGCCATTTCGCGGGCCTGCGCGTTCGCGCGGACATTGAAACCGAAGATCATCGCGCCCGAGGCCTTCGCCAAGGTCACATCGGACTCGGTGATCGACCCGACGGCCGCGTCAAGAACGCGAACTTTCACTTCGGTATTTTCGTCCGTCAATTTGGTTAACGCATTTTTGATCGCTTCGACAGAACCGTGCACGTCGCCCTTGATAAGGACAGCCAGTTCCTTGGCCGCGCCCGTTTTGATGTTTTGCATCATCTGTTCGAAGTTGCCGCGCGGCGTCGAAGCGGCCGCCGCCTTTGCGCGCTTGCGGCGCATACGGAATTCGGCGATTTCGCGCGCCTTTGCCTCGTCGGCGACAACCAAAAGCTCGTCGCCCGCGCTCGGCGTGCTATTCAAGCCCAGAACTTCGACGGGAAGCGACGGCGACGCTTCGGTAACGGCTTTGCCCTTGTCGTCGACCAATGCGCGGACCTTGCCCCATTCGCATCCCGCGACAAAAATGTCGCCGACGCGCAACGTGCCGCGACGGATAAGAACCGTGGCCACGGAGCCGCGACCTTTTTCAAGCTTGGCTTCGACGATCGTACCTTCGGCCGGACGGTCCGGGTTCGCTTTGAGATCGAGAATTTCTGCTTGCAAAAGGATCGCGTCCAAAAGCTTATCGAGTCCCTTTTTCGTTTTCGCAGAAATCTCGGTCGAAAGAACTTCGCCGCCCATTTCTTCGACCTGAACGTCGTGCTGCAAGAGTTCCTGCCGCACACGGTTGGGATTCGCGGCGGGAAGATCGCACTTGTTGATCGCGACGATCATCGGAACGTTCGCGGCCTTGGCGTGACGGATCGCCTCGATGGTCTGCGGCATGATACCGTCGTCTGAGGCAACGACAAGGACAACGATGTCCGTAATCTGCGCCCCGCGCGACCGCATCTCGGTAAACGCGGCATGGCCCGGAGTGTCGATGAACGTCACGCGGTCAAACCCATGAGTCTCTTCGGGCAAAACGATTTGGTACGCGCCAATATGCTGCGTGATCCCGCCCGCTTCCCCAGCCACGACGTTCGCGTGGCGCAATGCGTCAAGAAGCGATGTCTTGCCGTGATCGACATGGCCCATGACCGTAATGACGGGCGCGCGCGGTTTCAGGCTTTCGGGCGTGTCCTCGGCCCCGCCCAGATCGGCTTCAATATCGGATTCCGTGACGCGCTTGACGCGATGCCCGAATTCGGTCGCAACAAGCTCGGCCGTATCGGCGTCGATCGTCTGGTTGATCGTCGCCATGACGCCCAGCTTCATCAGAGATTTAATAACGTCAGCTCCGCGTTCAGCCATGCGGTTCGCAAGTTCCTGAACCGTGATCGCTTCGGGAATTGTCACGTCGCGCATAACCTTGACGGGTTCCTGATATTGCTCCATCGCTTCGCGGCGATGACGCTCGGCGCGACGGCGCATCGAGGCGACCGAACGGCGGCGACCGCCGCCTTCTTCGTCCGACAACGCTTCGCGGACGTTGACCTTATGGCTCGTGCGGCGATCGTCGCCAACGCCGCGGCGCGGCGCGGGCGTCTTGCCGGGACGGCGACGCGTTTCTTCTTCTTCTTCTTCGCGCGTGGCCGTGCGGCTCACCGAGCGACCGGACAGATTTTCGCCGGGCCGCGCCAATGCGCTGCGGCTTCTGCTGTCGTCGCTGGTCGCCGTCGCGCTGCGCGATGCCTGCAAATCACGATGACGGACTTCGTCTTCCTGACGCTTGCGCGCGGATTCCGTTTTTTCCTGTTCTTGGATGCAGCGCATTTCTTCGAGTTCGCGTTGACGCAAAGCATCGCGAGTCAACGGCACGGCAGGTTGTTCGGGTTCGGGCGGACGGACGACTTCGGGCTTAAAGTATTCCTGCTCGGGACGCGGCGTTTCCGTTGCGGCGCCGCGAAGCGCGCGCGCGCGAGCTTCGCGCTCTTCGACCGTCAGGGAATGGAGAATGGCGCTCGTCGCGCGACCGCTTTTCGTTACGCCCGTCGCGGACTTTTCTTTCGCCGACGACGTCTTGACGACCTCGGAGTCGCCGCGCTTGACGGGCTTCTTAGCCTCGACAACAACGGCTTTCGACCGGCCATGCGAAAAACTTTGGCGCACAGTCTCCGTCGCGCCGGTCGAGGCTGCGGATTTCTTAAGTTCCAGTTTGGGCCGCGCACCAAGACTTAAAACTTTTTTCTTCTCTTCGGTCATTCTTTTTTCCTAACTTCCCGCCCCCTAAAAAGAGGTTCGGATCTTTCCTGTGGACTTGTTTCAAGAAAGAGGTTTCGTAATAAAGGCGATTATACGCTGTAAAACAATCAAAACCTTGCGTCTTGCACTTATTTTTTACCTTTTCCGTCTGCCCTGCCCCCTTAACCCTTCCCGCACAGGGAAGGAACGTCTGCCTTCGGCTCGTCCGCACGCGATACCATGGATCGAAGCCTATTGATTTCTATTATTAATTTCTTCGTCACCCCATGAGGGGCAAATCCTGCATAGGCAATTTGATCGTACCCAAGCGCCGCGCCCATCTCGTCGCGGGAGAAAAGACGGCTTTCGGGCGTCGAGGCTCTGTTGTCCAAAGCGCGAGCTGCGTCCGGCGCACAAAGGAAAAGGGCTAATTCGTTCGCGCGCAACGCGGCTTCAGTCTGTGTTTCGCCCAACGTGGCCACCCCTGCCCCCTTGGCCAAGCCCATAAAGTCGAGACAGCGTTTGCGCAAAAGGCGCACAACATCGTCGGCAAGGGACGACGACGGACGCGCCGCGCTTTTGGCGGCCTTGGCGAACAAGTTCTTCTTAGCCGCCAGACAAACCGCAGCGGCAGTTGCCGTAACCCAAAGACCGTGGCCGGGAAGATTTTCCGAAAGATCGGGAACGACGGCACCGTCAGGACCTATGACAAAGCGGATCAGATCAGCGCGAGGCTTCATCTCGCCAGTCGCAAGACAGCGACGGTCGTTGCCGGAGGTTTTCACCCCCGGCGCGATCCGTGTCTTGCAAGCTTGATCGAAATCCGCTGCCATGTGCGTTCCGCCACCTCATCTTACGACTGCGGCGCTTCGTCGTTCGCGAACCAATGGGCACGCGCGGCCATGATGATCTCATTGGCGCGGTTTTCCGTCAGTTCGTCGACGCCGACAATTTCGCGCAGCTCGTCTCCGGCAAGATCGGCGACGTCGTCAAGGGTTTTGATGCCCTTTTCGCCAAGCTTGACCGCCATTTCCGCCGAAATGCCTTCAAGTTCCATAACCTCGTCGCTTACGCCGAATTCCTTGCGCATGCGCTCGAGCTTCGCGGCATTTTCAGCCAGCCATGCGCGGGCGCGCTCTTGCAGTTCGCCCGCGACTTCGGCGTCAAAGCCTTCGATTTCCGCAAGCTCATCGACCGGCGTTTCGGCAATCTGCTCGACCTTGGTGAATCCTTCGGTCACGAGCAAATGCGCGATGACATCGTCGACGGCCAAAGCCTCAATGAACAACGTTGTGCGCATCGAAAGCTCCTGTTGACGACGTTCGGATTCTTCCTTCTCCGTCAAGATATCGATGTCCCAGCCAGTCAGCATCGATGCCAGACGGACGTTCTGCCCGCGCCTGCCAATGGCAAGCGAAAGCTGTTCGTCCGGGACGACGACGTCCATGCGGTTGTTTTCTTCGTCAAGAACGACCTTGGCAACCTCTGCGGGCGCAAGAGCGTTGACGACAAACGTCGCAGGATCGGAAGACCAGGGAATGATGTCGATTTTTTCGCCCTGCAATTCGCCGACAACCGCCTGAACGCGGCTTCCCCGCATGCCGACGCACGCGCCGACAGGATCAATGCCGCTATCGTTCGAGACGACCGCGATTTTCGCGCGGCTGCCGGGATCGCGCGCGACCGACTTGATTTCGATGACGCCGTCGTAAATTTCCGGAACTTCCTGCGTGAACAGTTTTGCCATAAAGAGCGGATGCGTGCGCGACAGGAAAATCTGCGGCCCGCGCTGTTCCTCGCGAACGTCGTGGATGTACGCGCGGACGCGGTCGCCATTCTTGAAATGCTCGCGCGGCAGGCTTTCGTCGCGGCGAAGCATCGCCTCTGTGCGACCCAGATCGACAGTAACGTTGCCGTATTCGACGCGCTTGACAATGCCGTTGACGACTTCGCCGATGCGGTCCTTGTATTCCTCGAACTGGCGATGACGTTCGGCCTCACGCACTTTTTGCACGATGACCTGCTTGGCCGTTTGCGCGGCGATGCGGCCCATTTCGATGGGCGGAAGATCGTCAACGATATAGTCGCCGACCTGAATGTCGCTCTTCGTCTTCTTGGCGGCCTTCAAAGAAATTTGGATGAGTTCGTCTTCGACGGGATCCGCCACCAAAAGCCAGCGCTGCAATCTGACTTCGCCCGTCTTGCGGTCGATCTGCGCGCGAATGTCATGTTCATGTCCGTACTTGGCGCGGCCCGCTTTTTGAATCGCCTGCTCCATCGCGACAAGAACTTCGTCCCTCTCAATGCCCTTTTCGCGAGAAACAACTTCGGCTACTTGCAACAATTCCATAGTACTCTCCTGCTTCTTCCGATTATCTGCGGCCCGTTGCCAGGCTTTCTTTCATCAACGCATCCGTCAACACCAGCTTTGCGCGCTCAATATCCTTAAAAGATACCTTAAAAAGCGCATTGTCGATGTCGAATTCAATCTCCTCGTCCGCGACGCCCGCGATCTTGCCTTGAATCTTGCGGCGGCCATTGATCATGCCTGTCAAGTCAACCTTTGCGACGTGCCCCTTGAACCGCTCGTAATCGGCGATCTTAACCAAGGGCCTATCGATGCCGGGCGAGCTAACCTCAAGTTCAAACCGCTCAGCAAGATCGGGGTCGGCCTCAACAATTTCCGAAACCGCCTTGCTGATCGTCGCACAATCCTCGACCGTCATACCGACACCATCCTTGCGCTCGGCCATGACCTGAAGCTTGGCGTACTTGCCCCCACCCGAAATTAGCGCCCGAACGAGGTCATACCCCAAAGCCTCGACTTGGCCGACGATCATATCTGCAATTTTTGTTTCGACTGCCTTGGCCATACTTCCCGTCAATCCCCTGACGCTTTCCCCTGCGGGACAACAAAAAAGGCGGGCTTTTGGCCCACCCCCTAAAACAACCCCGACTTGATGAAGGAACAATAGCGGTTTTAACTTAAAAAGCAAGAGGAAATGAAGTATTCCTACATTTTATAGTTAATTACAATCCAAAGGCTGGACCGTTATAGCAGAGACGGGAAAATTCGATTCGTTCACCTTCCTTGCAATCTATGCAAGAAAAATGCCAAAATTTACCATCTCAACGATTCGTTAAGATTCTCACCGTATCGTCCCCTCATGAGCCTCACACAACGCCTCGACCAAAGACAGGTCCAAACCCTTGTAATGACGCCGCAATTGCAGCAAGCGATCAAATTGCTGCAAATGACGAACGTCGAACTTGGCACTTATGTCGAACAAGAACTTGAAAAGAACCCGCTTCTTGAACGCGCGGATTCCGCCGAAACTGACACTTTCGGGGAAACTTTTTCCAAGGGAGGGAACGAAATTTCCGCCACCCTGCCCGGCGCTTCCGAAAACGCGCCTTCCGCACCCGAGCCTTCCGACCATGACCAGTGGGCTAACGACGGATTTACGTCCGAGGATCGCTTTGCATCTTTCGGCACAGGCGGATCGTTCACCGACAATGAGTTTTCGGCCATCCAGAACGTCGCCGAAAAAACGGGATTGCGCGAACATCTTCTCGAACAGGTCAATATCGATTTTGCCGACCCGGGCGATAGAATTATCGCCGTCGCGCTTATCGATCTTGCGGACGACGGCGGATACCTGCCTGCCGATCTCGAACCGACGGCCCTTATGCTCGGCGTGTCGCAAAAGAAGATCGATGGAATTGTCGCGCGGCTGCAAAGATTCGACCCCTGCGGCATATTCGCGCGGTCGCTGCATGAATGCCTCGCTTTACAGCTGCATGAAAAAGACCGGCTTGACCCAGCCATGGGGATTTTGCTGCAACATCTCGATTTACTCGCCCGGCACGAACATTCGGCGCTGATGCGCCTGTGCAACGTCGATGCGGAAGATCTGGCCGACATGATCGCCGAAATCCGGCGGTTGAATCCGAAACCCGCGGCGACCTTTACGGACGTCATCGCGCCGCCCATCGTGCCCGACGTGTTTTTGCGCGCGCAACCGGACGGCGGCTGGCATGTCGAATTGAACACCGACACATTGCCGCGGGTGCTCGCGAACGAACGCTACTATTCCAAAATTCAGGCGCTGACATCGAAAAAAGCCGACAAGGAATACATATCGAACCACTGGCAGCAAGCCAACTGGCTTGTGAAGGCAATGCATCAGCGCGCGACGACGATATTGAAAGTCGCAAGCGAGATCGTGCGGCAACAGAATTCGTTTTTCGCTCACGGCGTGCAACACTTGAAGCCGCTGACTCTGAAAGACATCGCGCTCGCGGTCGGCATGCACGAATCCACCATCAGCCGCGTAACGCAACGAAAGTATATCGCGACGCCGCGCGGCATGTTCGAACTCAAATACTTTTTCACGACAGCGCTCGCGCGCAGCGACGGCAAAGCGGACATGTCCTCGGAAGCCGTGCGCGCGCGTATCCGCTATTTGATCGAGAACGAAAAGACGACGTTTGTCCTGTCGGACGATTTCCTGTCGATGACCCTGCGCGGCGAAGGCATCGACATCGCCCGGCGAACAGTCGCCAAATACCGCGAAGGAATGAACATCCCGACCTC
>CAYVBP010000078.1:0-7330 GCA_964449155.1 uncultured Rhodospirillaceae bacterium | reverse complement strand
GGCGGGGTGCATTCGCATCAGGATCATATTACAGCCTTGGCGAACATTGTGGCCAAGGCGGGGGTCAATGTCGATATCCATGCGTTTCTCGACGGGCGCGATACGCCGCCGCGCAGCGCCCTAGGTTATATCGAGATGCTGCTAAACAACATCGCCGATATCGGCGGCGCGCGCATCGCGACGGTATGCGGCCGGTATTATGCAATGGACCGCGACAAGCGTTGGGAGCGCGTCGAGCTGGCCTACGATCTTCTGTCGAGCGGCAGAGGACTTCGCGCCGACGATCCGGTTGAGGCGATTAGGCTCAGCTATATTGTGAATATTTCGGACGAATTTATGCAGCCCTTGGCGCTCGACGGCTATGAGGGGATGATGGACGGCGACGGGCTTTTGTTTGCCAACTATCGCACTGATCGTGCGAGAGAGATATCGGAGGCGTTCTGCGCTCCGGATTTTTCGGGGTTTGAGAGAAAGAAGGTCGTCAAGTTTGCGTCCGTCGTGAGCATGGTTGAATACTCGGCAAAATTGGCCAAGCGCATGACGGCGCTGTTTCCTCCGCGGAAAATCGCCGATGGACTTGGCGAAACGGTCGCAAAAGCAGGGCTTACGCAATTACGGATCGCCGAGACGGAAAAATATCCGCATGTCACGTTTTTCTTCAACGGCGGCCGCGAGGAAACGTTCGCGGGCGAAAAACGCATTCTCGTTCCGTCTCCGAAGGTCGCGACATACGATCTTCAGCCCGAAATGTCAGCGCGCGAAGTAACCGACAAAGTTGTCGAGGCAATTGGTTCGGATAGTTTCGACTTAATAGTGCTGAACTATGCGAACCCCGATATGGTTGGCCATACGGGAAACATGGAGGCGGCGATTAAGGCGGTCGAAACGGTTGACGAATGCCTCGGCCGTCTGTTTGCGGCGGTCGAGAAACGCGGCGGCGTTGTTTTACTGACGTCAGATCATGGAAATTGTGAGATGATGCTCGATAGGACGACCCAAGGTCCCCATACCGCGCATACGATGTCGCGCGTGCCGGTTGCGCTGATCGGCGCAAAGGGAGTCAAAGCGCTTGAGAGCGGAATACTCGCGGACGTCGCGCCGACGGTTCTGGAGCTGATGGGCCTTCCCAAGCCTGCGGCTATGACAGGGCATAGCCTGATCGTTCACGCATGACGGCGCGGTGGGCCTTCGTTGCGCTTTGGCTTCTTGCGGCGCTGGGCGTTTTTTCCCCATCTTATGCCAAGACCGACGACAAGCTTCAGCAGGTCGAGGAAGAGCTTGATAAAAAAATACAGGAAGAAGAGGCTTTGGAACAAGCTGCGGAGGAAGCCAGCAAAGGGCTTGAGAATTTGCAGCAGCGCATGATCGAATCGACTCAGACATTGCAGGAAAAACAGGCGGAGCAGGAAAGTCTTGAGGGCAGACTTGACGACTTAACACGGGAAATCGCCGAAAAAAGTAAAAACGTCGAACAGGAAGAACATCGTCTTTCCTTGATGCTGTCCGTCCTTGTCGATATTGCGAGTCGTCCTCCGGAAAGCTTGTTCATGCAGGATCGTGCGCTGGCGGATCATGTGCATCGCAGTCTTTTGCTTCAAGAAATCCTTCCGCGCGTTAAGGCGGAGGCCGAAAGAGCCGCGCGCGATCTACAGGCGCTAATCGACTTAAAAAAGCAACTTGCAGCGCATGAAAAGATCGTTTCTACCGCACGCCGGATTTTGGAAAAACGGCAAAAAGACCTCGATAAAATGATTGCTGTGCGTCAAGGTTCTCTTAAGCGCACCGAAAAGCAGAAGGAAGAAATCGCCAAACATCTTGAAGCGCTGGCCAGTGAAGCGCACGATCTTCGGCAATTGATGAAAAAAGTCACGCCAAAACGCGCGGCAAAGCCTTCTGTAGCCGAAGCCCCTGCCCTTAAATGGCCCGTTTCCGGAGCCGTGCGCCGGAACTTTGGGGATAAGGACGCCGACGGCGTCGTTAGCGAAGGTCTAACCTTTTCGGCCCCGCCGGGCGCGCCGATTGTTGCTCCCCGCGCGGGGAAGGTTGTTTTTGCAGGGCCTTTCCGCGGGTATGGGCTTATCATGATTTTGCAGCATGACGGCGGCTATTACAGCTTTTTGTCCGGATTTGGACGCTGCGACGCCGATTTGGGACAGAAGGTCAAGGCGGGAGAGCCTTTGGGCGTGCTCCCTGTAAAAACAAAAAGCAAACCCGAATTATATTTTGAATGGCGCAACGGGGATAAGCCAGTTGATCCAAAGGCGGGAGTTGGATGACGAATCTTTCAGGGTTCCGATTGACGGTCTGCATCCGCCGTTATAACCTTCGTGCAAAGAGATTCGGAGGCGAGGCCCATGGAACGTCTAAAACAGGCGCTGGAAGATCTTGACGAAGCGATATTCGCGCTTGAAGACCGTTTGGCCTTCGATGCCGCGAATAGGCGCGAAGCGCAAAAGCGTCAAAACGAGCTTTTTAAGCAAACACGTCAGAGAGAGGTCGAGATTCTTGCGACGACCCAGAAGGTTGCCGCGCGTCTGGATCATACGATCGAACACGTCGAGCGCATTCTGCGCAACTGATTGAAGGAGGCAAGGAATGGGCATGAAAGCCGTTAAGGTCGGGATAACCCTTTACAATCGCGAATACATCGTCAACTGTAATCCGAGCGACGAAGTCCGGCTCGAGCAAATCGTTGATCTCGTGCAAAGGGAAATGGAGGCTGTGGCCGACAAGGTTGGAAATTCCACGGAACCCCGGCATCTGATGCTAACGTGCCTGTCGCTTGCGGATAAACTTTTGGAAGCCCGCAATAAAGCAACCGTGGAGATGTCGAAACAGGAAGATTTGTTCATCACAGCCGTTAATCATCTAAAACAGCGTGTCACCGAGCTTGCTTCTCAAGTCGGCAGAGCGTAAAATGCCTCTCGGAAGGTTCCTGCGGCGACGCGATTTGGTCAAAAATTCCCGGGGCCGATAGTTAGAACCTCTCGGGAGCTGTCCCTGACCCGGCCGTGGCCGGGTTATATGGCGCCCACCTGCCTGTGCAGGCCACGGAGGATTATATACCGCCGGTCGCTGTGGTGCCTTCCAACCCGGCTTTTTCCCCAAGAAACATTGATATATTTAACGCTGTGGATGCCCGTTTGGCCCCAAGTCTTCAGGATCGAAAGAACGCATTGCGTGCGGCAATGCGCGAAAAAAGGCGGCTTAACGGAAGGAACGTCGACGATCAACCCCAGCAACTTGCGGATGTATTTGTTAAAGGCGTCAGTCTTGAGGAAGGCGCTGTCGTTGCTGCGTATGCGGCGATCCGAAACGAGATGGATACCGCTCCATTAATTGCCGCGTTGCGGGGCCGGGGCCATCGAATCGCGCTGCCAGTTATTGTCGGCCAGAAAAAGCCTTTAATCTTTCGTCTTTATGAGCCCGGCGATGGGCTTTTGGCGAATCCGCTCGATATATTCGAACCGATGTCTGCGGCACCCGGCGTCGTTCCGGATGTTGTTATCATTCCTCTTCTGGCCTTCGACCGCAAACGCAACCGATTAGGATATGGCGGGGGCTATTATGACAGGACCATTAAAAAGCTCCGCGCGCAAAAACCGATTTTAACCATTGGCGTTGCCTATTCTTTTCAGGAGGTTCCCGAGATCCCCACTGGCCACAATGACGTTCCTCTCGATAAGATAGTGACGGAGCGCGACGTTTTGTAATATCCTGACGCTAGTCTCCGATCAGGTGAAGCAAAGGGGACACAATAAAAATGCCGCAAACGACGGGAAAAATCGTCTCGACCCCTTGGGCATTTTTATTGTGTCCCCATCGCATCGAAGGATGGGCAGGGAATATAGCGGAAAACGAAGCATGAAAATTTACAATACAGCATCGCGGACAAAAGAAGATTTTATTCCTCAGGAAAAGAATACCGTCAAAATGTACGCTTGCGGCATTACCGTCTATGACGACTGCCACATCGGGCATGCGCGCCAAGCCATCGTTTACGATATGATCTCGCGGTATCTCCGGTTCAAGGGATATAAGGTTTCGTACGTCAGGAACTATACGGACGTGGACGATAAGATCATTGCGCGGGCCAATCAGCAGGGCGTTAACGCCATTGAATATGCCGAGCGGAAGATCCGTGAATCGGAAGAAGATTTGGACAAACTTCATGTCCGACCGGCCGACAGTAGGCCCAAGGTGTCGGATAATATCGACAACATTGTGGCTTTCGTCGAACGGCTGATTCAAAAAGGAAGCGCCTATGTCTCCGACAAGGGCGACGTATGGTATTCGATTAAGAGTTTTCCTCAATACGGCAAGCTTTCGCGCAAAAAGCCCGATGAATTGCTGGAGGGCGTGCGCAAGGATCTTGAGGAGGGCAAGCGCGACCCGCGCGACTTCGCGCTTTGGAAATCCGCCAAGGCCGGCGAGATCGCATGGCCCTCGCCGTGGGGCATGGGCCGTCCCGGCTGGCATATCGAATGCTCGGCGATGGCGCTGAACGAGCTAGGCGAAACGCTCGACATTCACGGTGGCGGCAAAGATCTCGTTTTTCCGCACCACGAAAACGAAATCGCTCAAAGCGAAGCCCTGACGGGTAAGCCTTTAGCCAACTATTGGACGCACAACGGTCTTGTGACCGTCGATGGGCAGAAGATGAGCAAGTCGCTCGGCAACACGCTGACGATCAAGGAGGCGCTCGCGAAATACGATGCCGAGACGATCCGCCATGCCGTGCTGGCGCGGCATTATTCGGCGGATATTGACGTTAACGAACGCGAATTTTCTCTTTCCGAAAAGCATCTGTATTATTTCTATAATACGCTGCGCGATATCGAGGCATACTTGGCCCGAAACAAGGAAACTTCGGAAGAACTGCGCGGACAGGAAGATTTAAGCAAGTTTTTCGCCGCCGGTTTTGCCGAGGCGATGGATGACGACTTTAATACATCTCTTGCTCTCAGCCTTATGTTCCAGATTTGCAAATTCGCAAACGGGCTGATGGCGGATAAGAAACAGCCTAAGGGCGCTATTGCCGCCTCGTTGCGCCGGATTGCATCCGCCGTCGTCGCGTCGTACGAAGTTCTGGGCTTGATGCAGGAGAGTCCTGAAGCGTTTATCGACAGCCTTAACAAGCGACATTTAGCCCGCGCGGGGTTGGCGGAAAAAGATATTGATGCGCTTATTGTTCAGCGCGCCGAAGCCAAGGCGAAAAAAGACTATGCGGCGGCCGATGCGATCAGGGAAAAGCTCGACGGCATGGGTATAACGCTTCAAGACTCGCGCGACGGCACGGCGTGGGGATTGAAACTCGGACAACTGGAAACGGAAAGGAACTAACATGGCCTATCAAGAATCTCCGGAAAAACTCTCGGACAAAGCAAACGATTTTCATCGCGCCATCGACTCTCTTCGCGAAGAACTCGAAGCGGTCGATTGGTACAATCAACGCGCGGAACGCTGCGCGGATCCGGAACTAAAGGCCGTTTTGATTCATAACCGCGACGAGGAAAAAGAACACGCAGCCATGCTCATCGAATGGATTCGCCGTCAAGACGCGGGGATCGAAAAAGAGCTTAAAGACTGGGTTTTTTCGAACAAGCCATTCAAGCACGACTAAAGCGCGGGCAGGCGACCAGTCCTCCAAGCGCCACTGCAGAAAAGACTGCGCCTGCCATAAAGGTCATTTCGGGCCCGCCGATTTTCCATAAGAGCCCGGCGAGCGCGCTTGCGATGAGAAGGACGCCGCCGCTAAGGAGATTGAACGTGCCGAATGCTGTGCCTAAACGTTCGGGGGGAGTCGTGTCGGCGATCATCGCGGCAAGAAGTCCTTCTGAAAGGGCCATATGCAAGCCCCAAAGGGCGACTCCGATCATGACGCCCCAGACGACAGGCGTGAAGGCAAGCACAATATCGGCCACAATCAGAACGCCGATTCCAATCATCAAGATGTTTTTCCGATCCATGCGGTCGGAAAGAATGCCTGCGGGATAGGCCGCCAGCGAATAGACGACGCTCATGACGACCATGACAATAGGAACCCACGTTCCCGGAAGCCCTGTATGCTGGGCGCGCAAAAGCAAAAAAGCCTCGCTAAAACGGGCTAAAGTCAAAACAGCGCCGATCAGAACGATGCTCCAGTAGGCGCTGCCAAGCTTGGCAAGTTCGGCGCGGCTGATGGGAAATTTGTTGGATCCGTTTTCTTTTTTCGGGCGGTCTGGTTCCTCAACCCCGAAAATTAAAAGGGCGACGCAAAGAAACGCCGGGATAACCGCAAACCAGAAAGCCGTGCGAACGTTTCCGGCAAAAACAAGCATGAGGGCAATGGCTAGTCCCGGACCGACGAACGCGCCGATTGTATCAAGCGATTGCCGTAAGCCGAACGCTGCGCCGCGAAGTTCAGGCGGCGCGATTTCGCTAATCAGGGCGTTACGCGGCGCGCCGCGAATGCCTTTTCCGATGCGGTCGATCAGGCGCGCTGCAAAAATGCATTCCATGGATTGTGCTAAAGGAAAGAGGGGCTTGGTGACGGCGGACAGACCATAGCCGATGATAACGATAATCTTGCGTTTTCCGATCCAGTCGCTGATGGCTCCTGAAAACATTTTTGAGATCGAGGCAATAGCCTCTGCCGCGCCTTCTAAAACCCCAAGAAGGACGGTCGAGGCTCCAAGCGTCGTGACAACGAAAAGGGGCAACAAGCTATGGATAAGTTCCGACGAAACGTCCATAAGCAGGCTGACGAAGCCCAAAGCCCATATTGCGCGAGGTAACCGGGCTTTTTTCGTTTTTATTTCCATGCGATGACCTTTGGCGGGTTGCGGGAAACGACAGGAGGCTCGGTTGTTGGAACGCCAAGAAGGATTGGGGCGACGGCCATCGTTTCCGGGGGAATGCCAAGCAAAGCTTTGGTTTCGGGCGCGTTGAACAGGCCGATGGAAAGGCCGATCACGCACGTTCCAAGCCCCTTTGCGCGGGCCGTGAGCATCAGGTTCTCGGCGGCGAGCCAGCAGTCTGCCATTCCGATGGGTTCCTGATTCCGGCTACAAACGACGATCAGCGCGGGCGCGTTATAGAAAACGTTAAAATTCGGCTCGTTAACGAACCCGGCTTTGCGCTGCGCAACGGGGGACGCGGATTTTTCCGCCTCTGCGCGTACGATGTCCTTGGCCATCTCTGACAGGCGGTCCAACAATTCTTTGTCTTGAATGACCACAAAGGCCCACGGCTCGAGGTGCATGGCGGTTGGCGCCAGCACGGCTGCGTCAAGAAGCTCGGAAATCGTTTCTTTAGAGACGGGCTCGGGTTTGTAATCGCGTACGGCGCG
>CAYVBP010000077.1:0-7339 GCA_964449155.1 uncultured Rhodospirillaceae bacterium | reverse complement strand
GGGGATGACGGCGTTTGTTGTTGTGGAGTCACTTCATGGGCTCGTCGGTATGACGCCCTTCACTCACTCGGATGTATAACTTCCTTTAGTCGCCCCGCCTGAGGCGGGGGTTTTGTAAGGACTTATAAAAATGCCCAAACTGCGGTTCTTCGTTCCGCACAGCCTTTTCCTGCATTTTTATTGTGTTCCCCGTGCTCTAAAATAATGTGGAAATACAAAATGTTGATGAGTTTTGGGTTTTAGGGTTAAAAGGCCATTAAAAACAATTGGATACAAGAAAAGTCGGCATTTCAGAATTGCTTTCATCCAATATTAATCGTATAATGGTTATATATATTGGCGATTTTATTCGAGGGTTTATTATGACAAACGATCCGTCCCTCTTTGGAAGACAGGCGTATTATCGGCGCTTAAATTATAGCAACCTTCAGGAAGATGCCGAAAAAGCTGCCAATTATCCGGGGCCGTCTGCGTCGATTCCTGTTAGTTCGGGCGCGCAAACCGACGAGGTAAAAACCAAACCCGTTAAACAAGAAAAAAACGCCAAAGAACAACTTATAGAATTGAATAAGTCGATTGAAGCCGGACAATTATCGGAAATGTTTAACGGTTGCGAGGTGAGGTTTGGAAGAATATTTGCCTGGGTTCACTATCGTCCGACATTCGATGCATCCCACAAGCGCACTGGCGCGGAGCTTGTTTACGAGACAGATCAGGTCGAACTGCACGGATTACCGATTTTATCGCGGCTGCATGGCAGCGAGAAGTTCTGGTATAAATGGACATATAGAACGAATGGCTTGAGGGGATATCGCTACGCTCTTCTGCCACGAGACCCGGAATCAAATGAGAGGTGCGTGTTCGACGAGGATGCCCTTTATATTTCGGTTACAAAGGGCAATAAAAATACAAGACCGGGTTTGCGAAGAGGCTTGCCCATCTTTTGGCCTTTTAATTTCGTTAGGGGATATTCGACAGAAGTCGGCTTCCCGTTGATTAGAGTCGGACCGAATAAGGACAATTCCAAACTTTCTATCACGGCGATAGCCATCCCAACAAATAATAGCAAAAAGTCGCAAGCTATTTATCGCAAAACCGCAGAAATGATGATTGCGATATACCTTCAACAGAATCCAAATTTGCCGTTGGGCGCGGAAATTCCTTTAACTACAAAAAACGAGTTTTTCCGTCGGGTGTTTAATGAAGTCGGCGCAAATATCATGAAGGATCGAGACAAAAAAATTAAAAGCGTTATGCAGAAAAATAATCAGCCCCTACCTGTGATTAAAAAAGGGCCGCGCGTCTGGGATAACATTACTATCAACCCACGTTTTTGATGCTGTGCTCTTTTCGCTTCACTTTGATCCAAGATTAGTATTAAACGATTATTGTGCGCTGCAAAACAAGTATATAGACTTCCACGTTATTTTCCCTTGCATAACAAATTCATTATAGTTAATCTTTGCGCAAAGATAGATTTCAGACGTATTCTTGTGCGCTTTTCGATCCGTCTGCATATCTTAAAAAAACCTCGTGACCGTGAATATCTACACTTCTCATTAAGGGACTCCTTATGTCGCCACACTCAAATGCCCATCCTTCTGACAGGCTGGGTGCAAGGGTCAATTCCCTTCAGGATGAAATCGACGAACTTATTGAAGAATGGGGGTGCGAACGGAAGTCTTTGCTCCCCATTTTGCAAGAACTTAAGCGACGCCACGCCGTTATTAACAGCTATGCGATGCAGTGCGTCGCGGACAGGCTTTCGATTAGTCCAGCCGAGGTTTACGGGGTTGTCAGTTTTTATTCCTTCTTGCACGAAAAATATCATGGGCGGTTTGTTATTCGTCTTTGCCGAACGCTTAGTTGCGATATGGCGGGCAAGGATGCCGTTGCACGTCAGCTTCAGAACGATTTGGGAATCACTTTCGGCGAAACGACTCCGGACGGCAAGTTCTCGCTGGAATGGGCAAATTGCCTCGGTGTCTGCGATCAGGGGCCGGGCATTCTTGTAAATGAACAGGTCTTTTCGAATGTGACTCCTGAAAAAGTTCATGAGATCATTGAGGCTTGCGAAAAAATATACGAGAACGCGCCCCAAGTCGCCAGAAGGGGGCAAAACCATGCAGAATAGTATTTCGTTTGAGAAGATTCATCCGGAGTCCGGGTTAAAAGCCGCTTTGGATAAAGCTCCGGCCGCTGTTGTCGATACCTTGACTCAGTCCGGCTTGAGAGGACGCGGCGGCGCGGGATTTCCGACTGGTTTAAAGTGGAAACTTGCCGCTCAAGATAAAGGCGAGAATAAGGTCATTATATGCAATGCCGACGAAGGAGAACCCGGGACCTTTAAAGACCGGATGCTTTTATCCAATTGGGCCGATGTCGTTTTCGATGGGATGATTATTGCGGGTTATGCCGTCGGCGCTAAGCTTGGGATCGTTTATCTTCGCGGAGAATACGCTTACCTGAGACAACCTCTCGAAGACAGGCTGCAACTGCGCAGGGATATGGGCCTTTTGGGCAACGATATTCTGGGCAAAAAAGGGTTTTCTTTTGATATCCATATTCATATGGGATGCGGCGCTTATGTTTGCGGCGAGGAGTCTGCGTTAATCGAAGCCCTCGAAGGAAAACGCGGACAGCCTCGCAACAGGCCCCCCTTCCCCGTTTCCCACGGATTGTTCAATGCGCCGACAGTCGTCAATAACGTCGAGACTTTAGCTTGGGCCGCCGCCGTTTTCGCTTTTGGGCTAGAATGGTTTAAGAGCGTCGGGACGGAAAAGTCCTCGGGCTTTAAGCTTTTGAGTATTTCGGGCGATGTTTCGCGTTCCGGCGTGTATGAGTTCCCGATGGGAACCAAGATTAGCGATATTCTTGAAGCCGCAGGCGCACAAAACCCGAAAGCGGCTGTTATCGGCGGCGCTTCGGGCGTTTTGGTTCCGGCGAAAGATTTTGGTCGCACCATTTGTTTTGAAGACGTTGCGACGGGTGGATCGGTTATCGTTCTTGGCGAGCAGCGCGATTTGCTTGATATCCTTGAAAACTTTCAGGAGTTTTTTACGGACGAAAGCTGTGGCCAATGCACTATTTGCAGGATGGGCAATATTAAGTTGCTTGAGGGCATTCGTATGATGAAGGAAGGCCGCTGCACGACGAAATATATCGCCGAGCTTCTTTCTTTGGGCGAGAGCATGAAGGCGTCTTCCAAGTGCGGCTTGGGACAAGCCAGTCCGAATATGTTTATTTCCGTTATTAAGCACTTCAAAAAGGAACTGATGGGCCGTCCGCAGATTGACGATCCCGCCAGCAAAAGGAAAGCGTCATGAGTAAACAGATGAATACCGAAGACGCCAAGATGATCGATATCGTTATTGACGACAAAAAGGTTTCCGTTCCGATGGGAACGATTCTTCTCGATGCCGCGCGGCAAAATGGGTTCCATATACCGACGCTTTGCTATCACGAAGATCTTTCTCGCGCGGGCGAATGTCGCCTTTGCATTGTCGAAATTGAGGGCCAACGGGCGTTGACGGCCAGCTGCGCTTATCCCATTACCTCGCCGATCAAAGTTAAGACGACCTCGCCGCGCATCAGGCAAGCGCGGCGCCACACGATAGAGCTTTTGCTGTCGGAACATTGCGGGGACTGCTATGCCTGCAATCGTAACGGAAACTGCGAACTTCAAACGTTGGCTGAGGAACACGGCATCACCACGTTCAGATTTGGACATCCAACGGAGAAATCCTATGCCATCGACGATTCCAGCCCCATCGTTCGGGATTTGGACAAATGCGTCGACTGCGGCCGCTGCGTGCGCACATGCAAGGAATTGCAGAGCATCGGCATTTTCGAGGAAGTCGGTCGCGGCGACAAAAAGGAAATCGGCACTTTTTTGAACAGGCCGATGGCTGCCACGGGCTGTATCAACTGCGGCCAGTGTATTAACCGCTGTCCGACAGGCGCTTTACGGGAAAAAGACGCAACTGACGACGTTTGGGCCGCCATCGACGATCCGTCGAAGCATGTCGTTATTCAGACGGCCCCCGCCCCGCGCGTCGCAATCGGCGAAGAGTTCGGGTTGGAACCCGGAACGCCGATGACGTGGCAAATGAACACTGCTTTGCGTCAATGCGGGTTTTCAAAGGTATTTGACACGAATTTCTCGGCCGATCTTACGATTATCGAGGAAGGAACGGAGCTTGTTCAACGGTTGTATAAAAACATTGTTGAAAAAGATGCTTCCCTGCCTTTGCCACAGTTTACGTCGTGCTGCCCGGGATGGATTAAGTTTATCGAACACGAACATCCGGACATGCTGAATCATTTATCGTCGGCTAAAAGCCCGCAACAGATGTTCGGCTCTGTTATGAAAACGTTTTATGCCCAGCATAATAATATTGACCCGTCGAGCATCGTTTCGGTTTCGCTGATGCCCTGTTCAGCCAAAAAGTTTGAATGCAATCGACCGGAAATGCGCGACAGCGGCTTGAAGGACGTCGATCACGTTTTAACGACCCGCGAACTTGCAAAAATGATTCATCAGGCAGGCCTTCATCTTCCGAGTTTGCCGGGATCGGATTTCGACGACCCCTTCGGCACAGCGACTGGGTCTGGCGTTATTTTTGGCGCGACAGGCGGCGTTATGGAAGCGGCGTTGCGCACAGTTTTGGAATTCGTTACCGGGCTCAAAGTCGAAGAGATTTTTGCCAACGCCGACATCCTTCCGGTTCGCGGCATGGAGGGCTGCCGCTTTACGGAGATTAAGGTTCCGAAAAAGGTCGGCCCTGTTCCCGCAATTATCTCGCATCTCGTTCCCAACTGGGAATGGCTTGCGGGACAAACGCTTCGCGTTGGCGTCGCGCACAGCATCAAGAGCGCGCGCAAGATTCTTGATGACGTTCGCGCGGGCGGATTCTTTAGTACCTGTCATTTCATCGAAATTATGGCGTGCCCCGGCGGCTGCATTGGCGGCGGAGGGCAGCCGATTCCGACGAGTCCCTCTATCCGTTTGGCAAGAGCCAAGGCCATTTACAAGGAAGATGTCGATTATGGCGCTTCGGGCCGCGCGCGTAAGAGCCATGAAAACCCCGCCATCTTGCGAATCTATCAAGATTTTCTCACCGAAGGCCCGTGCGGCGCAAAAAGTCACAAGCTTTTGCATACGACGTATACGCCTCGTGGAAAATACATCTCTGGTTAGGCGCAGTGCTGCGGTATTCTTTTGCCGAAGGATTTTGCTGCGTCTAATTCATTTCTTTTATGCGCGTTACATGGGGCTATTTGCCTTTTGTTAACGGCTGTCTGGTTATGAATAACACCGTATGTAGCTGAGGAAACATCATGGCGGGCGAGGTTGTTGGGGTCGTTGGTGCCGGTAGAATGGGGTCTGGCATAGCGCAGGTTAGCGCCGAAGCAGGCATTCCTGTTGTTTTGATTGACGTTCGGCTTAAGTCTCTTGCATCTGCCATGCAGATGATAGAGGAAAATCTCGATAAAAAAGTATCTTCCTGCGTTATAACGCAGGAAACAAAGGCGGCGGTTCTTAGCCGCATTACGACGGGAACGGATTTCAGACTTTTGTCTAAATGCGATTTTTGCGTCGAGGTCGTGCTTGAGAACGCTGACGTTAAATCCGTCATTCACTCGAAAATTCGCGATGCCGTCGGGACAAACATTATTATCGCGTCAAATACCGCAAACCTTTCTATCGAAAACCTTTCAAGCGCCATTGAAGCGCCTGAGACGTTTATGGGCATGGTCTTTGCCTATCCGCCTTTAACCGCTCTTGACGTAAAGTTGATTCCGTCGACGAAAACGTCGCCGGAGGCTGTTAAGACAGCGCAGAATCTTATTCGCTCCATGGGTAAAAACCCCTGCGTCGAACGCGACCGCGAAATAAAGCGCACCTTTTCGCCCGAAAAAAATATGCGCTGTTTTGTCGCCGTTTCGATGTTCTTTATGTTTGTTGGCCTTGTCGCTGCTGCGTTTGGGGTCGATAATAAGGTGTTTTATGGCTTGCTCTTTGCCTTGGCTTTGCTTTCCTCCGTTAAAATGGCAAGGACAATGGAAAGCTGCAACAATCATCTTGCTATCTTGACTAAGTCCATGGCTCATGTCGCAGCAGACGACTTGTCCATCAATATTCCTTACCTTGAAGAAGAAACGGCTTACGGTAAGATCGCGCGCCTTCTTGAATGTTTTAAAATGATTTCCGTTCAGCTTAATAAGGCGCAGGCCGAAGAAGAAGAAAAACGGCAGCATGCGCAGGATAAGCTTAATCTTACGGATGGTCTGAGCGTCAACATCAGCAAGCTTGTCGATATGGTTGCCAGCGAAGCCAGCGGATTGCAAGAAGACGCCAAGAATCTTTCCGAAATCGCCAATCAGGCCAGCCTTCAAGCTTCGTCGGTTGCGGCGGCAACGGAAGAGTCGTCGGTTAACGTTCAAACCGTCGCGGCTGCGGCAGAGGAGCTATCCGCTTCGATCGGCGAAATTAACAGGCAGGTCGAAGAGTCAACCTCTGTCGCGATAGCCGCTGTGGATCAAGTCAGGCGGACAAACACTACTGTTGAAACTCTTTCAGAAGCAGCAGCTCAAATTGGCGATGTCGTAAAATTGATTCAGGATATCGCCTCGCAGACAAATTTGCTTGCTTTGAACGCCACAATTGAGGCGGCCCGCGCCGGAGAAGCCGGAAAGGGATTTGCCGTTGTTGCTGGCGAGGTCAAAAATCTCGCCAATCAAACGCGTTCGGCAACCGAAGAAATTTCTAACAAAATCGATACCGTTCGCAATGTATCGGTTGAAGCGGCTTCGGCTATTCAATCTATCGGCTCGACTATTGAGCGTATCAGCGAGATTTCGAACACTATTGCTACGGCTATTCAGCAGCAAACGTCTGCGACCCGAGAAATTTCGAATAACGTTCAACAGGCCACGGCGGGAACGAGTGAGATTTCCGTCGCAATTCTTAACGTCACAAATGCGACAGCGGGATCTCGAAAAAGCGCAGAAAAAGTTCTTCAGGCGTCGATTAAACAATCGGAACACGCTGACCGTATGCGCAATGAAATCGCCGACTTTCTTAGGAAGGTTAAAGAGTAATGATGTCCCAATTTCCCGAAATTGGGGATTTTATTTTTTTATAAGGCCTTACAAACCCCCCGCCTCAGGCGGGGCGACTAAAGGAAGTTATACCTCCGAGTGAGTGAAGGACGTCATACCGACGAGCCCATGAAGTGACTCCACAACAACAAACGTCGTCATCCCCGCGCAGGCGGGGACCCAGTTTGAGGTCGGGGAGAAAATGGCGGATGGGATTAAGATTGAGATTCAAACT
>CAYVBP010000076.1:0-7414 GCA_964449155.1 uncultured Rhodospirillaceae bacterium | reverse complement strand
TTAAAACCGCTTGGAGCGGTTCCCCATCAAGCCCCCGGCTCTGCCGGGGGTTATTTTGATTACACCAGCCGCGACTTCTGAACGGCGGCCGCGATGAACGAACGGAACAAGGGATGCGGGTCGAGCGGCTTCGACTTCAGTTCGGGATGGAATTGCACGCCGACGAACCACGGATGGTCCTTGCGTTCGACCATTTCGGGGAGATTGCCGTCGGGGGACAGTCCGCAAAAAAACAACCCGGCTTTTTCAAGCTGCGGACGGTAACCAATGTTCACTTCATAGCGGTGGCGGTGGCGTTCGTGAATAAGATCGACGCCGTAAATCTCGTGCGCCTTGGTTCCTGGAAGGAGACGGCAAGGATAAGCGCCAAGGCGCATCGTCCCGCCGAGATCGCCGTTCGAACGGCGGATTTCGACCTGATTGCCCTTCAGCCATTCGGTCATAAGGCCGACGATGGGCGTGCCGCCAACGCCAAATTCGCTGGATGTGGCGTCAGGCACGCCACCGAGATACCGCGCGGCCTCGATAACGGCCAGTTGCATGCCGAAGCAAATGCCAAAATAGGGAACCTTATTGACACGCGCGAACTGGGCCGCATTGATCTTGCCCTCCGTTCCACGTTCGCCAAATCCGCCGGGAACGAGGATTCCGTCGACGCCTTCCAGAAAATGGATCGTGTCAGGGTTTTCGAACACTTGCGAATCCAGCCATTTGAGATTTACGCGCACATTGTTCGCGACGCCTCCATGGGTCAGGGCCTCGGACAGCGATTTATAGCTGTCGAGCAGCGCCGTGTATTTGCCCACGATGGCGATCGTAACCTCGCCTTCCGGCGACTGAATGCGCTGAACGATATTCTTCCACGGAGTCAAATTCGGCTTCGGCTCGACCGGAAGCTTGAAATAACGAACGACTTGTTCGTCGAGTCCGCGCTCGTGATACTTGATCGGCACGCTGTAAATTGAATCGACGTCCAGCGCCTCGATCACGCGGTCCGGGACAACGTTGCAAAACAGCGCGATCTTGCGCCGTTCGTTTTCCGGAATCGGCCGCTCGGCGCGGCACAATAGAATGTCGGGCTGGATGCCGACGCTTAAAAGCTCCTTCACGGAATGCTGCGTCGGCTTGGTCTTCAGCTCTCCCGCCGATTTGATATACGGCAGCAAGGTCACATGAACGAAAAGGCATCTCTCGGCCCCTTCTTCGTTGCGCAACTGGCGGATCGCCTCAAGGAACGGCAAGCTTTCGATATCGCCCACCGTGCCGCCGATTTCGCACAGGCAAAAATCTTCGTCGTGCAGATCGGCGCGAATGAATTCCTTAATCGCATCCGTCACGTGCGGAATAACCTGCACGGTCCCGCCCAAATAATCGCCGTGACGTTCTTTGCTTATGACGCTGGAATAAATGCGGCCCGAGGTAACGTTGTCGCTCTGACGCGACGCGACGCCGGTAAATCTTTCGTAGTGCCCCAAATCGAGATCGGTTTCCGCGCCGTCGTCGGTAACGTAAACTTCGCCGTGTTGCGTCGGCGACATCGTGCCGGGATCGACGTTCAAATACGGATCGAGCTTACGAAGGCGAACCTTATATCCCCGCGCCTGCAAAAGCGCGCCGAGAGCCGAAGACGCAATCCCCTTTCCTAACGAGGAAACGACGCCGCCGGTGATAAAAACAAAACGCGTGTTCATAGAAACCAATCCTTACCGTAATCCATTCCTTCCCCGAAGACTTACTTTGCCGCCGGGACCTCCGGCACAACCGGAGTCTTTGGAGCCTCGGGCGCGGGCGCGCTCTGTTCAACAGGTGCCGCCGGAGCCAACTGATCGATGAGGCTGCCCTTTTTGTGCTGGCTGCTGGCCATTGCGCCGAGCACAAGGCTGTTGACGATAAACAACGTCGCGAGGATCGCCGTAACGCGGGTCAGCAAGTTGGCGGAACCGCGCGCTGTAAACAGGCCGCCCATCGTCGAGCCGCCGCCGGCAAGGCCGCCGCCGTCCTGAGCCGTACGCTGAAGAAGAACGACGCAAACCAAGGCAACGGCAACAATCAACTGAACGACAAGCAAAACATTTTGCATCGGTGAATCCTTTATAAAACAAAACGAAACGCCGCCATTGACGCCTCTTAAAACCGCCGCATCCTATGCCATTCCCCAAAGGTTCTTTCTTTTTTCCTTCTTGTCTAGCGTTGCTTGGGCTTTTCAAACTGGATCCCCGCTTTCGCGGGGATGACGAAAGAGGGGGAATGAGCGGTTACCGGCCTCTATGCGGGTCATGGTTACCGTCATAAAGGATATGAAAGAAAAAGGAAAGCGTCCTTATTCTCATGTTAAATAACGATTAATTCGCGGGAATCCAGTGATCTTCGAACGGAATGCCCTTTGCGACCAAAAGGCTTTGCATTTCGCCTTCTTGAACCATTTCGAGCATGATGTCGTTCCCGCCCACGAATTCGCCTTTGATATAAAGTTGCGGCAACGTCGGCCAATTGCTGTAATCCTTAATGCCCTGATGGAGGCTCGGATCAACAAGGACATCGACGGCTTTGAAATCAACCCCCAGCATCGAAAGAATCTGAACGGCCTGCGCCGAAAACCCGCATTGCGGAAAAACAGGCGAGCCCTTCATGTACAAAACAACATCGTACATCGAGACTTCCGAACGAATCCGTTCTGCGACGGCGGGATTAATCATGGTCTGATCCTTGAAATACTGCATCTAATGGTTAGAGATATACATGCCGTTTCTTTGGCCTTGTATACCCCTGCTCGGACCCCTCCGGCAAGAGCAGGAGAATCCATGACAATGATTCGAACGGATAGAACTCTTGACAAAAAATTCGATATATTTTTTATGTATGATGATTTTCTCTTCCTCTTCCTTACGCACAGGACCATGTTTCCGCCTGAATCCCCCCCGCCGTCGAAGTATCGGCCCAAGAAACCGGCCAAAGCGCCGCCGCAAAAAAAGGAAGCGCCTTGGTTGAGGATCGTGCTTCAGGTTCTGTTTATCTTTATCGCCGTCGGAATTCTTGTGGCGTTGGTTCTTTATGGCCCTAAGAAGAAAAACATCGTGTGCGACAGGAACGCGCAAGCACAAGGCTCGTTAACGGCCTTCGGCTCCTGCACATCGGAGTAAGCGGCCTTATAGTCATTCCAAATTACAATCAGACACCACTCTCGTCGTCCCCGCGAAGGCGGGGATCCAGTTTATTAAGCCACAAGAAATCAATAAGCCAAGAAGGGGCTGGTTTTTCTGCGTCATCGCCGTTCTTTTTCAACCGTGGCACTTGAAGATAGGCCAACTGGATCGCCTTCGCGGGGATGACGTCTGATTATTATTTGGAACTGCTATATTATTCCTTTGGCGGAATCGCGGTCTTAAGCGTCAACGCGCGCAAGACGCCGCCGACGCGCCCCTGAAGAGCGGCAAAAATCATTTGATGTTGTTGAACCCGCGTCTTGCCCACGAACGCACGGCTTTCGATATAAGCTTGATAGTGATCGCCGTCGCCGCGCAAATCCTTCAGCTCTATCGATGCGTCCGGAATCGCGTCCTTGATTAACCTTACGATTTCGGCCTCAGTCATGGGCATGGGACGCTTCTCCTGCACGCAAAGCGGCAACCAGTTTTTTTGCTTTTTGCCCGACTTCGTCGGGCGTCATCTCCGGCGAGAACAAGGCCCCGGATACCGCATAGCCGTTCGCGCCCGCATTATGATAGGTGCGAATATTGCCGACATTGATTCCGCCGCTAACGATCAAAAGAGCGTCGTGAGGCAAAACGGCTTTAAGCGCCGTTATGACCTTCGGAGGAAACAGTTCGCCGGGAAAAAGCTTGATAGCCGATGCATTGCTTTTGAGCGCCAAAAGGGCTTCCGTAGGCGTCGCGACGCCGGGAACGCCCGAAAGCCCCAACCGCCGCGCGACGGTAACGACCTCGACATCGAGGTTCGGCGAAAAAATAAAGCGCGCGCCGCGCGACGAAACCTTGCCGATGTCCTGCGGCGACGTCACGCTCCCCGCGCCGATGACGGCTTTGGAATGCAACGCCTTCGACAGCAATTCGATGCACTGAATCGCGTCAGGCTTGTTCATCGGAATTTCCATAATCGCCACGCCGGCTGCGACCAGCGCCTCACCGACGGCAACGGCTTTCGCAGGAGCCAACCCGCGCAAAACGGCAATAATGGGCGATTTTGCAAGCGTCTCGCGAAAAATCGTCGTGTCCATACTTTATCCCATGTATTCTGGAAGGAAAGCCTCGTGCGCGCGGCGAAGATCGCCGACGGCCATGCCGCCGTCCTTAAGGTTGATATCGGTTCCGGTAGTCTTGCCAAGCTTTGTTAAAGAAACGTTGCACGATTCGGCCTTTTTAAGGACCGATTCGGGGCGATTCGTCGCAATAACGTAGCGCCCCTGATCCTCGCCAAACCAAAATCCCGCGTCGCCGTCGCACTCAACCTCGATACCGATTCCCGACGGCATGGCCATCTCGGCAAGAGCGACGAGCAAGCCGCCATCCGAAACATCGTGGCAAGATGAAACAAGCCTTTCATCGATCAGCGCGCGAATGAATTCGCCGTGCGCCCTTTCCGCTTGAAGATCGACGGGCGGCGGCGGCCCCTCTTCGCGACCGAACATTTCGCGCAAATAAATTGACTGGCCGATATGGCCCTTCGTCTCGCCGATGACAAAAACGGTCTCTCTCTCGGCCTTAAAAGCGATCCCGACGGCTTTCTCGACGTCAGCGATCAAGCCAACTCCGCCGATAGCGGGCGCGGGTAAAATAGCGGCGCCGCTTGTTTCGTTATAAAGACTGCAATTCCCCGACACGACCGGATAGTCAAGCGCAAGGCACGCGTCCTTGATCCCCTGAACCGCGCCGACGAACTGGCCCATGATGCGCGGCTTTTCAGGATTCCCAAAATTCATATTGTCCGTGATCGCCAGCGGCGTCGCCCCGACCGCGCAAATATTGCGCCACGTTTCGGCCACGGCCTGCCTGCCACCCATAACGGGATCGGCGGCGCAATAGCGCGGCGAGCAGTCGACCGTCATCGCCAAAGCCTTTTTGCTGTCATCGACCCGAACGACGGCGGCGTCCCCGCCGGGACCTTGGGCCGTATTGGCGCGAACGAGGCTGTCATATTGCTCCCAAATCCAGCGCTTGGAGCATAGATCGGGCGAGGCCAAAAGCTTCTTTAATATGCGAACCGCCGTTTCTCCGCCCGGCAACGGATAAGCCGAAGCCGCAATATCGGCCTGAGGCGGCGTCGGTTCCCACGGACGGTTATAGACAGGAGATTTTTCGACCAACGGCTCAATAAGAATGTCGATTTCCTTCAACCCATGACGCGCGCAAACGATGCGGCCCGTATCGGTCAGTTTTCCGATAATCGCGAAGTCGAGTTCCCATTTTTTAAAGATCCGCTCGGCGTCGGCCTCGCGCCCGGGTTTAAGAACCATCAGCATGCGCTCTTGGCTTTCGGAAAGCATGATTTCGTAAGCCGACATGCCCTCTTCGCGCAGAGGGACTTTATCAAGGTCGATCTCTATCCCAAGCCCGCCCTTTGAGGCCATTTCGACAGCGGAAGAGGTCAACCCCGCCGCGCCCATGTCCTGAATCGAAATAATGGCATCGGTCGCCATAAGCTCAAGGCAAGCCTCAAGAACGAGTTTCTCTGTAAAAGGATCTCCCACCTGAACGGTCGGGCGCTTGCTGTCGGAGTCCTCGTTAAATTCCCCCGACGCCATTGTCGCGCCCTTGATGCCGTCGCGCCCCGTCTTCGAGCCAACATAAACGACCGGATTCCCGACGCCCGCCGCAGCTGAATAAAAAATCCTGTTCGCATCGGCAACGCCAACCGTCATCGCGTTAACGAGGTTATTGCCGTTATAGCTGGCGTGAAAATTCGTTTCCCCCCCCACGGTGGGAACGCCGACGCAGTTGCCGTAGCCCCCGATGCCCGCAACGACGCCCGCGACAAGAGACTTGGTCTTCGGATGATCGACGGCCCCGAAACGCAACGCGTTAAGATTGGCGACAGGCCGCGCGCCCATGGTAAAAACGTCGCGCAAAATGCCGCCGACGCCTGTGGCCGCGCCTTGATAGGGTTCGATGTAGGACGGATGGTTATGGCTTTCCATCTTGAAAACCGCCGCTTGGCCGTCGCCAATATCGATGATGCCCGCGTTTTCGCCCGGCCCGCAAATGACATGGGGCGCTTTTGTCGGCAGCTGCTTGAGCCATACGCGCGTGGATTTATACGAGCAATGCTCGGACCACATGGCGGCAGCGACTCCGAATTCGGCGACTGTCGGCTCGCGGCCGATAACCTTGAGCAAGACCTCGTATTCGTCGTGGGTCATGCCGTGCTCGGCCAGCAACTTTTCAACGCCGCCCTTTTCCTCGGAAACTTTTCGAACGCTTGACTCGGTCATTTTAATTCTTTCATTGCATCGCAAAACAAACGCAGAACGCTACGCTGGATTCCGGTTATACAAAATGGCAGGATCGGAGGGAAAGCGTTAAATTCGGAGTCCGTAAATGAAAATTGGCATTAAAGACATCGTTAAGGGCGGCCCTCCTATCGTCGGCCTTACGGCTTATACGGCACCCTTGGCCCGGACAATCGATCCTTTGGTCGACATTGTCTTTGTCGGCGATTCCCTTGGAATGGTCGTCTATGGGTTCGAAAATACCCTGTCCGTCACTCTGGACATGATGATTGCGCACGGCGCGGCTGTGGTTCGCAGCGTGGCGCACGCCTTGGTTGTCGTCGATATGCCCGTCGGGACGTATGAATACTCTCCCGCAGACGCATTAAAAAACGCGCAACGCGTCATAAAAGAGACAGGCTGCGACTGCGTGAAAATGGAAGGCGGAAAGGATCTGGCCCCGACAGTCAAATACTTGGTCGACAATGGCGTTCCGGTCATGGGCCATGTCGGGCTTATGCCTCAATCAATTGAGAAAATGGGCGGATACAAGATTCAGGGCCGCAACGACGACGGCGCGAAGGCGGTTATGGCGGATGCGGTGGCTATTGCGGAGGCCGGGGCGTTTTCTCTGGTTATCGAGGGAACGATAGAACCTGTCGCACAAGATATCACGCGCGCGGTCCCGATCCCGACCATCGGCATTGGGGCTTCCCCGACCTGCGACGGCCAGGTTTTAGTCGTCGATGACGTTTTAGGCACATACGCGCCGTTCACGCCCAAATTCGCAAAAAGATTTGTCGAGCTGACGCCGATCATTGCCGAAGCCGTCGAACGCTATGCGACGGAAGTCCGCGACAGAAAATTCCCCGGACCTGAACACTGCTTCTGGCCGAAAACCTGATACCAATCCCGGATCGCAGTGAATCAGGGCGCGGGGGACACAATCAATAACCCCCGGCAGAGCCGGGG
>CAYVBP010000075.1:0-7436 GCA_964449155.1 uncultured Rhodospirillaceae bacterium | reverse complement strand
ACACCCATACTCACGAAGGTGCTCACACGAAATGGGGTCTAAGCCTTTGAAAAGGCTGGTGGGTGCGACAGGGATTGAACCTGTGACCCCTACCGTGTGAAGGTAATGCTCTCCCGCTGAGCTACGCACCCATATCGGAACGCGATCTTGCCGCGCGCTGAAATAGGGGTCGGAAATAGCTTTTTTGACGGCCCGGGTCAAGAGGGGCTTTTAACCTCTTAAGGCCGCGCCAGTCGCTTTGTTGACCGATGCCTCGATCTTTGCGGAAACGGCTTCGATCTCAGGGTCGGTCAGGGTTTTGTTCGTCGGCTGCAAGGTGACGCTCACGGCAACCGATTTTTTGTCGGCGGCAATTTTATCTCCTTCGTAGACGTCGAATACTGCGGCGTCGCGGATCAGAACTTTATCCGCCGCTTTAACGGCTTGAACGATCTTGGCCGCAGGGACGCTGCGGTCGACGAGAAATGCGAAATCGCGTAGGACAGGCTGAAGATCTTCGAGCTTTAGCGTGGGCTTAGCTGCGCTGCTTGAGCGCGATGCCGGGATGTTTCCGACAAATATCTCGCAGGCGACGGCCATGCAGGTTAGCGAAAAAGCTTCTTTTATCTCCGGATGGAGTTCGCCAAAATACGCCAGCAAATTCGGGCCGAGCCGAAGTGCGCCCGAACGGCCCGGATGATACCATGCGGGCGCGTCGGATGTTATTTGCAAGCTGGCAACCGGCGCTCCTGCTGCCGCCAGCGCAGCTATGGCGTCGGCTTTGGCGTCAAACGCATCGACGGGGCGCGCAGGCGTTGCCCAATGGCGCGGCGTGCTGCCCGTGCGAACGACGCCTGCGACAATCAATTGGCCTTCGGGCGTCGCATCCTTGAAGACGGGGCCGGCCTCGAAGAGGGCGGAGTCGGGGAAGCCTTTGTCAGCATTGCGCTTCGCTGCGCTTAAAAGGTTCGCGAGAATCGATGGGCGCATAACGTCCAAGTCACTACTGATCGGGTTGGCAAGGCGCAATTCGTCCTTTGCGCCGCCGAAGTGCGCGGCGGCTTTTGACGAAAGGAAGGACCACGTCAGCGCTTCCATAAGTCCCTGCGCAGCTAAGGCGCGTCGCGCATAATGAATGCGCAAATCCTGCGCGTCGATGGCCGGTTTTGTGCCGGAATGGGGATGGGGCAGGGATGTAACCGGCAGATGTTCGTAGCCTTTAATGCGAATGATTTCTTCGACAAGATCGGCGTCGCCGTCGATATCGGGACGCCAGCTCGGCGGAACGACGGACAACGCATCTTTTTCGCGCGAGACGGAAAATCCAAGCGCGCCCAAAATAGCGGTTTGTTCGTTGATCGAAACGTCGATGCCGGTGTGTTTTAGGCATTTGTCCGAGCGAAGGAAGATGGGCGTCGTGCGCGGTTTGGCGCGGCCTACAATCTCAAGATCGCTGACAACGGTCTCGGACGTGCCGCAAAGCTCGAGGATCAACTTTGTCGCAAGCTCCGCGCCGGGGACTGTGAACAAAGGATCGACTCCGCGCTCGAAGCGGTATCGCGCGTCGGAGGAAATCTGCAAAGCGCGTCCCGTCAAAGCCGTGCGGACGGGATCGAAATAGGCGGCTTCGAGAAAAACGTCCGTCGTTTCGTCCGTGCACGAACTTCCGACTCCGCCAACGATGCCTGCGAGGCTTAGTGTGCCGCCTTCGTCGCCAATGACCGTCATGCCGCGTTCGAGCATATAGGTTTTGTCGTTCAACGCTTCCAGCGTTTCGCCGCCTTTCGCGGGGCGGACCCAAAGGTTGCCCTTGATTTTCTTGGCGTCGAAGACGTGCAGGGGGCGGGCGCAATCGATGGTCAGGTAGTTTGTGATATCGACTAACGCCGAGATGGGGCGCAGGCCAACGGCGCGCAATTTTTGCTGCATCCATTCGGGGCTTGGGCCGTTTTTGACGTTGCGGATCAATCGACTGACAAAAAGCGGGCACGCTTTGTCGCCTTCGGGAAAGTCGAGAGAGACCTTGATGCGGCTCGGCTCGCTTCCCTTGACGGGCGCGGGCGATAGCGGTTTCAAAGTTCCAAGCCCTGCAGCGGCGAGATCTCGGGCGATTCCATAAACGCCTGCGCAATCGGGCCTGTTCGGGGTAAGGTTAATCTCGATGATGGGATCGTCGTATCCGGCAAAAGCCGCGAAGTTGCCGCCTAATGGGGCTTCTTCGGGGAGCTCTATAATGCCTTCGTGATCGTCGCCGATGCAAAGTTCATCGACAGCGCACATCATGCCTTGGGATTCGATGCCTCGGATGGAGCCTTTTTTCAACGCCTGTCCGCTGTCGGGCATGATATCGCCGGGCCGCGCAAGGACGACTTTGATTCCGGCGCGCGCGTTGGAGGCGCCACAGACAACTTGCAAAATCTCTTTGCCCGTATTCACCTTGCACACCCGCAGGCGGTCCGCGTTTGGATGTTGAACGGCTTCTTCGATTTGCGCGACGATGAAGGGGGCAAGCGCTTTGCCTTGATCTTCGACGTCTTCGACTTCAAGGCCGATGGCCGTCAGCTTGTCGCAGATTTCCTTGCGCGACGCGTTCGTGTCGAGATGTTCTTTAAGCCAAGAGAGCGAGAATTTCATGGTCGTATCCAGTTAAGGGGCTTTTGCAATAAGAAAGACGGAGACAACGCCAAAGGCGATGCCGACAAGTTTTGTCAGGCTAATCGTTTCGTTAAGAAACAGCACGGCGACGCAGGAAAAGACGATCATGCCGCCGACTGCCCAGAACACTTGCGCCGATATGGACGATCCAAAGCGCATGGCAAGGAAATAAGTCACGTTCGTCATGACGACGCCAAATGCGCACAAAGCTGCCCATTTGATGGCCGACGGCGTCAACAGGCCACGCGAACAGTCAACGCCGAATCCGTATTTAGCCGCGACGAAGCAGACCCCGGACATAGTGAAGGCGAAAAAAGTCATAGCCAGAAAGAAGCCGAAGGGATTAACGTTCGGCCCGCTGATTTTGACGCCGACATTGTAAAGAGTGCTGCCAATTACGGCGAGAAAAGAAAACATAAGCCATTGCACGGACATAGCGTTTCCTCACGGAGACTTGAGAATAAGAACGATCGACGCTGCGCCCATGACCATGCCCAAGGCTTTCATCCACGTCATTGTCTCGCCGAAAAGTGCAAGGGCCAAAGTCGACGTCAAAACGATATCGCCGATGGCCCAATATGTTTGCGTCGGGATGATGCTTCCGTAGCGCAAGGCGAGAAAATACGTGATGCCGATCAGCGCTGAGGCGGCACCGCAGAGCCCGGCGAATTTATACGTTTGCGGCGTCATACCCTGCGCAAGGTCGGTATGAAGGCCGTATTTAAGGACCAGACAGGCGACGCCTTGAATGACGACGACGGCCAATGCGGTAATAAAGCCGAAAAAGAACGGATTGGCGTTCGCCGCGCCGTATTTCATGCAAACGGTGTAGGATGCGCCGCCGACAACGGCCAAAGTCGCGAATGCAAGCCAGAGCCAAGACATCGCATCAGCCTTTCAACGCCGGGTTTGGGATGTCAAGCGGCAAGAAGCCGTAATGCTTTAGCCAACGCAGATCGGCGTCGAAGAAGGTACGCAAATCGGGAATGCTATATTTCAACATGGCCAGCCGTTCGATGCCCATGCCGAAGGCAAATCCCTGATATTTTTCAGGGTCGATGTTGCAGTTCCTCAGAACGTTCGGATGGACCATTCCGCAGCCGAGGATTTCGAGCCAGTCGCCGTAATTGCCAAGTTTTAGCTCTCCGTTCTTGCGCGAGCAGCCGATGTCGACTTCGGCCGAAGGCTCGGTAAAGGGGAAATAAGAAGGACGGAACCGGACGGGTAAATCGTTGATGCCGAAAAAGGCGCGCAGAAAATCCATCACGCAGCCTTTTAAATGCCCCATGTGCGTGACTTCGTCGATCACAAGGCCTTCGACCTGATGGAACATGGGCGTGTGCGTCTGGTCATAATCGCAACGGTATGTGCGGCCCGGCGCGATGATTCTGATCGGCGGCTGCTGTTCCAGCATTGTGTGGATCTGCACCGGCGAGGTTTGTGTGCGCAAAACGGTTTTCTGCTTATCCGCAGAAGGCAGAAAAAACGTCGCTTGCATGTCGCGCGCGGGATGCGAATCCGGAATGTTTAGGGCTTCGAAATTGTAATATTCGCTTTCGATGTCCGGACCTTTTGCAACGGCGAAGCCCATGCTTGCGAAAATCGTGACGATCTCGTCGATAGTCTGGTGGGTCGGGTGGACGCGTCCGTCGTTCTGTGGACGCGGGGAAAGGGTCATGTCCAGTCTTTCATTCGCCATCCGCTCCTGAAGGGCCGAAGCCGTCAAGACCGTCAGGCGCGCGTCGATAGCCGCTGCGATTTCGCCTTTCAAAACGTTAAGGGCGGCGCCGCGATCTTTTCTTTCCTCGGGAGGCAGGCTTCCCAAGGTTTTCATCAAATCTGTGACGCGGCCTTTTTTTCCGAGCGCGGAAACGCGGATGTCTTCCAAGGCTGCGACCGAAGACGCATCGGCGACGGAAAAAAGAAGCGAGGATTTCAGCGTAAGGAGATCGTCTGGCAAAGAGCTGGGATCGGGCATGTCGTTCCTGAATATGCAAGAAATACGAGGGGTTTTTATATACCCGCGGCGACAATCGGCAAAGAAAAAACGCCGCGGCGGAAGCGCGCGCGGCGTTTTGATTTCATTCCGGAAACGTCGAATTACTTCGCGGCCAGAGCGGCTTGAGCTTTTTCGACCAAAGCCTTGAAGGCTTCCGGTTCCTGAGCGGCGAGGTTGGACAGGGATTTGCGGTCCAACTCGATTCCGGCGAGCTTCAACCCGTTCATAAAACGGGCATAGGTCAAGCCGTGCTCGCGCGCGCCTGCGTTGATGCGCTGAATCCACAATGCGCGAAACTCGCCTTTCTTGGCGCGGCGGTCGCGGTACGCATAACGCAAGGCCTTTTCGACCTTTTCGATGGCGATGCGGAAATTGGTGCTGGCGCGGCCACGATAGGTTTTGCCCAGCTTTACAGTTTCTTTGTGACGGGAATGGGTCGTCACGCCCCGTTTAACACGAGCCATTGCGATACTCCCTTAGCTGTTCGGCAAAAAGAATTTAATGATATTCTCGCCGTCGGCCTTGAACAGGATCAAGCCTTGGCGTGAGGTGCGCTTGGTGTTCTGAGAACGGCGGCGCATAAAGTGGCGGCGGTGCGACGCGCCCGCCTTGACATGGCCGGAGCCTGTCACGCGAAAGCGCTTCTTCGACCCGCTGTGGGTCTTCATCTTGGGCATTTTCTTTCCTTTTGTTAAAGTTACGTCTGCGGCCGGGCATGTCCAAAAAGCCTCGGCGCGCGCGAGGTGGTGTAAATAACGCCGGGAGGTCTGAAAAGCAAGGATTATTGGTTTTCAACATCGGGCGGGATGAATGTCGCCGTGTCCAAAAGAATGAAATAGGTTTGCCTTTGAGGGGGTGAAGATCTATCTTACTGATAAGTAAGTAAAATCATCATTATGTTCGCGGGAATCCCACTTTATCATTCTTGAAAGTATTAATTTCGAGTATAGTTGCATATCAAATTTCACCTTGATCTATTTATGCAGGAGAGAAGAATGGGGCTGTTCGATAAGGTGCGCAAAGGTATTGAAGAAGGAATTAACAACAGAGGCGGTCTTGAGACGATTGCCGGGGACGCCGTATCGACGCTGCGGTCCGCAGCGACCGACGTCAGCCAGCGGATTGGCGAGATTCAAAACAGCGAAGATTTCAACAATCTAAAGACTAAAGTCGAAACAGCAGCGGCCAGCGCAGGGCAACAAGTAAGAGCCGGGACCGATTCCATTCAACAACGGGTTGAAGAAAAAGGCGGCGTTTCAACCATTTTGGGTAACACGGCAGCGAACCTTGTGCAAAAGGGGCTGGACGTAAGTGTGGAGGCGAGACAAGCGTATAGTGGAAAAATGGAAGAATATTATCAAAACCGCGAAACGCCGGATCTTGCCGGTTCGCCGAAGGGGCAAAAACTAAAAGGACCTGAGAACAATCGTTAATAAGTTAAATGCGTTTGATTTTGAGGGGCTGTTCGGCCCCTCATTTTTTTGCTTTTGTTCCTTCGTGGATAACGGCGATTCCTCCCATTAAATTCGTCCATGTCGCGTTTTTCAGCCCCGCTTTTTCCATGCGTTTTGCCAGCTCTTGCTGCGGCGGGAACTTCATGATGCTTTCGGCGAGGTATTGATAGGCTTCTTTATCTTGGGCGACGTGCGCGCCTAAAAAGGGAAGGACGTTCATGCAATACGTTTCGTATAGCGGTTTTAAGGGCGGCAGGACGCCAGAGCTGAATTCCATGCAGAAAAAACGGCCGCCCGGCTTTAACACGCGCGCGGCTTCCTTTAACGCCTTGTCAATGCGCGTCACATTGCGCAGGCCGAAGGCGATCGAATATATGTCGACGCTTTTGTCCGCAAAGGGCAGGGCTTCGGCGTCGCCTTCGATCCAAACGATGCCGCCTGCTTTTTTCCCTTTCCGTGCCGGGACGACGCCACGGTTCAACGCTTTAATTTTACCTTGCTCCAGCATTTCTGGGTTGATGTCGCAAACGGTAATGCGGGCCTTGCCTTCCGTGTGGCGGTAAAGACGTAGTGCGATATCTCCTGTTCCGCCAGCGACATCTAAAAGGGTCATGCCGGGCTGCGGGTTCATGCGGCGAACGAGCGCGTCTTTCCAAAGCCGATGAAGTCCCGCCGACATCAGGTCATTCATCAAGTCATAACGGTTTGCGACAGAAGAAAAAACCTGCCGGACAAGGCCGGTCTTATCTGCGGCGCGAACGCGGCGGAAACCAAACCATTCAGATTCTGGGTTTAAAGCGGGCATAACAAGATCCTTATTTAATGACGGACGCATCATAATATATCGAGCGCATAGGGCAAGTCGCGTAAATGTGTTGAGATTTTGAGTTTAGGCTTCTAAAACGAAGGTTTAGGGAAAAAGAATTGGGAACAAATGACGCGACCGCGCCCAGTAGTGTTGTGCGTATTGGACGGATGGGGCTTCCGCGAGGACGCGCCCGACAACGCGGTGACGCGTGCGCAAACGCCTGTATTCCGGAAATATTGGGCTTCTTGTCCGCATGCCTTGCTGGATGCGTCCGAGGACTGTGTGGGTCTCCCGCATGGGCAATTTGGAAATTCGGAAGTCGGGCATATGAATCTCGGCGCGGGGCGCGTGGTCTATCAGGACTTGCCGATTATTGATTGCGCCATCGGAAGCGGAGAGATGAAATCCAATCCTGCCCTGCTTGATTTTATCGCCGCACTTAAGAAAAGCGGGGGGACTTGCCATCTGATGGGGCTTGTGTCTCCGGGCGGGGTGCATTCGCATCAGGATCATATTACAGCCTTGGCGAACATTGTGGCCA
>CAYVBP010000074.1:0-7447 GCA_964449155.1 uncultured Rhodospirillaceae bacterium | reverse complement strand
ACCGCCGATTACAGCCTACGCCCCGACGGTAAGATCAAGGTCGTCAATTCCTGTCGCAGAGGGAGCCTTGACGCGCCCTTGGATTCAGCCGAAGGGCAAGCTTATGTCGTTGACGGAAGCCAGAACGCAAAATTGCGTGTCTCCTTCTTCTGGCCGTTTTATGGCAATTACTGGGTGCTCGATCACGGCGAAGCCTATGACTGGACGATTGTCGGTGAACCGTCTGGCCATTATCTGTGGCTTATGACCAGAGATCCCCATCCATCCGACGAAACCGCACAACGACTCAAAGGCCGAGCCGCCCAAATGGGCTATGACCTTGGTTTGCTGAGAATGACAAAACAGTAGGTATTTCGCAGACTGAAGGTGGGGAGGAAAAGTGTACCTTCGCTGCCCTTGCGGGGACGACGAGGACGAGTCAATTTATCGGGGCGATGGTATAAGATCCGCCGGTTTCGCACACGATTGCGTTTCCTTTGCGGTTGAATTCCAGGCAATCGAAGCCGCTGGCGCGGGCGATTATGAGGCCTCGGCCGTTTGGCATTTCGGGGAGGGGCATGCGGGTTGTTTGTTTTTCCCAGTCGAAGCCGGTTCCTTGATCTTCGATTTTTAAGCGGCACTTCCGTTCGTTGCGCGCAAATCGGATCGTGACTTTGCGGTCGGCGTATTCGGGAAGTTTCAGGCGGCGTTCGATTTCTTCCGCCCAACGGCCCGTGCGCAAAAGTGAGGCTTTTGCGTCGAATCCGATACCGAGATTTCCGTGTTCGATTGCGTTGATGAGCAGTTCGTGGAGGCCGACCCAGATTTTTTCCGGGGCGGGGAATTGCCTTGCGAGCTCACGCGAAAGCTCGGCGGCTTCGTCGAGCGTTTTGATCTTGAAGACGTTAGCGCTCCGGCCGAACAAGGCTAGCCTTTTGTCTGCGCGCATACGACGATCGTCAGGTCGTCGCGCATGAGGTTGCCGGCATGGCGCGCAAAGGCGTCTTGGAGGTTATTTTTGATTTCGGTTACGTCCGCAGCCGCATTCGCTTCGACCAATTCGAGAATCTGGTCTTCTGTGATGAATTTTCCGCGCGTATCGGGCGTCTCTATCAAAGCGTCGCTGTAGAGAATAAGCACGTCATCGGAGGAAAATGGCAACGTTTGCGTCGTATACGTATGCAGCCCGACGCCCAGCGGCGGCGCGCAGCCTTCGAGAGGCTCGGCTTCGGCCGCCGACCGATGTAGGACGACGGGGTTTGGCATATAGGCGTGCGCATAGAACAGTTGGCTGCTTTGCTTGTCGATGATGCCATAAAACATCGACGCGAAGTGTCCGCGAGGAAGCAGATTAAGGAGCTTGTCGTTTAGGCGCGACAGATACTCGCCGGGACGCGCGGTTTCGGGAGAGTTTTCCTTAAGATAGGCATGAAGCCGAAACGCGTTGAGCGCGGCTGGCATGCCGTGTCCGGAAAAATCGACGAGCCATAGGGCCGTTTGGTTCGGAAAGACGTTTTGTACGCCCCACAAATCGCCGCCAATTTCAGAGGCGGGTTCGAATGCGGCCGCGAGATCGAGACCGCAGACACGTTTGTATTCTTTGATCTTTTCTTCGTCGGGAAGGATCCCTAGCTGAAGTTGGCGCGCGCTTTCGAGCTCCATTTGAATGCGGTTTTTGTAAACCTGAAGGGTCTTTAGAGATCTGCGCTTTTCCAAATGGACCGTTACACGCGCACACAGTTCGTCGGCGTCGATCGGTTTGCTGACAAAATCCGTCGCGCCGCATTTAAAGGCCTTTACGCGCATTTCCGGTTCGACAATCGATGTTTCGATAAGAACCGGAAGATCGCGAAATTCCTCGATGTTGCGCAGTTTCTCGCAGCATTTAAAGCCATCCATTCCCCCCGGTAAAAGAATATCGAGCAAGACAAGGTCAGGTTGAAAGCTTTTTATTTTCGATAAAGCTTCTTCCGCGCTGGCGACGGATAGCAAATTTGCGAACCCGAACGCCCGGAGCGTTTTTTCGAGAAAGACGCGGTTAATCTTGACGTCGTCGACGATCAAAATAGGGGAGTTGAGGATTTGTTGGGGGAGTTCTGAAGCAAGTTTTGTCACGGGGAACGCCTCTATTTCGAGAGAGAGGAAGATGCGATATAGGTTTTTATTCGCGTTGTTTCGTCTTCAATCTGTTTTAAGAACTCTTGTGCCGTGCGCGTATTCCATGCGGCGATTTTTTCGGACTTTAGGCATAGTTGTTCCAAGGGCTTCATACCGAGATTTCCTGCTACGCCGCGCAGTTTGTGAGAGGCTTCGTTCCATCCCGTTCGGTCGCCGTCGGATAGCGTAAGTTTTAATTCAGAAACGATCTCCGTCGTCGTTTTGAAAAAAATTTTCAGAAGCGCCATCTTTTCATGATCGGTTTCGGCAACATAATCCAGCCGACGAAAATCTATCGGAGGGAAGCCAATTCCTTGTGCGTCGAACGAAACTTGCGTGTCGGAGAACGTCATGAGGCGGGACTAGGAAGGTTAACGGAGACAGCAGTGTGATCTAAATTTGTTTATACCGGATAAACAACTTAGCCTCATGCAGTAGGTATTTACATTATTTATACAACTTATAGTTTAGACTGTCCAGATTGCAACCGTTGCGTGTAAATTTGGGGCGGCAAAACTTTGTTGGAAACTTCTCATTTCTATTTTATCCGCTTTAGAGCGTGGGGGAATGTTTTATTGGCGGCTTGTTTGAAAAATACCGCTTTACAATCGGGAGTTGTGCGGCAATATTACCAACCCTGTTTTCGTTTTTTTTGATTTCTAATGGTTGGGGCGGATATGAATATTTCTGAACGTCAGCAAACCGTGTATGCCTATATTGGCCAGCGTATCCGGGAACGGCGGAAGCTTCTTAATCTTAGCCAGACGGAACTCGCGAAGCTGATGGGCTTTTCATACCAGCAAATGCAGAAGTACGAAACGGGCGCAAGCCATATGTCCGCTGGTAAGTTGTTATTGTTCGCAAAAATTCTCAATGTGCCTCCCAATTATTTTTACGAGGGACTTAATCTTCAGGAATCCGTCGGCACGCAGATTGCGGCGCGCGTCATTCAGAAAAAACGGGATAAGCCGTTTCAGATTATGTTGGTTGAAGACAACCCTGCCGATGTTATTTTGTTTAGGGAAGTTTTGACCGAATGCGAAGGGCCTATCGATGTGCACTCATTCCATGACGCCGATTCTGCGATGGAATATTTGTATAATCGCGTGTTGAAGCTCAATCAGCCGCATCCGGATCTTGTCGTTCTGGATCTATCTTTGCCGAAGGCGGGCGGGATGGGGCTTCTTAAGGAAATTAAAAAACGACCGCAATTTGCGGGAATGCCCGTTATCGTTTTAACGAACAGCATTAGCATGGGCGATATGGAGGAAGTTTATCGTCTTGGGGCTGCGGGCTTTATCCAGAAGGCGGTCGAGTTGAAGGAATACATGAGCAGCATGGCGATCGTTGTGAAATACTGGTCTAAGATCGTCGCGTTGCCGTTCGGATAGTCATCCTCTTTTGGGGAGCGTAAAGAAGAAAGTGCTTCCTTTGCCGGGGGTCGATTCGGCCCAAACGCTTCCTCCAAGGGTTTCGACAATCCGTTTGCAAATCGCAAGGCCCATGCCGGTTCCGCTATAGATTTCGTCGCTGTGAAGGCGTTTGAACGGGGCAAAAATGCAGGAAAGATAGGCTGGCTCGATTCCGATGCCGTTATCGGAAATGGAAAATTGCCAGTCTTCGGGTTTTTCCTCTGCGGTTATGCGTATGATCGGCGGTTCGTCGGTTTTTCGGTATTTCAAGGCGTTTTCGATTATATTTTGGAATAAGCGCAAGAGATAAGTCGACTGACAGTCGAGAACGGGCAAGGGGCCGTTCGATACGGTCGCTTTCGTGGCTTTGATGGCTTCGCTTAGGGATTCCTTGGCTTGGCGCAGAACCTCTTCGCATTTTGTTTGCACGAGGGGCAGCGCGGTGTGGCCCAGGCGTCCGTATTCGAGAAGATCGGCTACCATCGCTTCCATTTTTCTCGCAGCCTGACGATTGATTTCCATATACTGATGGGCTGTATCGTCAAGCTTGTTCCCGTATTCTTTTTCTAAAAGATCGGTGAAACAGACGATGACTCTTAGCGGTTCTCTCAGGTCGTGCGAAGCCACATGCGCGAATTGTTCAAGCTGCTCGTTGACTGAGACAAGCTGCTTGACGAGCCGGTCGCGAATGCATTGCGCGAATTGACTTTCTGTAAGATGCGCGGTCATGACGCCTCAATAATGTTTTTGAGAAAAGCGCTCCGTTTTCAGATTGTTAGGGGACTCATATACAACACTTGTTCTCAACTGCGAAGCGTGTTTTATACCAACGAGCTTATGAAAAGGCTTGTGAGGGCTGGGGCCCCGAAAGACAAGGCGCGGGGGACACAAATCAAAAAGGTCTCGGTGACGCAAGGAATATAGGTAACAAGGGGTTGGCCTTTTTGCTTTATGGCCCCTTCTTGCGGGAATTGATTTGCGAGGAAGCGGTAGATTTGGGGTGATTCAGTTTTTGCTGAGAGTCAAACTGGGTCCGCTGAGTAGGGATGACGGGCAAGGGTGCGGGGGTCACGAGCGTTTCGGCATTTGTGGGTAGTGGGGGAAAATGGATATTGTTCGATGCATGCAGAACGACACGCTGGATATTAACTTTGGCGGCAATTTTACTTTTAGCGATCATCCGGCTTTTCGTGAAATTCTTAGCTTGATCGAAAAAGACGAAAGCGTCAGGCAGATTGTCTTTCGCATGGACAAGCTTGAGTTTGTCGACTCGTCGGCTTTAGGCATGCTGCTTTTGGTTCACGACGTTGTCGAAAGAAAAAGAAAAAAACTTGTTATCAAGGGGGCGCAGGGGCAAGTTAAAAAAATGTTTGCCCTTGCACACTTCCAAAGATTGTTCGTTATGGAATAATCGTTAGCTCTTTTTAATCGGAAGATCGGGCTTGATGTGAAGCTCTTTGTAGCGGTCGGGCGTGACCGTATTGGGGGCTTGCATCATCAGGTCTTCGGCTTGCTGGTTTAAGGGGAAGGCGATGACTTCGCGAATGTTCGGTTCGTCGGCAAGCAACATCACGATGCGGTCGATCCCCGGCGCTGATCCGCCGTGCGGCGGCGCGCCGAGCTTGAGGGCCGAAAGCATGCCGCCGAAACGGGATTCCAGTTCTTCGCGCGCGTATCCCGCGATCTCGAACGCTTTGTACATAGCCTCGGGAAGATGGTTCCGGATAGCGCCGGACGACAGCTCGATGCCGTTGCAGACGATGTCGTACTGAAACGCCTTGATGTCGAGCGGGTCCATGGTCTCAAGCGCCTTGAGGCCGCCTTGCGGCATCGAAAACGGGTTGTGGCTGAAGTCGATCTTTTTGAGATCCTCGTTATATTCGAACATCGGAAAATCGACGATCCAGCAGAAGCGGAAAGCGTTCTTTTCAACGATGTCCATGTCCTGCGCGATTTTCGTGCGCGCGGCGCCCGCCATTTTCTCGGCCTTTGCTTTTTCGTCGCAGACGAAGAAAACGGCATCGCCGTCGACGCAGCCGGTTAAAACGCGAAGTTCTTTTTGGGCTTCTGCGCCGACGAAACGCGCGATGGGGCCTTTGCCTGCGCCTGCTTCGAACGTGATGTAGCCGAGGCCCGGCGCGCCGATTTCCTTGGCCCAATCGTTCAGTTTGTCGAAAAAGCTGCGCGGGCGGCCCACGACGTTTGGCGCGCGGATTGCGCGAACGACGCCGCCTTTGTCGATAATCCCGCGGAATGCCCGGAATTCGACGTCGGCGCGCTTGAAGACGCTTGTGACATCCGTAATGAGAAGCGGGTTGCGCAAATCGGGCTTGTCCGAGCCATATTTGAGCATGGCTTCGTCGTAAGGGATGCGCGCGAAGGGATAGGGATCGACGGCGGACTTCGTGTCTTTGTTGAAACCGCAGAATTCCTCGAAAACGCCGTGCAGCACCGGTTCGATGGCGTTGAAAATGTCGTCTTGTGTGACGAAGCTCATCTCGAAATCGAGCTGGTAAAATTCGCCGGGGCTGCGGTCTGCGCGCGCGTCTTCGTCGCGGAAGCACGGCGCGATCTGGAAGTACCGATCGAAGCCGGAGACCATCAAAAGCTGTTTAAACTGTTGCGGCGCTTGCGGCAGCGCATAGAACTTTCCCGGATGAATGCGGCTGGGCACGAGATAATCGCGCGCGCCTTCGGGGCTTGAGGCCGTCAAAATCGGCGTTTGAAATTCGCGGAATCCCGCCGCCCACATGCGACGGCGCAACGACGCGATAACGTCGCAGCGCAGCTTGATGTTGCGTTGCATTTGCTCGCGGCGCAAATCGAGGAAGCGGTATTGCAAGCGCGTCGCTTCGCCGGTTTCGGTATCGTGCTCTGCGTTGACTTGAAGCGGAAGCGGGTCGGCCGCGCCTTGAACGAGGAATTCTTCGATATCGACTTCAATTTCGCCCGTGGGGAGCTTTGGGTTTAGCGTGTCGTCGGGACGCCGGACGACTTTGCCGGTTATCGTGACGACGCTTTCGTTTTTGACGGCTTCGAGCGCGGGCAAAAGCGCGCTTGACCGGTCGATCACGCACTGGGTTATACCGTAATGGTCCCGCAAATCGACGAACAGCAAACTGCCGTGATCGCGTTTGCGATGCACCCATCCGGAAAGGCGGACCGTTTGATCTTTATGGGAAAGGCGAAGGTCGCCACAGGTGTGTGTGCGGTAAGGATGCATTGTATTTCCGGGCTTTGGTTAGCGTTTAAGGGAGGGACATTAATGTTTTCAAAGAATGGCGTCAAATTTACTTTCTGGGGGAAAAGAGAAAAGGCTATTTGTTAACCAATTTTTAGAGCGAATCTTCGAAAGTTAAGAGATGAGAAGACTTTCGTTTTTCGGGTTTATGGCTCTTCTGGCTTTGGGGGGGTGCACCCTTCCGCAGGTTGCGGGAACGGCGGCTGTTGTTTATGCCACAAAGCCGGGGGCGTTGCCGCCTGCCAATACGCAGGATCAGATCCCCGAACATGAAACGTGGTGCTACACGACAATGGGCGATCCGGTTTGCTATTCTAAGGCGCAGAATGTGCAGCCGAACAGGCTTGTCAATGTCGAGCCTCAGAACAGATATCCTTTGACGGCCGATGCTTATCGCGATGAGATTGAGGGCAAACGCCGTATGGCTGACAACAATCCAGAAAAGCTGTCGGATGCGAAGGATTCCGTTGAGGAAGGCCAATCTTTTTGGGAAAGAAATTTCGCGTTTTGATTTAATTCGCGCCGAGTTCCAATCGCAGCGAAGCGAGGGGACACAATAAAAATTCCCGATCAGCCGTTATCCATTCTGCGCCGTCTTTTCCGGCGTTTTTATAAGTCCTTACAAAACCCCCGCCTCAGGCGGGGCGACTAAAGGAAG
>CAYVBP010000073.1:0-7451 GCA_964449155.1 uncultured Rhodospirillaceae bacterium | reverse complement strand
GTCTTTTAAAACCGCTTGGAGCGGTTCCCCATCAAGCCCCCGGCTCTGCCGGGGGGTATTGATTGCCTTTTCGCGCGTCGATTCATTTCTTTTCAGGATGACGTAGTGAGCGCCCTCTCCGCCGTGCTTGGGCGCGGCAGGGCGTAGGGCCAGAATTTGCGGCGCTTCGGGCAGCGCACAGAGCCACGGCCTGAGGTTTTGTCGCAGGACGCCGCCGCCTGAGCTTCCTTTGCCTGTGATTATCAATAAATTTCTTTTTTGGGCGCGGACATTCCTGCGTATGAAACGCGCGAGGGCTTCGAACGCTTGCGCTTGGGTCATCCCGTGCAGGTCAAGCTTGGAGTCAATTTCCAAAGTTCCTTGACGTAACGCTTTTTCTCGGCGGCGTTCAAGGCTCGCTGTGAAATCTCTTGATTTTCCGCCACCCGGTGCGGGGAGGGGCGTGGGCGTTTCGGATTGACGGCGGCCCGCTATCGTTTCCTTGATATCGGACAGTTTTTCTTTAGAGGAAGGCGGGGTTTTCTTTCGGGCGCGGACGCGTACGACGCCGCGCGTATAGGTCTTCCATGTTTCGTCTTTAGTCGGCATTGGGGTTTATCGTTTTTGGAAACAGGGCAAAAGCCCGGCCTTGACTTTGCATTGATCCCGCTTGATGCGCCGCTTCTTTGCCTGCGCCCCAATAGACGTCTCCACGTACGGCGCCTTTAATGGCACCGCCTGTGTCTTGAGCGATCATCAGGCGTTGGAACGGCGCGCCTTTGCCGTCGGTGGTATCGAGCCAGATGGGCGTGCCTAACGGCAAAAAGTGCGGATCGACGGCAAGGCTGCGCAAAGGGGTCAGCGCGACACCCTGAGCGCCGGGAACGTCCGTGCTGGGGAGGGGACGGAAAAAGACGTATGATTCATTTAGATTCAAAATTTCCTGCGCTTTTTCGGGATGCCGCGCCAGCCATGCGCGAATCGATGCCATGGTTACGGGACGTTCGAGTTCGCCTTTGTCCGCTAGTTCTCGGCCGATGGAAGTGTAAGGTCGTCCGTTCGCGCCATCGTAGCCGACGGGAAGGAGCGTTCCGTTTGTCAGGCGCACGCGACCGGATCCTTGAACCTCGAGGAAAAACGCGTCGATGGGATCGTCGATCCAGACCAGCGGTTTTGCGCGTGGCGCAAGCGAGCCTATGGCGATGTCTTTGCGTTTGTCATAGGGGATGAATTTTCCTTTTTCGACTTTGCCGGAGATTTTTTGACCCTTCAAGTCGGACTTGAAGAGGCCGAGGTCTGCCGTGACAAGATCTGCGGGGCGTTCGTACAAAGGCGTCTGGTAGGGACCTTCGCGTCGCAGGGAACCATGTAACTCTGGCAGGTAATATCCTGTAAACAGTCCTTTGTCTCCGTTACGTCCGATGACGGCGTAGGCGGTAAAATTGGTTTCAAAAAATTTACGCGCGGCAGAGCCTGCGGATGACTTCTTTGCCGCAACGCATACGCTTTTCCAGCCGGGTTTCGAGCTTATCGCGGCGCAGGAACGTAAGAACGCATCATGCGTGTCGTTTAGCGAATCGCTTTGCCAGCCGGGTAATTCCGAGAATGAAACAGGAACAAATGTTACACGTTCTTTGCCGGATTCTGGGACAACGGCACAAGATGTTACAGTAATTGCAAGTAATAAAACAATATATCGCACGCTGAGTCCTTTCGAGAGGAAAACTTGAGATTCTATCTTGCGCAATTAGCGTTTCGGGTCTATCAAACTAATATGTTAACAGCTAGTTAGCAATCTCTGGTAAATATCCTATAGGAGGTTTTTATGCGTATTCTTTCTGCAATGGCTTTGGCGGCTTCGTGCGCCCTTCTTCTTTCGACCGGCGGCGCAAACGCTGCGACATGCTGTAACTATAATTACAACGTCAACCAAACACAAAACGTCAATCAGACGCAAAACGTCAATCAGAATCAAAATGTGAACTGGAACGGGAACACTAATTGGTACCGTCGTCCCGTTTGCTGCCGTCGCCGCTGAGCGGTTGTCGTCGGAGTCGCTTTGGTGCCGTTATATTCGGTAAGGGGCTTCTTGCGGCGTGTGTTTGTTTTAGCGCGTTAAGTTGAAAATGCCCGTCATTTCCTTCCTTGTGGTTCGACACAGGGCGGAAAGGACGGGTTTTTCAATTATATACGCATTAAAAACCTAAAGTTGGGGCTATATAGTCTTTTTTAGTAATTTGGGCGCGATACTCTCTCGTGCGATTGTTTCCGGCTGGGAACGAATCACATATTCTGACTATCTTGGATGAGAGAGCTTAACATGGGTGGGATAACTCTGACTGATTGCCTTGCTATTTTTAGGCGCTGGCAAATGGGATTCCGGGCGTCTGCAGGGGCGTTCTTTGTCGCTGCTCTTATTTTTGCCGCGATGTGGTCAAATTACAGATCGACTGCCGCGATCCAGATCGACCAAACCGAGGTTTTGCCGGAACTTGCCGCTCAATCCCGTGAGGTTGCCCAAAAGGCCTCGGCTGCGGGTCTTATTCGCGCGCTTCAACCCAAGGCGCTTTCAACCGAAGCATTGGTCGATATTATCAAGAAGTATAATCTGTATGCGTCTGACCGCCAAAAAATGTCCCTTCAAGCGGTGGCCGAAGTCAAGATGCGGCCGAACATTACTTTTAAGATTATTTCTTTGCCTCCGGTTAATGTGACGCCTGAAACAAAAGAAGTCATTGCCTCCATCGCTTTGCTGGTTAGCTTTGATTATCATGTGCCTTATCTTTCGCAACAGGTCGCCGATGAAATCGCTACGCGTTTTATCGAACAGGATGTCAAAGACCGTAGCGCGGAAATGCAAGGTGTCGGAAGCAGCATTTCAAAGCAAATCGCGGCTATCGAAGAATCCATGTTAGCGCAAAAACGGGATATGGATGAGTTCCAAAACAGGAATACGTTACTGAGCCCCGAAACTTTAGCTAAAAACAAAAACACCGTGACGGCGTTAAGCGAGGATTTGCAAGCCGTCGAGGCGCAATCCCTTAAAAACGAAAAGAATGAGGCCGTGCTTCGTGAAAGGCTTTCGGTCACAGAACCTTATGCGCGTAACGCGTCGAACGGGGCAGCGGCGCAGATTTTATCTCAGATCGAGGATCTTCGCGCCAATATTGCCGCAACCGAAAGTACTTATGGCGCAGATCATCCGGCTGTTGTGGTGTTTCGAAGCCGTATTCAAAGACTTGAATCCCAGCTTGCTGGCGTTAAAAGGACGAATGTTATCGTCGCCGATGCCGATAACCCGGCTTATTTACAGATCGTCGCGCAGATGTCGGGCTTGCAGGCCCAGCGCCAGGCTCTGGTTGATCGTCGTAAGGATCTTCAGGATCGTATAGCAAAATTGCAGCAGGTTCTTATTCAGGATCCCGCAGCCCAGCAAGAATACGAGGCCATGCTTAAGGAATATGAGATGGCTCAAGCGCACTATCTCGAGCTCAAAGAAAAAAAGATGTCGATCGATATGAGCGAGCAAATGCAAAAAGACAAAGGCGTCGAACGGCTGACGATGATCGGCATGGCCATGCTTCCCGGCGATACGCATCCTAAACGCATGGCTTTGGTCGGGATGGGCGCGGCGGCCTCGGTTGCGGGCGCTTTGCTTTGCGTCGTTCTGTTCCAGATTTTGAGCCAAAGCATCATCGGTCCGCGCAATCTTCGCGATGCCGTCGGGGCAGTGCCGTTGGCATGCATTCCGCGCATCCCGTCCCGTGAGGATGCCGGGTCTTCTATGGGGTTTGCGTTTTTAGGCGAGGTTCTCAATCCTTTGAAGCCTTTGCTTCAGCCTTTGCTCCCGATGATCGAGAAGGTTTTGCATAAAAACAATTCCGCCAAGTCTTAACAAAATTCGGAGAATATAAATGGTGGACGGGCCAGATAACACGAACCAAGCGTCGAATGAAAAACCGGAGGTTGCCGCAGCGCCTTCCGTCAGGGTTGTCGCTCGAAAGAAAGCCGGCGCGACCGGGCCTGTTGTTAACGAGAGCTTGATGGAGAAAAATCATATTGTTGGGCATCGCTCGAACGGCGTTGGCGTTGACGCGTGTCGCCAGCTTAAGACTAAGGTTCTTAAGCTTATGGAAACGTCGAACCTAAAATTTCTTTCTGTTACAAGCGCCCGGCCAAAGGCCGGTAAAACGACGGTGGCTGTCAATCTTGGCCTTTGCATTGCGACGGACGCTGCGATCAATCAGCCCGTTTTACTGATCGATCTCAATCTTTCCAATCCGGGACTGCATGCGTGTCTGGGCGTGGAATCCCGCGCCGGGATCACGGATTATTTGAATTACGATACGCCGCTCGCCGATCTTATTATGAAGACTCCGTTTGAGCGGCTTAGCCTTCTGCCCGTAGGCGTGCCCTTGGAAAACGTTAAGGATATGTTGGCTTCGCCTAAAATGGGCGCTATGATCCGCGAGTTGAAATCGCGTTTTCCAGAACGCATGATTATAGTCGACGTTCCATCTGTTTTGGACAAAGATGAGCCAGTTAATTTCCTGTCGAGATCGGAGGCGGTCCTCGTTGTTGTGCGCGACGGCGTCACGAAGATTGAGGAGGCCAAGAGTTGCTTAAGGGCATTGAAGAAAATCAATGTCATCGGGACCGTCCTCAATAATTGTTGGTAGGGTCCTTTTCTTCCAAAAATTGATGGGGCTTCATGAAAATTCGTCCTGTTATTCTCTCCGGCGGTTCGGGGACGCGGCTTTGGCCGGTTTCAAGGGTCAAGTCCCCCAAACAATTTATTCCGCTTATGGACGGGGAGTGCTTGCTGACGCAGACTTTGCGAAGCGTGGCGGACAGGGATTTGTTTTTGCCGCCGACAATCGTCGGAAATGCCGAACACGTTTTCCTTATCAGGGATGCTCTTGCCGAGGCTGGCGTTACTTCTTCTCAGACGATCCTTGAGCCTGTGGGACGCAATACCGCCGCTGCCGTGCTATGCGCGGCGCTGCTTGAAAAAGATCCTGACGTTCTTCATTTGGTGCGGCCAAGCGACCATGTGGTTGGCGACCTTAAGGCGTGGCATGCCGCATTGGCGCAAGGGTGCGCTGCCGCTGCCGACGGATATCTTGTTTTATTTGGAATTGAGCCGGATCGGCCGGAAACTGGATACGGATATATTTGCCGCGGAGAAACTGCTGGATTTGAAAATGTTTACCGGATTGCTTCGTTTAAGGAAAAACCTGACGTTGAAGCCGCTAAGGCGATGATTGCGCGCGGCGCGTTGTGGAACAGCGGTATATTTCTTTTTTCTCCGCGAACGTTGATCGAGGAAGCGGAAAAGGTTGCGCCGGAGTTGTTGCGCGACGTTCGAAATGCCGTGGAAAAGGCTACGGACGCAGCAGGGCAGGGGATATTGCCCGATCCGAAACTTTATGCCGCAGTGCAGTCCGAGCCTTTCGATCGCGCTGTGATGGAGCGGACAACGCGCGGTGCCGTCGTTCCATGTCAGATGGGATGGAACGATGTCGGTTCATGGCGCGCTTTGTGGGATACGGAGCGCAAAAACGGCGATGGCAATGTTCTTCTTGGAAGCGTCGTTGCCGTCGATACGGCCAATTCTTACGTTCGTTCCGATGGACCGGCGCTTGCGGTCTTGGGGGTCAAGGACATCGCTGTGGTCGCGACAAAGGATGCTGTTCTTGTGACTCCTCTTGAAAATACGCAGCAGGTTAAAGAGCTTGTCAGAGCCGTGGGGGAAGCCATTCCCGATCTTGCCATAGTTCATCCGATGGTTCGGCGGCCTTGGGGGCGCTTTGAAAGTCTTTCGAAGGGGGCGCGCTTTCAAGTTAAGCTCATTACCGTTCGGTCGGGGCAATCATTGTCATTGCAGTTGCACCGCCACCGCTCGGAGCATTGGGTTGTTGTTGCCGGCGAGGCTATCGTTGAATGCGGGGATGTGAAAAAAACGCTGCGCGCCAATGAATCGATCTATATTCCAAAGGGCGAAAAACATCGGTTGACCAATCCGGGGCCGGTCGATTTGCAGATCGTCGAAGTGCAATCCGGAGATTATCTCGGCGAGGACGATATCGTTCGCTTTGTCGATGATTATGGTAGAACGGATTCTTGATTTGACCCTGCCCTTTGGGAAGGAAAATTCTATGAAGTTTTGCGCTCTTGCTGCGGTAATTTTGGTCGTCCTTGCGGTTCTTGCGGGGTGCGGCGAGCCGGACGATCCTGTTACGGAGGCCATTAAGAATGGATCTTCTTATTTAGAGCGCGGAGATCTTGAAAAGGCGCGGATTCACTTTCGTAAGGCCATGCGCGCAAAACCGGTTGCGCCAGAGCCTTATTATATGATGGGGCTTTTGGACGAAGACGAAGGGCTTATGCGCAATGCCTTGGCCAATTTTCGGATGGCGGAAGCTCAAAGAAAGCGTTTTTATCCGGCATCGCTAAAAATCGCTCAGTACGATTTGATGAGTGGGCGTGACGATGAAGCGCGTAAGCGCGTTGATGCCGTATTAACCGCTCAGCCAAAAAACGTTGAGGCTCATGCCGTGATGTCCGCGTTGCTGGTGCGCGGCGGGCAGGTCGATAAGGCGGAAAAGGAAGCCCTGTTGGCGCTTGGGGCAGATGCCGCAAATATTTCGGCGCGCTTGGCTCTTGTCGATATCTTTGAAGCCAGAAATGATCTTGGAAATGCCATCAAGGTTCTTGACGACGGCGTTTCTCTTCGTTCCAAGAACCTTGCGCTTGCGTTGCGGCGCGCAGAGCTTTTTGGAAAAGCGGGCGATTTTAGAAAAATGATTGAGGCCTATTGGGATATTTTTGAATTAAGACCAAGCGAAATGAAATATCGCGACGATCTTGTGTCGATTTTGATCGATGCGGGAAAATTGGACGAGGCGGAGGCCGTTTTACGTCGCTATGTTGTTGAATTGCCGGGAAATTGGGGCGTGAGGCATTCTTTTGCTTCGTTTCTATTCCGTTATCGCGGGTTGAATATCGCCGAGGCCGAGATCCGCAAGTGGATGAAGGAGTATCCGTATAACGACGAGCCGTATTTTTGGCTTGCCGAGGTTTACGGGAAAGCAAACGCTGTGGATCAGGCGGTCGCATTGTTGAACGAGGTTTTTTTGCGCGGAGAATACGAAACCATGCAGGCGAAAACCTCGACACTATTGGAAAGTCTTGTCAACGCGTCTGCGGATAAGGCTTATCCCGATAGGGTCGTCGATGTTTTGATTGAGAAACATCCGACCGCTCGAGAATTTCTGTTGTTCCGCGTCAATGCCTTGATGGCGAAAGGAGCTTATAAACGCGCTCTTTCTGCGGCGACAGAAATTTTGCACAGAGAGCCGGGCGATATTGACGCGAAGATTGCCGTGGCCGAGGCCTTGTTTAGGGAAGGGAAAACGGGCGTGGCATTGGACATGTTGCGAAAGATTTCTAATACCAATCATTCCAACCAT
>CAYVBP010000072.1:0-7484 GCA_964449155.1 uncultured Rhodospirillaceae bacterium | reverse complement strand
AAGACCACTTTCCCCTTGCAAAAAGGGCGACTAGAGACCCCGCCTTCGCGGGGATAACGACGTTTGTTGTTGTGGAGTCACTTCATGGGCTCGTCAGTATGACGTCCTTCACTCACTCGGATGTATAACTTCCTTTAGTCGCCCCGCCTGAGGCGGGGGTTTTGTAAGGACTTATAAAAACCATCGTCCCCGCAAAGGCGGTGACGGAGATGACCGCAGCTTCTGATGAAGAGTTCATTCATAGGGCTTTTGGTATAATTGTTATGCGGAAAGACTTTAGTCTTTCCGCATCCGGCGTACGCCTTTCGCTTGCGAATCAAAAGGTCGCGTGTTAGCTTCCCCGCCATCTTTCCAATAAGCATATGAGTGTCCTCAATGCAGAAGTTCCCATACCTTGCCACCCTGTTTTTCAGTGTCGTCGCGCTTGTGCTGCTCGTGGTCAACCTGTCGTTGACGGTATCCAACCGCGGCAAGCAAAGCAGCCTTTCCGAACATCAGACGACGCTGGCGCAAAGCCAGCCAATCGTTCAGCTTGACCAAGCCCTCATCCGCATGGTCGCCATGGCCGCGATTAAGGGCGATAGCCAAATGCGCGCCCTTCTGGCATCCGAAGGCATCTCGCTCGAACCGCCCAAAGGCGCCGCCCCGGCCGCCCCCGTCGAAAAGAAGTAAGGAGACAGTACGATGATTTTTCAGGACAGGGATTTTTCGAAGCAGTTGCTTCTGCCCGTGCTTATTATCGCATTTACGCTTGCGACCCTTCTTTTCGCGCAAGCTTTCATCTTGATGTCCGACCGCACGGTCCTGAGCGACGCCGTCGCCAAGCAAACCGCGGCTTTGGCCGAAACTGAAAGAAGCAAGAATCAGGCGAACAACCTGATTAAGGGCGTTATGGCCCTAGCCAAAGAAAACAACAAAGACGCGCAGAATATTATCAACGAGCTTAAAAAGGCCGGCGTTAACTTTCAAGACTCTCCGCCGCCCACCCCACAGCAAGCGCCCACTGCGGAACCCGCCAAGAAATAAGCCTTCTGAAATGCGAATAAAGGACGGAAAGCGTTTTCCGTCCTTTTTCTTTGGTTGAAATAGGTTTAGCCTGCATACGCTTTTAAGCGATTCTTATAGGAGTCGAAGCTATGCCCTATTCTTTGCCCTTCGACATATATCCGTGTGTCCGGCCTTTTGTTTTCAAAATTGCCCCCGAAGCGGCGCATAATCTGGCGATTATTGCCTTCAAAAAAGGCCTTGTTCCCGTTCCAAAAATTCCACAGCATTCTCTGTTACGTTCGCGCTTTGCCGATATAGACCTTCCGCATCCCATCGGCATGGCCGCCGGCTTTGACAAGAATGCCGAAATTATCCGGCCGCTTTTTCGTTTGGGTTTTTCGTTTATCGAAGTCGGCGGCGTTACGCCAAACCCTCAGCCCGGCAACCCAAAGCCACGCATGTTCCGATTGGCAAGAGACAAAGCCATCGTCAATCGCTTTAACTTCAACAACGTCGGTCTTGACGTTTTTTGCAGACGGCTTCAAGCGTGGAACGACGAAACGATGCGCGAGACGCCTCGCAAAATTCTCGGCGTCAATCTCGGTCGCGGCGAAGGCTGCAAGGACGATGCGGAAGCTTTCATTCTCGGGATGACCCGACTTGCCCCTTATGTGCGCTTTGTCACGATCAACGTTTCGTGCCCCAACGAAGCCTGCGCGCGACAGCTCGAAGCCAAGGAAATACTCATCTCCCTTTTGGCGCGAATAAAAGACGCCCGCGACAAGCTTGAAAAAAAGCCGCTGATCCTGCTCAAGATTTCCCCGGATCAAACCGAAAGCCAAGCGCAAGCCATCGCGGATGCCGCGCTGCAAACGGGCATCGACGGCATGATCGTCAGCAACACGACGGCGACGCGCCCGGCCTCGCTCGTTTCGTCGGATGCCAAGCAGACCGGCGGCCTTTCCGGAAAGCCTTTGTTTGAAATGTCGACAAAGCTTTTGGGGAAGATGTACCAAATGACAGGCGGAAAAATTCCCCTTATCGGCTCGGGCGGCGTCTTCACCGGCGCGGACGCGTATGCGAAAATTCGCGCCGGCGCAAGCCTCGTCCAAATCTATACCGCGATGATCTTCGAAGGCCCTTATGTCGTCGCCAAGATCCTTAACGAACTGGCGGCATTGCTGAACCGCGACGGCTTTGCCTCTGTCGAAGACGCCATCGGCGCAGATTTCATTAAGAAATAGAGGATCGACGCCTCTTGCATGAAGATCGTCAAGAAGCTAAAACCCTTTTTCATTCGAGTTTCGCGTCTGCGCGGAAAACAACCGCTTGCCGGAATATAAGTTTGGCGACAATCATTTTACCTGAAGGACGTTGACAGAAAGCGCTATGGCCGATCTTTTCCCAACGAATACGAAACGCAAAGATTCCTCATACAACGCCGAAGACATCGAAGTCTTGGAAGGCCTTGAACCCGTACGCCGCCGCCCCGGCATGTATATCGGCGGCACGGACGAAACGGCGATGAACCATCTTGTGGCCGAAGTCCTCGACAATTCGATGGACGAAGCCGTGGCCGGTTTCGCCTCGACAATCGAAGTCGAATTGAAACCTGACAACGTCGTCACCATCCGCGACAACGGTCGCGGCATCCCCATCGACAACCACCCGAAATATCCGGGCAAATCCGCGCTCGAAGTTATTTTGACGATGCTGCACTCCGGCGGCAAGTTTTCAAACAAAGTCTATGAAACTTCAGGCGGCCTTCACGGCGTCGGCATATCGGTCGTCAACGCCTTGGCCGAAGAACTGATCGTCGAAGTCTCGCGTGACAAACAACTTTATACGCAAACCTACAGCCGGGGCGCGCCGCAAGGAAAACTGAAAAAAATAGGCGCGGTCAACAGGCGCGGAACTTCCGTAACGTTCAAGCCCGACCCCGAAATCTTCGGAACGCGCGCGACGTATAAACCCTCCGCGATCTTCCGCATGGCGCGGTCGAAAGCCTATCTGTTTCGCGGCGTCGAAATCCGCTGGACCTGCGACCCCAGCCTTTTAAAGCCCGACGATAAAACCCCGACCCAAGCAACCCTGCATTTTCCGGGCGGCCTTCAAGATTATCTGGCCACAACGCTGGAAAACCGCGAAAAGCTGACCGAGCAAATGTTCTGCGGCGTCGCCGACCTGCCAGACAACCAAGGCCGCGTCGAATGGGCCGTGGCTTGGCCGACAGACGGCGAAGGCTTTTGCAGTTCGTATTGCAACACAGTCCCGACGCCGCAAGGCGGCACGCACGAAAGCGGCATGCGCTCGGCGCTTCTGCGAGGCCTGCGCTCATACGGCGAAATGATCGGAAACCGCCGCGCGACAGCGATCACGGGCGACGAAGCGTTCGGCAACGCGGCAGTATTGCTGTCCCTGTTCATCAAAAACCCGCAATTCCAAGGCCAAACGAAAGACAAACTGGCGACCGCCGAAGCCCTGCGCCTCGTCGACCAAGTCGTCAAAGATCACCTCGATCACTGGCTGGTGGCAGACGCGATGAGCAGCAAAGCTCTGCTCGACCAACTGATCTTCCGCGCCGAAGAGCGCGTCCGCGCCTCCCAAGCCAAAGAACTCGCCCGCAAATCGGCCACAAAAAGACTGCGCCTGCCGGGAAAACTGGCCGACTGTTCGCAAAACCAAGCGCTCGACACCGAAATTTTCCTCGTCGAAGGCGACTCGGCCGGAGGCTCGGCCAAGCAAGCCCGCAAACGCGAAACGCAAGCCATCCTCCCTTTGCGCGGAAAGATTCTCAACGTGGCCAGCGCCACGGTCGACAAACTCCGCGCCAACCAAGAACTGCAAGATCTGACGCAGGCCTTGGGGTGCGGCATCGGCTCTGAATTCAACGTCGATAAACTCCGCTACGACCGCATCATCATCATGACGGACGCCGACGTCGACGGCGCGCACATCGCCTCGCTTCTGATGACGTTCTTCTACCGCGAAATGCCGGGATTGATAACGTCCGGCCATGTCTATCTCGCGCAACCGCCCCTCTACCGAATTACGCAAGGCAGCAAAACCCACTATGCCCGCGACGACGCGCACAAAGAAGAATTGCTGGCGAAAGAATTCAGCGCGCGCGGCAAAATCGAAATCAGCCGTTTCAAAGGCCTCGGCGAAATGATGCCCGCCCAGCTCCGCGAAACGACAATGAACCCAAAAACAAGATCGCTCCTGCGCGTGGTCATTTCCACAACCCCCGAAGACACCCAAGACGAAATCAAAGAAACCGAAACCCTCGTCGAAAGCCTCATGGGCCGCAAAGCCGAACTTCGCTTCCAATTCATCCAAGAAAACGCAAGGTTTGCAAGGGATGTTGACATCTAACCGACAGCAGGCGCAGTTTGGGGCAAACGACGCTTCCTTAGTTTTAAGCATTTTCAACACATTATCTTGCTATCCTTGATTCCTGTTGTGAACCAATACGATAGCCACCAATTCTTTCCACTCCCGACATATTCACAAACGCTCACGAATCCTTGTGTTCCCAACCTTGATATGGTCACTTTTCGTACACATATATGACTTACGATAAGTTCTCTGGCGATTCTGTCTGTTGTGTCTGTACGTAATGACTTGAAAGGACTTTGAATGGAAACCGAAACCCCACCCGGCGGCGCGTTGTATCCGATATTGCCGCTTCGGGACATCGTCGTTTTTCCGCATATGGTCGTGCCGCTGTTCGTTGGGCGCGAGAAGTCCGTGCGCGCGCTTGAAGACGTGATGCAGGACGACAAGCATATTTTGATGCTGACGCAAAAGTCCTCGGCGCAAGACGATCCGACGCGCGAAGATCTCTATACGGTCGGCACCATCGGCACGGTCTTGCAACTTTTGAAATTGCCTGACGGCACGGTGAAAGTGCTGGTCGAGGGTTCGCATCGCGCCAAGGTAACTCAATTCACGCAAAACCCAGACTTTTTCCAAGCGTTTGCCGAGCCGGTCGAAGAATTTGTAAGCGACCGGGGCGAAGTTGACGCCATCGCGCGCGCCGTCATTGGCCAGTTTGACCAATATGTGCGGTTAAACAAAAAAATCACGCCGGAAGTTCTTGTAACAGTCAATCAGATCGACGATCCCGCCAAGCTTGCCGACACCATCGCCGCGCATCTCAGCCTGAAAATATCCGACAAACAGGCGCTTTTGGAAGCGGCGTCCGTCAACCAGCGGCTTGAAACCATCTTCGGCTTCATGGAAGGCGAGATCGGCGTTCTTCAAGTCGAAAAGAAGATCCGCACCCGCGTCAAGAAGCAGATGGAGAAAACGCAGCGCGACTATTATCTGAACGAGCAAATGAAAGCCATTCAGAAAGAGCTTGGCGAAGGCGAGGACGGAAAAAGCGAAACCGACGAATACATCAAGCGCATCGAAGAAAAAAAGCTTAGCAAGGAAGCGCGCGAAAAATCGGAAACCGAAGTCAAAAAGCTGAAAAGCATGAGCCCCATGTCGGCGGAATCCACCGTCGTGCGCAACTACCTCGACTGGGTCTTGGGCATTCCGTGGCAGGACCGCACGCGCGTGCGCCGCGACATAAAAGGCGCGGAAAAGATCCTGAACGAAGATCACTATGCGCTCGACAAAGTCAAGGAACGCATTTTGGAATATCTCGCGGTCCAGCAACGTCAGAACAAAATCAAAGGCCCTATTTTGTGCCTTGTCGGCCCTCCGGGCGTCGGCAAAACGTCGCTGGGCAAGTCGATAGCCCGCGCGACAGGCCGCAACTTCGTGCGCATGTCCTTGGGCGGCGTGCGCGACGAATCCGAAATTCGCGGCCATCGTCGCACCTATATCGGTTCGATGCCGGGCAAAATCATCCAAGGCATGAAGAAAGCGAAATCATCGAACCCCCTGTTCCTGCTCGATGAAATTGACAAGCTTGGCGCGGACTGGCGCGGCGATCCGTCGTCGGCGTTGCTGGAAGTGCTGGACCCCGAACAAAACCACGCCTTCAACGACCATTATCTTGAGGTCGATTACGATCTGTCGGATGTCATGTTCGTCTGCACGGCGAATACGCTCAAGATGCCGCAGCCCCTTTTGGACCGCATGGAAATTATTCGTCTGTCGGGCTACACCGAAGACGAAAAAATCGAAATCGCGACCAGACACCTGATGCCCAAAATCCACAAGGATCACGGGCTTAAGAAAGGCGAATTTTCCATCTCCGAAGACGCGCTGCGCGACATCTTGCGCTATTACACGCGCGAAGCGGGCGTGCGCAACCTTGAGCGCGAAATCGCGAATCTCGCGCGCAAATCGCTGAAAGAAATCGTGTCGGGCAAATCGAAATCCGTGCACATCACGCGGCGGAATCTGGAAAAATTTTCGGGCGTCAAGAAATACCGTTACGGCGAAGTCGAACCCGAAGATCTGGTCGGCGTCACAACTGGCCTCGCTTGGACGGAAGTCGGCGGCGAACTCCTGACCATCGAAGCCGTTGCGATGCCCGGCAAAGGCAAAGTCACGACAACAGGCAAACTCGGCGAGGTGATGAAAGAATCGGTCCAAGCCGCAGAAAGCTATGTGAAGGCCCGCGCCGTCGCCTTTGGCCTTAAACCGCCGTTTATCGACAAACGCGATATCCACGTCCACGTCCCCGAAGGCGCGACGCCGAAAGACGGCCCGTCGGCAGGCGTCGCGATGGTAACGTCTATCGTCTCTGTCCTGACAGGAATCGCTGTCCGCAAGGACGTTGCGATGACGGGCGAAATCACGCTGCGCGGACGCGTGCTTCCGATCGGCGGATTGAAGGAAAAACTTCTCGCGGCTTTACGCGGCGGCATTACGACGGTCTTGATCCCCAAGGAAAATGAAAAAGACCTGACGGAAATCCCCGACAATGTGAAAAAAGGCATGAACATCCTCTTGATGAACACGGTCGACGAAGTCCTTAAACACGCCCTTGTCCGCCCCGTAACTCCCATCGAATGGGACGAAAACGCGGAAGCCGAAGCAGCCCTTGCGCGGAAGAACGACGACAAGACGGATGGCGATGTGGTGAAACATTAGGCAAGTGCCCGCGATCTCCTGTACCCTGCCTTGATCGCAGTACGGCGTGCCTTTCGCCGCTTTTTGCCCCACAACGCTTGTTCCGCCAAAAGCCGCAGGTCATGCAGAGAGAGGGCGGAGCAACGTATGGGGAAACATAGGGGTCTCTTAAGTTCTTCGTCAAAGCATTGGACGCGGCCTTTCTTTCCCTGCCCTATACAAACCGCCCACAACAGGCGGCTTTATGGGACATATAGGACAAAACACATGGAATGTCAAGGGAAATATCACAGTTAGCAGAGGGCGTGGCTTTTTGGGGATATTTTATACCAATCCCGGATCAAAATGAAGCAAAGGGGACACAATCAATAACCCCCGGCAGAGCCGGGGGCTTGATAGGGAACCACTCCAAGCGGTTTTAAAAGACTCTCAATTCAGAAAGCGTCGTCATCCCCGCGCAG
>CAYVBP010000071.1:0-7575 GCA_964449155.1 uncultured Rhodospirillaceae bacterium | reverse complement strand
ATACCGCCTTTTCCGGCATTTTTATTGTGTCCCCCGTGCCCCTTTCTTTTTCCTTCGCGAAGCATCATTTGAAAGAAGGCGAAAAGATATAAAATTTCCATACGCGAGCCATCATTATAATTTTAAAAACGCCCTCGCCTTATACGGGAAACTTTTGCGTTTCTGTGCGTTGCAGTATTGATTCTGCGTGCATTTTTCGGGTTTTGGGGTTAAGCCTCGACGGATTGCAGCGCTGATTCGGCGCTTGGAAATTTATATTCGCGCAACGAAGGGGGAGAATGATCTGCATGGCCCGGACTCCTATCGGTGACAACCCTTGGCGCGATTTTGATGGAGATGCGTGGAAAAAACGCATCGATGTCCGCGACTTTATCCAAAAAAACTATACGCCCTATGATGGCAACGACGCTTTCTTGGCCGGGCCAACGGCGCGTACGCAAGCTCTGTGGAAAAAGCTGACTCCTTTGTTAAAGAAAGAACGCGCGAAAGGCGTTCTCGATATATCGGTCGATAAACCGGCGTCGATCCTCGCACACGGGCCTGGATATATCGACAAGGACAACGAAATCATTGTCGGCTTGCAAACGGACGCGCCTTTAAAACGCGCGATCATGCCAAACGGCGGCCTGCGCATGGTCGACATGAGCCTTAAGGCCTATGGCTTTGCCATGAATCCTGCCGTTGAGGAAATTTGGAAAAAGTACAGAAAATCCCATAATCAGGGCGTCTTCGACGCTTATAGCCCCGACATCCTCGCCGCGCGCAAGGCTGGAATTGTCACGGGACTTCCCGATGCCTATGGCCGCGGGCGGATTATCGGCGACTACCGCCGCGTCGCTCTTTACGGCACCGATTTCCTGCGCAAGGAAAAGGAACGCGAGTGGCACGAACTTGACGACAGCGTGTTCGACGAAAAAACGATCCGCTTGCGCGAAGAGTTGTTTGAGCAATATCGCGCGCTCGACGAGCTGAAAGAAATGGCCGCGACTTATGACTTCGACATCGGCCGCCCGGCGGCAACGGCTCAGGAAGCCGTTCAGTGGACTTATTTCGGTTATCTTGCCGCAATTAAGGAACAAAACGGCGCGGCCATGTCGCTTGGCCGCATTTCGACGTTCCTTGACATTTATTTCGAACGCGATCTGCGCGATGGCCTTTTAACCGAAGAGCAGGCGCAGGAAGCGATCGACGATCTCGTTATCAAGCTGCGCCTTGTGCGCTTTTTGCGCACCCCCGAATACGACGCATTGTTTTCGGGCGATCCTGTTTGGGTGACGGAATCCATAGGCGGCATGAGCGAAGACGGACGCACGCTTGTGACAAAAAGCAGCTTTCGCTTTTTGCATACGCTCAGCAACCTTGGCCCTGCGCCTGAACCGAATCTCACGGTTTTGTGGAGCGTCGGGTTGCCGGAAGGCTTTAAGAACTTCGCAGCAAAAGTGTCGATCGAAACAAGCTCGATTCAATACGAAAGCGACGATTTGATGCGCCCGCAATGGGGCGACGACTACGGCATCGCCTGCTGCGTTTCCGCCATGCGCATCGGCAAACAGATGCAGTTCTTTGGCGCGCGGGCGAATTTGGCGAAGGCTCTTCTTTATGCCATCAACGGCGGGGTCGACGAAACACTCGGCATCAAGGTCGCGCAAGGCTTCGAGCCGATAACGGCGGACGTTTTATCCTATGACGAGGTCATGGAAAAGCTCGACAAGATGCTGGACTGGCTTGCCAAGACTTACGTCAAGGCGCTGAACGTCATTCACTTCATGCATGACAAGTACGCCTATGAGCGCCTTGAGATGGCGCTGCACGACCGCGATATTTTGCGCACGATGGCTTGCGGCATCGCGGGCCTTTCGGTCGCGGCGGATTCGCTGAGCGCGATCAAGCACGCCAAGGTTTCCGTCGTGCGCAATGACAAAGGACTCGCGGTTGACTACAAGATTGACGGCACATATCCCGCCTTCGGCAATAATGACGACCGGGTCGATGAAATCGCGGTTTGGCTTGCCTCGACCTTTATGGAAAAGGTCAGAGCTCAGCCTTGTTTCTATCGCGACGCGATGCCGACGCAGTCGGTTTTGACAATTACCTCGAATGTCGTTTACGGCAAGAAAACAGGCAACACTCCCGACGGTCGCCGCAGCGGCACGCCCTATGCGCCGGGAGCCAACCCTATGTACGGACGCGATGTGAAGGGTTTTGTCGCCGCAGGCGCGTCAGTCGCCAAAATCCCTTATTCGTGCGCGCTCGACGGCATCAGCTGGACAGCATCGTCGACGCCGGATTCGCTGGGCCGCACGGTGGAAGAACGCGCGCGCAATCTCGTCAACTGTCTGGACGGATTTGCGGAAGCGGGCGGATTTCACGTCAACGTTAACGTGTTGACGCGCGAAACGCTGATCGACGCGATGGATCACCCAGAGCTTTATCCTCAATTAACGATTCGCGTGTCAGGATATGCGGTCAATTTTATCAAGCTGACGCGAGAGCAGCAGCTCGATGTGATTAGCCGAACGTTCCATAAGTGCATGTGACACGCAGAGGACAATGACGGAAAACAAACAGCTGATCGGGTATCTTCATTCGGTCGAAACGGGCGCGGCGGTCGACGGCCCCGGGGTTCGGTTCGTTTTTTTTATGAGCGGCTGCCCCTTTCGATGCTTGTACTGCCATAATCCGGACACATGGAAAACCGGCCAAGGCCGCAAGGTCACAATCGAGCAGGCCTTGGCGGAAGTCGAGCCTTACAGAAAATTCTTGTCGCGTTCGGGAGGCGTCACGATATCGGGAGGCGAACCCTTGGTTCAGGCTCCTTTTGTAGGCGAGCTTTTCCGACGCATCAAAAACGATATGACGCTGCATACCGCGCTTGATACGCAAGGCTTTCTTCATGCGTCGGTTGCGGACGCGTGGTTTGATCCTGTCGATCTCGTGCTCCTGGATATCAAGCATTCCGATCCCGAAAAATACCTTAAGCTGACGGGTCATCCTTTGCAGCCGACGCTTGACTTTGCGCGGCGTTTGATGCGCCTGAAAAAGAAAACGTGGATCCGCTATGTTCTTGTCCCCGGCTTGACGGATGACGACAACGACATTTTGCGGCTGGCGGATATTGTCTCGGGCATGGGCGATATTGTCGAACAGGTCGACATTCTGCCCTTCCATCAAATGGGGGCGTACAAGTGGGAACAGTTGGGGCTTGATTACACGCTTAAGGACGTTCCGCCGCCGACTGAAGAATCCCTTAGGCGCGCGCGCGCGTTGTTTGAGACGAGAGGGTTGAAGGTCAACGCATAAATGCCAACGGCGCTATAAATTGACCCTTCGTCAGAAGGCGCTGTCATCCCCGCGAAGGTGTGGGGTGTCGGAGGGGTTCCTTTACTGCGACAGTTTCTTTTTCAGCAGGTCGTTCAGCATGGCGGGGTTCGCTTTGCCGCCGGTGGCTTTCATGACTTGGCCGACGAAGAAGCCGAATAGTTTTTCCTTGCCGCTTTTATATTCCGCGACTTTGTCCGCGTTCTTGGCGAGGATTTCGTCGATGGATTTTTCGATTGATCCGGTGTCGGTGACTTGTTTCAAGCCTTTTTCTTCGACGATGGCGTCTGCGGCTTTGCCGGTTTTCAGCATTTCTTCGAAGACGTCTTTGGCGATGCGGCCTGAGATCGTTTGGTTGTCGATAAGCGCGACGAGGCCACCCAAGGCCTCGGCTGAGACGGGGCTTTCGTCGATGGTTTTGCCGAGTTTGTTCAATGCGCCGAAGAGTTCACCCGTGACCCAGTTGGCGGCGAGCTTGCCGTTGCGGCCCTTCGCGACTTTTTCAAAGAAATCCGCCGAGGCTTTTTCGGCGACGAGGACGGAGGCGTCGTAGGGTTTGAGGCTGTAGTCAGAAATAAACCGCGCTTTCTTTTCGTCGGGGAGTTCGGGGAGCGTCGTTTTCGCGCGCTCGACCATTTGGGGGTCGAGGACGAGAGGCAGCAAATCCGGGTCGGGGAAGTAGCGGTAGTCGTGCGCGTCTTCTTTCGAGCGCATGCTGCGGGTTTCGCCTTTTGCGGTGTCCCATAGGCGCGTTTCCTGCTTGATTTCGCCGCCTTCTTCGAGGACGCCGACTTGGCGGCGGGCTTCGTACTCGATGGCTTGCTGGACAAAGCGGATCGAGTTCACGTTCTTGATTTCGCAGCGCGTTCCAAATTTGGTTGTGCCTTTGCGGCGCATCGACAGGTTCACGTCGCAGCGCATCGAGCCTTCTTCCATATTGCCGTCGCAGGTGCCCAAGTAACGCAAAATGGCGCGGAGTTTTTTGAGATAGGCTCCGGCTTCTTCGGGCGAGCGCATGTCTGGTTCGGAGACGATTTCCATCAGCGCGATGCCGGAACGGTTAAGGTCCACGTACGTTTCCGTCGGGCTTTGATCGTGCATGCTTTTACCTGCGTCTTGTTCAAGGTGCAGGCGCGTGATGCCGACTTCGCGAGTCTCGCCGTCCGCGAGATCCAGCAAGATCGAGCCTTTGCCCACGATGGGCTGCGTAAATTGGCTGATCTGGTATCCGGCAGGAAGGTCCGCGTAGAAATAGTTCTTGCGGTCGAAAACCGATGTCATGTTGATTTGCGCTTTAAGGCCAAGCCCTGTGCGCACGGCTTGTTCGACACAGACTTCGTTAATGACGGGGAGCATGCCGGGGAACGCCGCGTCGACGAAGCTGACTTGCGCGTTCGGCTCTGCGCCGAACGTCGTTGCCGCGCCAGAGAAAAGCTTGGCATTCGAGATGACTTGAGCATGGACTTCCAGCCCGATCACCATTTCCCATTCGCCTGTGTTGCCTTGAATATATGCCATGATCTTATGCCGTAAACGGAGGTTTATGCGTAAAGGTTGCCGCTTTTTCGAGCGCCGAAGCCGCCGTGAAAAGGGTTTCTTCGTCAAATGCTCTGCCTATCAGCTGCACGCCCAGCGGCAGACCGTCTTTCGACAGGCCGACCGGCACGCTGATGCCGGGCAGTCCGGCCAGATTCAGCGTCACGGTGAAGACGTCTTCCAGATACATCTGAAGCGGGTCGTCCTGCTTTTCGCCGATGGCGAACGCGGCGTTCGGCGCGACCGGCGCGAGGATCGTATCGCAGACCTTGAATGCTTCGAGAAAATCGCGGCGGATCAGGCGGCGCACGCATTGCGCTTTTTTATAGTAGGCGTCGTAGTAGCCTGCCGACAGCACATAGGTGCCGATCAGGATGCGGCGGCGGACTTCCTTGCCGAAGCCTGCGGACCGCGTCTCGGCGTACATATCCGCAAGGTCTTTGCCCGGAACGCGCAAGCCAAAACGCACGCCATCATAACGCGCGAGGTTCGACGATGCCTCGGCCGGGGCGATAATGTAGTAAACGGGCAGAGCGTATTTTGTGTGGGGCAGGGAGATGTCGACGATTTCTGCGCCCGCGTCTTTCAACATCGTCGCGCTTTTTTGCCAGAGCGCGTCGACTTCGGGGTTCATGCCGTCGATGCGGTATTCGCGCGGGAGGCCTATCTTGAGGCCTTTGACCGATTTGCCAAGCGCGGCTGCGTAGTCGGGGACGGGGATATCGACGGAGGTGGAGTCTTTTTTGTCGAAACCGGCCATCGTTCTAAGCATCAGGGCCGTGTCCGCGACGCTGCGGGCCATGGGGCCTGCTTGGTCAAGCGACGAGGCGAACGCGACGATGCCCCAGCGCGAGCAGCGGCCGTATGTCGGCTTGATACCGACGATGCCGCAGAAGGACGCCGGTTCGCGGATTGAGCCGCCTGTGTCAGTTCCGGTCGCGCCCATGGCAATCCGCGCGGCGACGGCTGCGGCCGAGCCGCTGGACGAACCGCCGGGGACGAGTTTGCGCGCGGCGTTCGCAGGATCGGGGCCTGACCATGGGCTGACCGTGGGGCCGAAGGCCGATGTGATGCCGCTGCCGCCCATCGCGAATTCATCGAGGTTGACTTTGCCCAGCATGACCGCGCCTGCGTCGAACAGTTTTTGCGTGACTGTCGATTCGTAAGGGGGGACAAAATCGTTCAGGATTTTGCTGGCGGCCGTTGTGCGGACGCCTTTCGTGCAAAACAGGTCTTTCAGCGCGAGCGGAATGCCGTCTAAGGCGCTTGCTGCGCCGCTTGCGCGCCGCGCGTCGGACGCTTTCGCTTGCGCGCGTGCGATGTCTGGTGTTTCGGTTACAAAGGCGTTCAGTCCGCGCGCTTTTTCTATTGCGGCGATATGCGCATCGGTCAATTCGGCGGCGCTGAACTTCTTTGCGTTCAATCCATCGAGCGCTTCGGCGATGGTCAAGTTGGTGAGGGCGGTCATTGTTTCTCGTTTCTTTTGGGCTTTTGTTATTCGACGACTTTCGGGACCGTGAAGAAACCGGCTGTTTTGGCCGGGGCGTTCGACAGGATTTCCTGCGCCTTGTTTCCGTCGTCTACGATGTCGGCGCGCATCCGCAAATGCGAATCGTTGACGCTGGACAAAGGTTCGACGCCGCTTGTGTCGACTTCGTTAAGTTGGTCGACCCAGTTCAGGATCGCGGTCAAATCCTTGGCCATCGAGGCCTGTTCTTCCGCCGGGATCTTGATCCGTGCGAGAGAGGCGATTTTGGCGATGGTTTTTTGGTCTATGCTCATGAATGATCCGTTAGCTAATGGTCTTTTTCAAATAGCAGAGGATTTAGCCATTTATCAATGGTCATCGATTGTTTTATATTGTGCCGACGCATTTATGAATTGACTTTTCGTGTTTCTGTCATGGGCATCCCTTTATAAACGGGGATTTATACCAATCCAGGATCGCAGTGAATCGAAAGGGCACGGGGGACACAATAAAAATGCCGGAAAAGGCGGTATGGAACGGGTAACGGCGGTTCAGGCATTTTTATTGTGTCCCCTTTGCTTCATTTTGATCCGGGATTGGTATTCGTTGGCTTTGTTGCAATCATTTTTCCTTCTGGCAAGTTTTTGGATACTTAAAGGGCGGGGGACGAGAATAATGGCGAGGACGAGAAAAAGGAGGAGGGGGGATGATCGGGGTTTCTTTAGCTGAAGCGGCGCCGCGGCTGCGCAAAAATCAGTGCTTGCTGGGCATCGACTATGGCAGCAAGATGATCGGCATTGCCGTTTCCGATCCTTCCTTGATCGTTGCGTCGCCGTTGACAACGATTGCGCGAAAGCGCTTTTCGGAAGATGCCGCAAAGCTAGTCGCGCTGATCGTTGAGCGAAACGTCGGCGGATTGATCGTCGGATTGCCCAAGAATTTAGACGGCCGTGAGGGGCCGATGGCGCAGGCTGCGCGCACGTTCGTGCGCAATTTGGAAAAAATGGGAAAACTTCCGGACCCCGATATTCCCGTCGTTTTTTGGGACGAAAGATTTTCGACTGCGGCTGTTCAGCGACTTCTGATTGAGGACGACATGACGCGCAAACGCCGCGGCGAGGTCGTCGATAAAATGGCGGCGGCATACATTCTTCAGGGCGCGTTGGATGCCATGAGGCGCGTTGGCGTTTAGACGCCCTTTGGCTTAACAGCGCGTGTTTTCGTTGTTTCTAGTGAAGCGAAGGGGACACAAT
>CAYVBP010000070.1:0-7908 GCA_964449155.1 uncultured Rhodospirillaceae bacterium | reverse complement strand
AAAAAACTAAAAAGCCAATTCCCTCGTTGCCTTTACTTATTGCTGCACACGCGCAGTAACCCCCTTGGCCGCACAAGCGCTTTATGCAAGTCTTCCCTCGTTAACCATAAACGCAAAGGAGCGCAACCGATGAGCAACGCCGCCGATACAACAGCCAATCCTGCTCCGTTGGGGCTATTAGGATTTGGCATGACAACCGTTCTGCTGAATTTTCACAATGCCGGCCTATACCCTCTCGACTCGATGATCCTGATGATGGGGATTTTTTACGGCGGCCTTGCCCAAATGATCGCCGGTCTTCTGGAATGGAAAAAAGGCAACACGTTCGGCACGACGGCCTTTACAAGTTACGGCATCTTCTGGCTGACTCTAGTTGGATTGATCCTTCTGCCAAAAACCAGCCTCGGCATCCCCGCCCCCGACAAGCAAACGATGGGCATTTTCCTTGCCTGCTGGGGCCTGTTTACGCTCGTTATGTTCATAGGAACCCTCAAGGCCAACTGCGCCTTGCAAGTCGTCTTCGGATCGCTGACGGTTTTGTTTTTCCTTCTTGCCGCAGGCGATTACTTCGAAAGCGAATCCCTGACGCGCATAGCCGGATGGGAAGGCGTCTTCTGCGGCCTGTCTGCCATGTACACAGGCCTTGCCCAAGTTCTGAACGAGGCTCTCGGCAAAACAATCTGTCCGCTCGAGTGCGCCTGTTCGTCGAAGGAAAGATAGACCTTATACCAATCCCAGATCAAAATGAAGCAAAGGGGACACAATAAAAATGCTCGAACCGCCGGTACCTGTTCCATACCGCCTTTTCTGGCATTTTTATTGTGTCCCCCGTGCCCTTTCGATTCACTGCGATCTGGGATTGGTATTATTCTTCCCGCCAAGCGTTAACGATATGACTCGGCCAACGCCCAGGCTGGACGAGCATCGCATCAAACCGTAGATCGGCGGACTGGAAGCGAGGCGTTTTAGAGACAAAGTATTCCAAAGCGCGCGCGATACGCGCCTGCTGCCGAGACGACAAAGCCTCGACAGCGGCATCGCGCGTCGCTCGCGCCTTGACCTCGACAGCGACAAGCGTATTGCCGCGCGCGGCAAGAATATCGATTTCGCCGACAGGCGTCTTATATCGTGAAGCCAGAATGCGATAGAATTTCAAGCGCAGCGCGATTCTGCACAGTCTTTCCGCAGCAAGTCCGGTCATATAAGCGTTTCTAATACCAATCCCGGATCGCAGTGAATCAAGGGCGCGGGGGACACAATAAAAATGCCGGTTCTTATTTGGAACGGCCATGGATCTCCTCCGACCTCTTCTTTCCCAACGCCAAAGCCCGCGCATAAACCTCTTTTTTAGGCGCGCCCGTTATCTCTGCAATCTCGGCCACGGCGTCACGAACTGTCGTTACCTCAAGCCGCTCGGCCAACAAAGCGTCAAGATCGAAGGCCTTGCTCAGGTCTTCCTCGCTCTTGGCGACCAAAATGACGATTTCGCCTCTTGCCTCGTGTTCCGCATAATATGCGGCAAGCTCCCCCAACGTCCCGCGGCGAATTTCCTCATGAATCTTGGTAAGCTCGCGCGCAATGGCCGCCGCCCGCCCGGTCCCTAAAACGTCCGCCATATCGGCAAGACAAGCGGCTAGCCGCTGCGGAGCTTCATAAAACACCAGCGTTGACGTATTTTGTTTATATGAAACAAGAGCTTTTCGTCGCGCAACCGTCTTGGGCGAAAGAAATCCCGCAAACGTAAAGCTGTCCGTCGGAAGTCCGGACGAAGCCAAAGCGGTTACAGCCGCATTCGCCCCCGGAACGACCGTCACGGCATATCCCTCATCCCTGCACGCGCGTACAAGTTTAAAGCCAGGATCGGCAATCGCAGGCATCCCGGCATCGCTAATAAGGGCAACAGCCTGCCCCTGAGCCAAACGGTTAAGAATTTCCGGCCGCCGGGCATCGGCATTATGGTCATGATAAGACATCGTGGGCGTCTTAATGCCAAACGCATGCAATAAAACGCCGCTTGTACGCGTATCCTCGCAGGCAATAACGTCGGCATTTGCCAATGTCGTCAATGCGCGCAACGTCATGTCGCCTAAATGCCCGATGGGGGTCGCGACCAAATATAATCCAGCGGGGAGTTTACAGACGGCACAAGGAGCGCTAATTTCCAATATGCATCTTCCCAGTTTCGGATAATCCAATGATGAAGTCTCGTTTTTTTCTTGCGGCATTTACGGCTCTTGCGCTGGCGCTTAGCGGTTGCAGTTATCTTCAGGATACATCGGCAGCGTCGCAAAGGAAACCCGTTGCCTCCAAGCCTTTTTCGGATAAGTCTATCGAACCGCCCGCGCCCGATGCGCCATCGTTCTCGGTCGTCAATACGCCTGTCATAGGCACGACGGCACGGCTGACCCAATACGACAAACCAAGGCTAAAAGCAGCAATTCTGTTGCCTCTTTCGGGCGAAAACGCGGCTCTGGGCCAAGCTATGATGAACGCGGCCCAACAAGCGGTCTTCGACGTCGGCGGGCCTGAATTCGAGCTTCAACCCTACAACACCGCAGCCCCCGGCGGTGCCGATACCGTTGCCCGTCTTGCGGTCTCAAACGGCGCGCGCGTTATTATCGGGCCTGTCTTCGCGTCCGAAATCCCCTCCGTCCGCTATGCGGCGCAACCGAACAATTTAATGGTTCTGCCGCTTTCGACCGACACCTCAATGGCCGACCGAGGCGTATACGTTATGGGCCTTGCGCCGGGACCGCAGGTTGAACGCGTTGTCTCGTACGCCGCCGCGCACAACGTAAAGAATTTTGCGGCCCTAATTCCTTCGTCTCCTTACGGAACAATCGTGGGTAACGCTTTTCGCAACGCCGTCGAGCGACACGGCGGAAAAATCGTGGCTTTCGAGGTCTTCGATCCCGCCGCGCACGATCTGCAAATACGCATCAAGTCAATCGCCGCGCAGCGGAATATAATTGATGCGTTATTCCTCCCCGAAAGCGAAAATACGCTGAAATCGATTGCCGACCAGCTAACGGCCGAAGGCTTTTCGCCAACCCATACGCATATTCTCGGAACCGGCCTCTGGGACACGCCCGATCTGGCGAAACTAAGCCCACTTCTGGTCGGCGCATGGTATGCAGCGCCCGATCCCGCCCTCAGGCGCCAATTCGTGAAAACCTATGCCGAGGCCTACGGCCAAGAACCGCCAAGGCTCGCAACGCTGGCCTACGACGCAACGGCGCTGGCCGCCATCCTAGCCAAGCGCGGCGGACAGTTCGACGAAGCGGCGCTGACGAATCCCAATGGATTCTCGGGTCTGGACGGAATATTCAGGCTTATGCCCTCCGGCGAAGTCCAACGCGGCATGGCCATCAACGAAGTCATGCCGTCGGGTCCCCGCGTCCTCGACCCCTCGCCAACAAGCTTCATCCCGGCGCGAAGATAAAGGCCGCTTACGCGACTTTCGCCGTCTCCGGATGCGGCATGCGGCGCGTTGGTGTCATGAGGGATTCATAGATTTCCATCATGCCGTTAAACCAGTTCGCCTGAGGAAAGGTCTCTTCGATAAAATACCGCGTATTGTCGGCCAAATTCACGCGCTGATCCGTATTCATATGCGCGGCATCGCGCAGCGCCTTCGCAAGCAAAGCCGAATTCCCCGGAGGCAGCATCCAAGCCGTCTCGTCCTTCAAAACCATCTCATCGTTCGCGCCCACAGTCGAAATGATAACAGGACGCCCCAACGCCTGCGCGCCAAGAAGCTCCGTATTCTGCCCCCGTGGCTCGGCATTGATCGCAACGACAACGTTCGCAAGCCAAAAAGCCGCAGGCCAATCTGGACACGTATCCGGCATGACAACCCTGCCGTTCAAGCCAAGACGATCCACGCTGGCCTCAATTTGTTTGCGCAGACCGGGAGAATTCCTGTCGCTGCCAACAAGAACCGAATAGATGTTCTCGTCCCTAATTTCGGCCAGCGCATCGAGAAAAGTATCGTGACCGAGGTTCGGCTCGATAGGCATGGGCATCAATACAATGATCGCCTGTTCAGGCAAGCGCCATAAGCGGCTCAAGCTATGCAAACGCTCGGCGCTGATCGCCGCCGCATTATAACTTTGCAAATCAATGCCCGGAGAAACGGTCGAAACAAGCGCAGGATTGATCTGGAACGTCGAGGTCAAATGCTTATGCATCATCCGCGACGGCACGCGCACCGTGCATGCCGTCTGGGCAAGACGCGAGATAAGATGACGCGACGACGAGGTCTCGGGCAAGGGCTGCGTAAAATCGACGACCAAAGGCAACTTGTGCTGAAGGCTCAAACGGCAGCCCATATCGACCGTCGCCTGCCCATGCGCATGAATCAAAACGGGCCGCTCGCGCTGCACTAAAGCTTCGAGATGAACGCGATTGCGCCAATTCGCGAAAACGCCATGGCGGTCAAGCGGCATACGGACGTGTTTAACCGCCGCGCGCTCTGATTCGTTGACAAGCTCGCCGCCGCTGCTTGCAATCATGGCGCGCCACCCGAGGCGCTGCATCAAAACGGCCAAAGTGACGGTTTCGCGAGCAGGATCGCCGTAATGCAAATCGGCACAAAGATGCAGCACGCCCGTACGCGAATTCCGGCGTGACGCCGCTTTCAGAAAGGTTGCGTTAAGAGCTACCGTTCTATGGTTGTCTGCGTTTTGACTCATTGCTCAGCTTTACCTAACCTGTCGCCCAGCGTGTGTCGCCAAATTCCAGCATAAAAGAGAGAAAAATGACCCCTGACTGCCTTACTGTAGCGGATTGCCGCCTCGCATATCAACGACAAGTTGGAAAAAAAAATTACCCCGGCGTGATGTTTTTAAGCGGTTATGCGTCAGACATGGAAGGAACGAAAGCATCGTTTTTAGCCAAAAAAGCGAAAGAAAATAAAGTAGCCTTCGTGAGATTCGACTACCGAGGGTGCGGAAAATCGAATGGAAAGTTCTCAGACGGAACAATCGGGAAATGGCTGGAAGACTCCTTAGCCGTATTCGACCGCCTCACGGAAGGTCCACAAATCGTTGTCGGCTCTTCAATGGGCGGCTGGTTGGGACTATTGCTCGCGCAAGCGCGCGCATCACGAGTCAAAGCCTTAATCGGGGTCGCGGCAGCGCCTGATTTCACCGAAGAGCTGATCTGGAATAAAATGGCAACGACAGAACGCGACCAAACGCTGGCCACGGGCCTCTATCGCGAAAAAGGGGCGGCAGCGCCTTTTTACCTAAGTATGATCGAAGAAGCCCGCGCGCATTTGATATTAAGGGAAGGCGGAAAAATCAAGATTCCAAGCCCCGTACGCCTGCTTCAGGGAATGAAAGACAAAGATGTCCACTGGAGACACGCCCTAAAAATCGTAGACCGCCTCGAAAGCGATGACGTCAAGCTAACGCTTGTAAAAAAAGGAGACCACTCTCTCAGCGCCCCCAGAGATCTGGAGACGCTGTGGCGAACCCTCAGCGAGTTTTTGCCCTAGTAGTCCGGAGGACTTAAAAAGTAGGGTTCTGCCTTGGTCTTTTTCGTCGGGACTTCGTCAAGAACCTTGCCCGTAGCACACGCTACGCGCTGCAGTTCTTTCCTCGTCCCGCCAAAAAATCCCGGCGGTATAACCCTACTTTTTAAGTCCTCCAGACCACTAGTGATTGCTCTGGCGACGCAAGAAAGCTGGAATTTCCAACAAATCATCCGGTTGCTCGGAAAGCACAGGGCGGTCGCTCGGACGCACGTCAATATGCTGATCCGGCGACAATCCGTCATCGGCCATATGAATGTCCGCTTCATCGTCCTGATGCTGCGAAGACGGCCGCACAAGGCCAAACCCTGTGATGCGCGTAAAGAGAGACTCCGACCGACGCTGACGCCTCTGTTGCTCCGCAGGCGTGCGACCCGCCGTGGCCGGATGGCTGGACAGATGCGCCCCACGCGTATCTGCCGACGGAGAAGAAGCCGGCCGCGCACTGCGCCCCCCGGCTGGAACATTTTTTGCCTGTGGCTGAGCGACTGCCTGCGGCGTGTCGTGAACCTGAGGCGCTGAAACTTCCGCAACCGGTTCGGGCTGCTGCGCCTCCTCCTCGACGACCGCATCAACCCGAGGATCTTCTTCAACTGGCGAAGGCTGCCGAGCCTGCGCTTCAGGCTTCGGCGTATCAATCGAAACGGCATGGGGAAGAACGTCGCCATGCGGCAAAATCGCCTGAGGCATCATAAAATAGTTCGTCTGCGTTGTCGCAACCGACGGAGCCGCAGTTTGCTGACTTGGCTGAGCCTGAACGACCGACGCAGCCGCAGGATAGGCAGGTTGGGCATAAGCCAACTGCGTCTGCGACTGAGGTTTCACCGCCGTTGTCGGCGCGATGGGCCGAACACGTGCAGCATTGCCGGCGTTTGCCGTTTGCCCCACGGCTTGACGCGCTGCGGCGGCATCGATACCCGTGGCAATAACGGAAACGCGGATTTTACCTTCAAGCGACTCGCCGAGCGTCGATCCGACCTTGATCTGCGCTTCCGGATCCACTTCCTCGCGAATGCGGTTTGCGGCCTGATCCACCTCGAACAAAGTCATATCGAGGCCGCCCGTAATATTAATCAGAACGCCGCGCGCGCCTTTCATCGACACGTCGTCAAGCAAGGGATTTGAAATCGCAGCCTCGGCCGCGCGAACGGCCCTGTCGTCCCCCTCGGCTTCGCCGGTTCCCATCATAGCCTTGCCCATCTCACCCATAACGGTCTTCACGTCAGCGAAATCGAGATTCATAAAGCCCGGCATAACCATCAAATCGGTAATGCCGCGCACGCCGCAATGAAGGACTTCGTCGGCAAGGCGAAAAGCCTCGGCAAACGTCGTGCGCTCATTTGCAATACGGAAAAGGTTCTGGTTGGGAATAACAATCAGCGTATCGACATATTGCTGAAGCTCGGCAATGCCCGCCTCGGCCTGCCGCATACGATTGTTGCCCTCGAAATGAAACGGCTTCGTGACAACGCCGACAGTCAAAATCCCGGCTTCGCGGGCCGCGCGCGCGATCACAGGCGCCGCGCCCGTCCCCGTTCCCCCGCCCATCCCGGCGGTAACGAACAGCATATCCGAACCTTCGAGGCTTGCCAAAATATCGTTAACCTGCTCCTCTGCGGCGGCGCGTCCGACATCGGACTTCGACCCTGCGCCCAATCCGCGCGACAGGTTGACGCCGAGCTGAATTTTTCTTCCTGCCAGCGACAGCGCAAGCGCCTGCGAGTCCGTATTCGCTGCGATAAAATCGCAGCCTTCAAGCTGACAGCGGATCATGTTGTTGATAGCGTTGCCCCCCGCTCCGCCGACGCCGATAACCGTCAGACGCGGACGCAGATTGTGTTCGGGATCTGCCATCGACAGTGTGATCATAGGAAATCCTCCGTAAAAAGGTGCAGACGAACGCCGCAAGAATCGATTAAGGCATTTGATGCTTTTCCTTTGATTCGTGCAATGAAAAAGCGGGGATAAGAGCAAGAAATTCCAGATATTTAAACGGCTTGCCGCCAACGGAATGGGATAAAAAATTTACAGCGCAGTAGGTTAGAGGCCGAACTGAAAGTAACGTATGAGTCATGGAAAGCCCCTAATACCAATCCCGGATCGCAGTGAATCGAAAGGGCACGGGGGACACAATAAAAATGCCGGAAAAGGCGGTATGGAACGGGTAACGGCGGTTCAGGCATTTTTATTGTGTCCCCTTTGCTTCATTTTGATCCGGGATTGGTATAAATATGCGAATCTAAATAGTGCAATTAACTAAAAAAATTTTAATGCACCTTTATGAAGATGGGCTATTCTTTAACGCCCAGATTCTAATCAGCAATTTCAGGAAAAGACTATGACAGAAAACGAAACTGAATATCGCCGCAAAT
>CAYVBP010000069.1:3567-8001 GCA_964449155.1 uncultured Rhodospirillaceae bacterium | reverse complement strand
GAACCCGTGTTCTCACCGTGAGAGGGTGGTGTCCTGGGCCTCTAGACGAAGGGGACGCATGTGGACAGTAGAGCGTCTATGTCCTATTTTTTTCGGAATTTGTCCAGACTTATTACTTTGCCGAGCGCTTCTTCTTTTTCCTCGGGCACAAGCTTTTCTTCATCCGATGCCGCTTTATCGACGGGCTCTTTTTCGTTTGTTTGTTTAGCAGACCCAGTGCTTTGAAACTGAAGGGCAAAATTTACCGAGGGGTCGGCAAACGTCGTGATTGAATCGATGGGAACTGACAGATTCTCCTTCACGTTGTTGAAACTAAGCGTGACGCAAATGCTATCGTTTTCAATCTTCAGGCCGAAAAACTGGTGTTGCATGACGATCGTCATTTCGTCCGGATACTGTTTGCGCAGATAGTCAGGGATCTGCACGCCCGGAAATTTTGTCAAAAACGTAATATAAAAATGATGATCTCCCGGCAATCCGTCGTGCGCGACGTTTTCCATCGTCTCGCGGATGACATCGCGTAGCGCGGCCTCGATCATTAAATCGTAACGGAGGATATCTTCGCTCATTTTCCCGAACACAGAAGAGATTTCTATCGCCTTGATAGCAAGCCTTTTGCTCTCTGTATAATGTTTTTTGCTTTGCGAAAAAGTATGTAAATTTCTGACGTTAACTCAATAGCGACGGGTCTTTACGCAAACAGGGTTGCCATAACGCGCCGACAATAGTATTACTTCCCCATTAGGGTTTTTGCCGGTGCGTCATTGTTTATTGCATCGAGGCGGGGCTTGGGGCGGCTTATATATTTTGCTCACCGCGTCGGCAAGTGGTCAATCTTATATGTGAAATGATGAATATGCACGATATTGCCATGTCATTTGTCGAAGGAACAGGATTGATCCTGACGCCGTCCGTTTTGCCGATATTGCCGGTATTGCTGGCTGTATCATTGGAGGGGAATCGGCGCCGTCCACTTGGCGTAGGGGCGGGGTTCGTCGTTACGTTTGTCGTTCTGACGATTATTTCCAGCGAAGTTTATTCTTTTCTGCGTCTTGACGCGTCTGTCGTTCAATACATAGCTCTTGGCGTCCTCGCTTTGTTCGGCGTCATGATGATATCGGATCGGATTGCCGAAAAGCTTTCCCGCGCCGCGCGGCGCGTTTCTGTGAATGAGTCTATGATTTTTTCGGATTCGCCAGAAGCCCCGCCGGATAGCTTTGCTGCCGAAGTCGCAATGGGCGCGCTTATCGGACTTGTTTGGGTTCCTTGTGGTGGCGTTCAGATGGGCCAAGCGCTTGCAAAGGAAATTCAATCAACAATCAGTGTCGAGACCTTGGCGGACGTTTTTGCCTTTTCTGCTGGCATAGCCGTTCCTTTGTTAGCGATTTTGGCGGCGGGCAGGATAATTTTCGATCACAGTGCGATTCTGAAAAAACAAGGCGAGCTTATTCATCGAACGCTCGGCATCGTCGTCATTGCAGTTGCCCTTATGTCTTTGTCGGGAAAATACGCCGGTGAGCCTGTGGCTTTTTCTTTCGATTCTGCGGGCGGGCAGGACGCGTCGTCGGATGCAACGGCTCAACTGGCGTTAGATTCCGTTTCCTTGCCGTCTACGATGCGCGCGAACCGCGCTTTGCGCAAGGGATTGGAAAATCCCTATGCTGCGCCCGAGCTTACGCTCGGAGAATGGGTCAATCCGAGGCCACTGAAAATCGCCGATCTTCGAGGCAAGGTCGTTCTGCTCGATTTTTGGACCCACTCTTGTGCAAATTGCCTTAAGGATCTGCCGCATCTTGCCCAGTGGCACGAAAAATATGGGGACAAGGGTTTGGTGGTTATCGGAATCCATTCTCCGGAATTCGATTTTGAGAAAAACGCCGAGGATGTTAAGGCCATCATTGAAAAACACGGCATACGTTATCCGGTGTTGCTCGATGCGAAGCTTGAGACGTGGGGCGTATACAAAAACCGTTATTGGCCGTCGCGCTATTTGATCGATAAAAACGGGAGCGTCGTCTACAGCCATTATGGCGAGAGCGATTACGATGCGCTTGAAAACAATATTCGCACGTTGCTCGATATGCCGCAGCAGTTGCCGCAGCTTCCATCGCATGCGAAAAAGGCCTCTGTGCCGAAAACACCCGAAACCCATCTTGGGTATTTGCGTGCCGAACGGTACGTCGGTCAAACGCCGATCACAAACGACGCAGTCATCGATTACTATCCTGCCGATCCGACACCGTTAAATTCATGGACGCTTTGCGCGCCCTGGAAGGTCAAGGGCGATAGAATTGTGTCGTCGGCATCGGAGTCCTCCATGCGGTTGACGTTTAGGTCGCGCCGCGTGTTTCTTGTGATGGGGACGTCGACAGGCAGGCCAGAGAAAGCCACATTAAGGCTTAACGAAGATCCCATCGGCAACATGGGCGGCAAGGACGTTAAAAACGGCGTTGTTACCGTCAAAGGCCCGGGGCTATACGAATTGGTGGATCAGGGGGTCGATCAAGAGGGGCAGCTCGATATTATTGCGCACAGCCCTGGTCTTGAGCTGTTCGTATTTACGTTTGGAGACTGAATTTTTCCCGTTTTTTAGGGCATATCTTTGACTTGCCGCCATGGTTAAAGAGGGCTAAAGTCCCGAACCATCATGCGTTTGTCGGAGGAAATCAATGACAAAGAAAATTCTTATCGCGCTTATCGCCTTGGTGGCGGTTTTAGGCGTTGGCGGAGCGTTACTAAAAAGCGATTTAAACGAGAGCGTCCAAAAAGCCATCGTGAAATACGGAGCGGCGTCAACCCAAGCTACGGTCAAGCTTGACGGCGTAAAAATACTCGTCAAGAACGGTATTGCGGCTATAGCCGGTCTTGGCGTCGGAAATCCTGCCGATTTTTCGGATGAAAAGGCGTTGAGCTTCGGAAGCGTATTTGTTCAGATCGATACGGATTCGCTGAAAACCAAGGGGCCTTTGGTAATCAAATCCATCGTGATCGACAAGCCTCAAATTAACTATGAGATCAATGCAAACGGACAAAGTAACTTACAGGTATTGGTTAATAATGTTCAGGCCTATCTTTCGAAATTAAGCCGGACAACGGGCGTTCCGGGCGAGGTTAAGGAAGAAAGCAAGGCTGGTCCATTAATGATTATCGGCGGTCTTATGGTTACGAATGCGCAGGCCTTGATAAGCACTGCGCCGCTTCAGGGTAAAAAACTGTCGGTGAATTTGCCGCCGATTCAACTTGCAAATATCGGCAAAAACGAAAATGGTATTGTGCCGGAAAGAGCGGCGCAAGCCATCTTAGGCGCAATTTCCGCAACAACGGCGCATGTGGCGGGCGAGGCTTTAGCTAAAGAGTTTGCCCCGAAACCTGATACTGCCAGTGTTGGGGGCGCTGACCAAAAACCCGGAGACGATTTACAAAAGAACGAGGGCGAAGCGCAAAAGGCTTCGGAAAAGTAACTCTTTCGATTAATAAAAAACGCGCAGGAAAGTATTTTTTCCTGCGCGTTTTTTTGTTGTTATGCTTTACAATAAGTAACCAAGGGGCTCTTGCGTTAATCTTTGGGCGTTAATGCTAAATCAAGTTACATCGAGAAAAAAATTACATAATTAACAAATTTTTTACTTTCATGCTTTGACTTCTGTGTGTTTTTAAGATATTTTTAAGAAATGTTTTAGGGCGAATGTTAGGGCGTTTTTCTGAAGTTTGTGTATTTGAAAAAGTTTTTTTGAGGATACGGCGCAAGCCAATATAGAGTTTTAGCGAAAAGCTATTGCAACGGTATCGATTGCCGGATCGTTTATAAAAAGTGCGATGTTATTTTTTGGAGCCGCTATTACGCGATATGTAACAGAGTTGTTTATCAGAATTACAGAAGGGGAAATCTTATGAAGACGACGGGTTATTTTTCAAAAGTTTTGATAATGGCCGGAATGGCCGGAGCGCTTATCGGATGTGGCGAACCTCGCGCCGTTATGCTTCCTTTGCAATATCCCGACGGTTCGTCTGTGACGAACATGCGCGGTGAGCCCCTTATGGCCGGATATCAAACATACGGTTCCGCCATGCATTCAAACGCGACGGCTCTGTACGATCAGGCAAAATCGCCGACATGTGCGACGTGCGCGCGGGTTGGTGCCGTTGTTTCAGAGCCGAGCACGTTCCGTCAGGCCACGGGCCTTCTTGGAACGGCGAGCGTCGGCGCGGGTGCCGTCATGACTGGGATGGGCGTCATGGATTACGGCACGGCGGCAAGGGAGGGCAAGCTTGCAAGCGTGACGAACAACAATAACTATAACAGTTCGTCGAGTCGCAGCAGCGCGGCGAGCGCCAGCGCCAGCAGCGCCAGCGCCAGAAATTATAACGCAAATTATAATTCGAATACGAACAACAATTTGAATAACAACGCCAACGATAATTACAACGGCAACG
>CAYVBP010000069.1:0-3467 GCA_964449155.1 uncultured Rhodospirillaceae bacterium | reverse complement strand
AATTACAACGGCAACGGTAACTACAATTACTAAGTCCTAGAAGGCTTAGGGAGGGGTGAGGTTACAGGTCGGTAAACGGGTAGGGAAGGCGTGGAAGCGCTTTCTAAGCAAGGAGCTTTCAATGTTTTTCTTGAGCGGAAACAAAACACGCGGTTTTTCCTGGGAGATGCATCCCACGGTCAAAGCGATCGGAAGCTTTTTAGGAAAAGGCGTGTTCGTTGTCCTTAGGCGCAACGGAAATTTTGGTGCCGCTGGCAGAGAAATCGCCGAGCAAAACTGGAAAGAGGGCTATGACAGCTTAAAAGTCACCGCCCGGACCCCCGATCCAAAAGCTGCCGTACATAAGGCACCTGCTTATCTTTCGGAATTTGCCGATCTGCAGGATTGTTTTAACGCGGTATCGCGGCTTCGTCTTCTTTCTCTTCCGGCTAAAATGTGTGTTTTTGCTCGCGGCGTTTTCGATATGCTCAAAAAGCGGCTGAGTACATGGGAGTTCTGGCTCGGTTTCGGCTTCGGCGCGGTAACGCGTGTGGTTGCGAAGATTGTTATTTTGACGGCATTTTCGTCTGTCGTTCTTCCCCGGTCGGCCAGTTTTGTCGCGTGCGCGGTCGCTGGACTTCTTGCGGGCGTTGTGACGCATGCGGTCAGAGTCGCGTATTTTAACCGCAAACGTCCGACAGGGACGCCCGAAGCGCCTTTCTATGGCATGGGGCTTCTTGAAAGCTCTATGATCGGTTGGCTCGGCGGCATGCTTGGCGGCATTACGACCAACGCGAATTTCCTTACGGCTGGGCTCAGCACGTTTGCGATCGGCGCATTTGCGGGCGGCGTTATCGGCATGCTTCGCGCGTTTGTCAGGGCCGATTGGCGGGCCAAGCAGGGCGGCGCGATCTGGGAAGGCTTGGCGTTTCAGGGTGCCGTATTCGGCGCGTTCGGCGGCATTCTCGGCGTTGTGTCTGCAAACCTTTTTGGGCCGAGCGTTTCGGTTGCCGCTTCGGCTCCGGTCGCCCATGCGGGCGAAGTGGTTTATACAAATCTTGAACCCAGAATCGATCCCTATTGCGGCGACGAATGCACGCCGAGACCTTTGCCTCCGCCGCCCGAACCTGTGCCCGTGCCGGTCGTGACGCCGCAAGAAGAAGTCATTCACGCGACTGCGCCGAAGCAAGTGACGCATGTGCATCACCACCATCACCATTACCACACGCGTCAGGCGAAGCATCACCTGCCTCTTCATAAAAAGAATGAGTGCTTGCCCGAAAAGCCGCGTGTCCGTCCCGTCGTTCGCCGTCCGCACGTTGCGCGGCATGCCGAGCTGGTTGAGTACAAAGCGCCGGTTGAAAAGATTGTCCCGACGCCCATGATCCGCCAGACGTTACCGCCGCAACCCGTCGATCCATGCGTATGGGGCGAATGTGCGCCGCGTTGCGACAATGCCAATATGCTCTATATCAAGGGGCCATGCGGCGATCCCGATACGCCGTGCGCCGAAAGGATTTCGTTTAACGAAGACGGCGAAGCGACAAAGGCCGTTCTTGAACCAGCACCCTTCCGTGCCAATAAGCCCTACTATGAAATTACGCGCGGCGGGGCTTCAAGCGGCGGCTATGCGTCGAAGGCCGTTGACTTGAATTACGAGCCGGGCAGATACGCCTCCAACGACAGCGGTGAAGCCCGTGTGTCTCTGGTTGTTCCTATTACAAATAATGGAACTTTGGCGCTGGGCGGCATTCCGTCGTCGATGGCTTAAAAAAAGCAGGGTTTAGGATTCGGGATTCGGCGGTGCCGAATTCCGAATCCTTTTTTTTGAGTGTCCGGGACCCTTGCCGATAGGGCGGTCTATTAGTCTCAACCTTTCTATGACGCGAAGAGATGTCGGGCCGATATCGTCGTCGACAAAAGGCTTGTTTGGATAAAGCAGATAATCGCCGCGATATTTTTTCGGTGTGCTGTTCGGCATAAATACGTTGCCGCCGCGTTGAAGAACAAAATCGCGCCCTCTGCCTTCGGGAAAAACGGCATCGAAGGCTGTTGTCGCAGGTATATGCGCATCCGGATTGAAAATTCTTAGAACGGACATGGCGACAAAAAACATGTCGGGATCTTCGGCATAAGCATTTTTTTTCGTTGCAAAAGGCGTATCCGGATGGGCGATGAACGGGCCGATGCCAATCATATCCAGATCAAGGTCGCGGCAAAGAAGGATATTATGCGCAAGGATATCGAGGTTTTCCCCAGGCACGCCAATCATGAATCCGCTGCCGACTTGCGCTCCAACCGCGCGCAGGGAATGCAGGCATTCAAGACGTTCTTCGAGCGTGCAGTCGGTATGTATTTTTGCGAATAGTTCGGGATCGCTCGTTTCGAACCGCAACAGATACCGATCCATCCCGCAGTCGCGCCAAAAAGCGTAAACGTCTTTCGGGCGGTTTCCGACGGACAATGTAACCGCAAGGGATGTCTCTTTCTTGATTCGTTTAACGATATCGCCGATTCGTCGGTTTTCGTCGGGTGACGGCGCTTCTCCGGATTGGAGGACAATGGTCGTTTGACCCCAGTCCGCCATTTGCTTCGCTATACTTAGAATCTCATTGGCGTCCATGCGGTAACGCCGGACATTCACGTTCGGTGCGCGAATCCCGCAATAGGCGCATCTGTTCGCGCAAACGTTCGAAAATTCGACGATGCCCCGTAAAAATACCTCGTCGCCCATCATTTCCTGCCGGACTTTGTCGGCGCGCTTAAAAAGGGCTTGGCGTTCCTCAGGCGGTGTGCGCAAAAGGCTTAAAATCTCTTTTAGGCCGAGATCGGCCTTATCGGGAAACAGAGGCATCCGTTAGTCCTTGTAAAAGTTTACCTAAAAACCGGAAACAAAACTTCAAAAATTTGGGGTATCTATCCCTCTCTCTTGCAAAGGGTAAACCGCTCGTTTTTATACTCTTCAACGACTCTGAGATTATCCATAAGCTAACAGCGTTGACACGTTCTTTTTTTCGTGTAAGAGGTCTCCCACTTAAAAGAGGTAGCAGAATCACGCGGTTCTGCAGGGCGGAAATATAGGACAAAGACCTATTTAAAGGGGAGGAAACGTGTCGAAAGCTGAATGGGGAACGAAGCGCGTCTGTCCAAATTGTGGGAAGCTATATTACGATATGAAAAAAAATCCACCGGTTTGCCCAGCGTGTAAGACCGTCTTTGACGTTGAAAACCTTGTGCGCGCGCGTCGCGGACGGACCGTCGAAAAGAAACCTGTTGTCAAGGATGTTGCCGACGAAATAATCGAAGATATTCCCGTCGCTGCTTCCTCGGACGACTCGGTGATCGAGGACGCCGAAGAACTTGCCGACGATGCCGTCGACGAGGTTGTCGAAGTCCAAGAGGAAGAGTCGTAATTTAAGCCTAAATCATGAGCGCGTTTTTATAAGTCCTTACAAAACCCCCGCCTCAGGCGGGGCGACTAAAGGAAG
>CAYVBP010000068.1:0-8175 GCA_964449155.1 uncultured Rhodospirillaceae bacterium | reverse complement strand
CCCCGCCTGAGGCGGGGGTTTTGTAAGGACTTATAAAAATGCCTGAACCTTCGTAATTCGTTCCGCACCGCCTTCTCCGGCATTTTTATTGTGTCCCCTGTGCCTCCGTCTATTTAATAACAAAAAGAAAAGGCGGTGGTTTCCCACCGCCTCTCCTTTTGTCGTTTAACGCTAATCGTCAGACGATTAGAACGCCAACTTCTGCGAGAGCAACAGAACGTAGCCGTCGTTCTTCACATCGGTCTGCGTCTTTTGGCCGAACAGAACGCCATCGACGTTCGTCGTCAAGCCAGGAGCCCACGTGTAAGTACCGCCAACGCCGTAGGCGTTGAAGTTCTTGACGTAGTTGGAGTTCCGATCCGCTTGGGCAGCGCCCGTAGCGCCGGTTCCAACGCCATCCAGCATGTTGTCGTAGCCATGGCCACCAAGGTAGCTGATGCCAACGCCAACCTTGCTGAACTCATACTTCAAGCCAACGTTGTAGCGGTTCTGGCTGCGGTTTTGACCAATGGTCGTGTTGTAGTGACCGTCATCCGAGTAAGAACCGCCGAGGGTAAAGCCCTCTGCCGCAGCCTGAACGCCAACGCTCCAAGCCGTAAAGTCACGGACCTTGGCAGCAGCAGCGCTGCTGAGCCACGAATAGTTATTAGCAACCGACGTAGCCGACGTGCCGGTAATGATGTCAGCGCTGACGCCAACCGTCACAGGCTTGAAGGAACCCGTGTAAGAAGCCGCGCCCTTGATAACATTGCGATACGGCGAGTTGTTGGTAGCGCTGTTCACGCTTTGCGAGCCAAGCTTGTTCTTCGTCGTGATGCTGCCGTAATCATAGAACTGCGGAGCAAACGTAACACCGGCCTGAACCTTGTGCGCGTCGTTGCCGACCTTCGGGGTCAAGTAGGTGACGTTGGTGCTGTGGTCCGTGCCATCGACGCCGACAACCATCGTTTTGGCAAACGTGTCATAGTCGAGGAAGTCCATGTAACGGCCCATGACTTGACCAGCGCCGACGGTCGGAGCGCCGACCATCAGGTCCGTCGCGCCGTGCGAGTCGCCCATGACAACCTTACCAAACGCGCCCGACAAGAAGATGTTGGCTTCGCTGACATCAAGACCATTGCCATTGCCGTAAAAGCCGTTTTCAATATCCGGAGCATTATCGAGAGTCAGGTTCGCGCCGTACTCAATGCCGTGGCCGGACTTGCCAGCAACGCCAATATTCAACGAATACAGGGTTTCGAAGTCGTCGTTTGCATGAAGATCGGCAGCAGTGGCACCTCCGCCGTTAGCAGCGGTAATCGCAGCCTTCGATTCATGGAACGTACCTGCAACGAACTCGACATCGCCACCGATGGTGACGGAAAGCGGCGAAGTCGCGGCCTGAGCGGCACCGGCCGCTGCAAAACCGACGAGAGCTGTCGTCGCCAAAAGAATCTTACGCATGTTTCCCCCTTGGGTTGTTTTGTTAGGTATACTGAATAATCAGAACGGAACGCGAGAGCGCCCCACGGACGCAAATTTGAGGCTTTGGGCTTGCACAGACAAGTTCAAAATATCGAAATCGAGAATCCCCCGAACGAATGTTGCATTCCGGCAACAAGCCTTTTATGACTCCGCCATCCAACCTTTTGACTTATAAAGGTCCGACAAAATATTTAGCAGAAAAAGTCAAAAAATATTAACGAAAAGTTTCAGAACCGCCCGCCTGCGAAATACCGATTCTTGTTCCTTTCTGGATAAAAACAAACGATCCGCACGTATTTTTGCGCGTCCTTTTCTTAAGGAAGACGCGTAATACGGGTAAAAGCTATTATCGATTAGGCCGGATTAAGGAGCGCTGGGGTGACGATGGAATGTATCGTCCTTATGGCATAGCCTGAAAAAGACGGTTGCTGTGTGGAAAATGAATTATGGACGCTTTGATTTTTTTTGATACCGATCCCGGACAGGGGGACACAATAAAAATGCAGGAAAAGGCAGTGCGGAACGGAGAACCGCAGTTTGGGCATTTTTATTGTGTCCCCTTCGCCTCACTTTGATCCGAGATTGGTATGAGATTTCAACTGGATCCCCGCCTTCGCGGGGATGACGGAGAGGGAAAGGCAGGGACGGCAGAGGGAGGGCAAATCATGTGGGCGCTAGTATTCCGCTTGCAATCGGCGGTCCCGCTGCCATAAATAGTGCATCTAAAAATTTTCCCGTCCTTGCTCAAATCTAAAGACCATGAAACGCACCCTTTTGCTCCCCGCCGTCTTAGGCTTTTTCGCTTTTTCCGCATGCAGCGATTTGTCGGTCGATCCAACTTATGGCGACAAGACGAAAGAAAACCGCTATAAATACGGAAGCCTTGTCAGCGACGACGGCGGCTGGAATATTTTCGGCAGCAAAGAGAAAAAGACTTCCGAATCCCTTGGAATTGGCGTCAATGGATTTTTATGGCGCGCATCGCTCGACACGGTGTCTTTTATGCCGATTGCCTCGGCAGATCCGTTCGGCGGCCTGATTCTTACCGATTGGTATAGCGCGCCGGATGCGCCCAACGAACGCATCAAGTTAAACATCCTCATCAGGGATCGCGAATTGACGGCCAACGGCATCAAGGTCTCCGTTTTTCGCCAGAAAAAAGGCTCCAAGGGCGCGTGGGAAGATTCGGCCGTCGCGTCAAGCACCGCAACGTCCGTCGAAAACGCCATCCTGACGCGCGCACGCCAAATCCGCATGGCGCAAAAGCAATTTGATTGACGAAGCGCGGCTTGTCCGCACGAACGCGCTTTATGAAATTGTCGGGCATTTCGCCAAGTATTCGTGCAAGCGTTCCTTTGTGAACGGTTTTGTCAGGAATCCCTTTGCTCCTTTTTGAACGGCAATTTTGACGTTTTCGCGAGAGCTGTCGGCGCTGAGCATAATAATATATGCGCGAGGATCTGTTTTCAGGATTTGTTCTAACAGAGCATTTCCTTCGATCTTCGGCATATGGATGTCGAGAAAAATAATATCGGGAACGTTTTTCTTGTAGGTTTCGATGACGTCGCCGCCGTCCGCGACTTCGATCACCGTCGCGTCCGGGCCAAGGCCTTTTTTGACCAGCATGCGCATATACATGTCGTCGTCGGCGACGATGACGATGTTCTCGCGCCGCGTCGCGCGCGTGTCCGCATAAGTTGGCGTCGTTGAAGCCCGCCTGTATGTGATAAGAATTTCAAGCTTGGCGATCCCGCCCATCGTCGGTTCGTGCACATAAACTTGGCATTCTTCTTTGGGCAATACCGTCCCGATGTCAGTTGCAATAGCTTCCGCCGGATTATCCTTGCCCCACCGCACGAGCATGAGAATCTCACGGTCGTTGCAAATGTAAAGCTTTCCTTCGCGGTTTTTGTAAAGAGCATGGACTTCTTCAGCGGCCCTTTCGATCGCAAAGGAGTCTTCCGGCATTTCGCTAAGCCGAATATCGACGAACATCCATTCTTTCAACGATAGTTTGACATAAGGAAGATAGCCCAGAAGTTCCTTATGATCTTTTTTCTGTAGATCTCTGTGGTGTAGGATTTCCATTTGCGATCCTTATATTCTCGTTTTTTCGCATTGGCCTTTTTGTTTGCGGGTCGACCAAAAACGACAGATGGCTTCGTCAATTTTTTGCTTGCCAAACGGCTTCGTTATAAACCCGTCGACATGGTTGAAAGCGGCTTCTTCCTTATCGTCTGCATAGTCGCTAGCCGTGGCCATCACGATGAAAGCCTTTGGGTTGCGCGTCTTGATGCGGTATGCAAGATCGTGCCCGTTGCCATCGGGCAGCATAATGTCGAGAAAAACGATATCGGGCGCTGATTTCTGATAAAAATCCCACCCTTCCTTGGCGTTTGCCGCGGTCACGATGACGTGCTCCTTGCCTAAAGTCGTCTCGAATATCTGGCGTAAAAGATCGCTATCCTCGACAACGAGTATTTTCAATGGGCTGTGGCAAGGGTTCAAATTGTCTTCCAACATAAAGCCTCCCTTTCCAAAAACGGGAAAAGATACAAGCGCCCCAAGACGCGACACACCCGCATAAGTTGCGCCAATCATACGAAGAAAAGGTAAAGAAATATTTCGAATTGTCTGATTCTTGCCTTGCGACCCTCGGCGACCAGATTAAATTTTTGTTAACTCCCCTTGAAACACCGGATGGAATAGCCTATCTCCAACTCGCGTATAGAAAGGGTATGAAAATACCGTTTAACATTAAGGAGATGTCCCTATGAAATTCCGTCCCCTGCATGACCGCGTTGTCGTTCGCCGCATTGAAGGCGATCAAAAGACCGCGGGAGGCATCATTATCCCTGACACCGCCAAAGAAAAACCCCAAGAAGGCGAAGTCATTGCTGTCGGCCCGGGCGCGCGCGATGAATCCGGAAAGGTTGTCGCTTTAGACGTCACCGTCGGCGACCATATCTTGTTCGGCAAGTGGTCGGGCACCGAGGTCAAGATCGATGGCGAAGATCTTTTGATTATGAAAGAGTCGGACATCATGGGCGTTCTGACGTCCTGCGGCGGCTCAGGCAAGTGTAAAAAGTAAAAAAGGCATCCGGGATTCGGGAGCCAGGCCCTTAAGCCGCGACCTCCCGAGTCCCGAATCTTGAATTCCAAATCCCAACCTTAAAAAGGAATATACCTATGGCTGCTAAACAAATTATTTTCGGTGCCGACGCTCGCGACAAATTGCTGCGCGGCCTCGATATCCTCGCCAATTCCGTCAAAGTCACGCTCGGCCCCAAAGGCCGCAACGTCGTGATCGAGAAAAGCTACGGCGCACCGCGCATGACCAAAGACGGCGTATCGGTCGCGAAGGAGATCGAACTGACGGACAAGATGGAAAACATGGGCGCACAAATGTTGCGCGAAGTCGCCTCGAAGGCCAGCGACAAAGCGGGCGACGGCACAACGACCGCCACCGTTTTGGCGCAAGCTCTATCGCGCGAAGGACTGAAAGCCGTCGCGGCAGGAATGAACCCGCTCGATCTCAAGCGCGGCATCGACAAAGCCGTCGAAGCCGTCATCGAAGATCTGAAATCGCGGTCGAAGAAGGTGTCGAGCAATGCGGAAATTGCGCAAGTCGGTACGATCTCGGCCAATGGCGACAAGGAAATCGGTGACAAGATCGCCGAAGCCATGGGCAAAGTCGGCAATGAATCCCCGATCACGGTCGAGGAAAGCAAGGGCCTTGAGACCGAATTGGAAGTTGTCGAAGGCATGCAATTCGACCGCGGCTATCTGTCGCCGTACTTCATCACGAACGCGGAAAAGATGACGGTCGAGTTGGACAGCCCCTATATCCTCTTTCACGAAAGCAAGCTTTCGAGCCTGCAGCCCCTGCTGCCGGTTCTCGAAGCCGTCGTGCAGTCGGGCAAGCCCTTGCTTATCGTCGCGGAAGAAGTCGAGGGCGAAGCTTTGGCGACGTTGGTTGTCAACAAGCTGCGCGGCGGCCTTAAGGTCGCGGCCGTCAAGGCACCGGGCTTCGGCGACCGTCGCAAGGCGATGCTTGAGGACATGGCGATCCTGACGGGCGGACAGGTTATCTCGGCCGATCTCGGCATCAAGCTCGAAAACGTCACGCTCGACATGCTGGGCAACGCCAAGAAAATCCGCATCGACAAGGACAACACGACGATCATCGACGGCGCGGGCAAGAAGAAGGATATCGAAGCCCGCTGCACGCAGATTCGCGCCCAGATCGAGGAAACGACCTCGGACTACGACCGCGAAAAGCTTCAGGAACGTTTGGCCAAGCTTGCGGGCGGCGTCGCGGTCATCCGCGTCGGCGGCGCGACGGAAGTCGAGGTTAAGGAGCGCAAGGACCGCGTTGATGACGCGATCCACGCGACCCGCGCTGCCGTCGAGGAAGGCATTGTCGCGGGCGGTGGTTCAGCCTTGCTGTACGCCGTGCGCGCAATCGAAAAGGTTCGCGGGGCCAACGACGACCAAAAACGCGGGGTGGATATCGTCCGCCGCGCGCTTGGAGCCCCCATCCGCCAAATCGCGCAGAACGCTGGCGTCGACGGTTCGGTCGTCGTCGGGCGCTTGCTTGACCAGAAGGACACGAACTTCGGTTACGATGCGCAGAAGGACGATTACGTCGATCTTTTGAAGGCCGGCATTGTCGATCCGACAAAGGTCGTTCGCATTGCGCTTGAAAGCGCCTCGTCGGTCGCAGGTCTTTTAATTACGACCGAATGCATGATCGCCGAAAAGCCCGAGAAGAAAGCTCCTGCTGGCGGCCCCGGCGGTGGCATGGGCGGCATGGGCGATATGGACTTCTAAACGATTTCTTGGGGTTGCCTTTAAAAACGTCCCCTTGGAAATTGTTTGTCCTCCGAAGCTTTGGCGAAAGGGGATAAGTCCGAAAAAAGAAAGAGTCGCAGGTTTCTGCGACTCTTTTTTTACAAAAGACCGCTTTTAACCAAAAAATCTTCGCCTGAAAGTATTTTTATCGCGGATAATCTGTCGGAGAAACTTGAAAGACTATTTTTATACATGACCCCTTGCCACGAACCTTTTGAATATCCTCAGCGCACCAAACCTCAGCGTCCGCCCAAAGACGAGTTCCGAGCTTTGCTTGAAGATATAATTTATACAGACCGGACATCGGCGCAAAGCCGTAAGATCACGAACAAGCTGCGCGTCGCGCCTCAAAAGCTTGGCCAAATCATTTATGACGGAAAGCCCATTTCACAAGAAAACATGTCTCACTGGGCAACCGTTTTTGAAGAACTTTGCAAGGACAAATGGAACGCGCCCAGAGAAGGCCAAGGAAAAACGCGCGCGCAGGAATACGGCGACCTTTTCGAAAAAAGTCCCAAATATGTCGCCAATCACAGGGGGCCGTCATCCACCGAGCCATCGAGCAAAGATTCCATCGGCCACACAATCTGGAAAATCATTGGCGGCCCAAATGCCCAGATTGCTTTCGTCGCAGAGAAACTTGAGGGAAACGTTTCGCTCAAGCAGTTCAGCGGCATTCTCCATGGCACCGCAATTACGCAGGAATGGCTAGCCAAACGCAATATGGAAGGGGTCTTAGAAAAATATTATTCCGCAGCATGGAACGACAGCGAAGACGAATACAAGGCTCGGTTGGCTGCGCTTCCGCGAAGCAGCGAAGATTTTAGATTTTCATCTACTTATCAACCCCGTCGCACGCAAAGCATGGACGACAATGTACACGACCGACGTCAAAGGCAAAACGCCCCAACCGTAACGAAATAATATTCTGGACTAGAAATACGACCGTACGCCGCTAGCTATTGCCCAGAAAGCAAGAGCTGCGAGTCCTATGGCGGTCACACGGTTAACGATTACTATTCGGTTTTCCGTAAAGTGCTTGCGCAGAAGTCCGACGCCCGACGACAGCATAAACCACCAGAGAAACGATCCGCAAAAAATGCCGGTGATAAGGAGGTTGGCCTCAAGCTTCCGCGAAACCCCGCCGAAAGTCGCCACAATGGCCAACGTTCCAAAAAGCGCAACAGGATTTGTGATGGTTATGACAAAACCGCTTAAAACCGCCCGCAAAAGCGCCATCGTTCTGTTGTTGCCTTTGACAACCACGTTTTCCTGAGAAAGCTCGTCGATGACCTTGGGCATGAAATGCGGCTGATGCGGAGGCTTTGGATGGTCAAACCACGTATGCCCTGCCGTTGCCAAAACGACCACGCCGCCGATCAGACGAATCAACGTTTCGTTTTCGTGAATGAAGCCCAAAACGGCGCTAACGCCCAGAACGGCGATTGAACCAAACAAGGCATCCGTAATGGCCGCGCCAAGCCCCGTAGCCAAACCAACCATCGCACCTTTTTGCAACGTGCGGCGAATGCACAGCAACCCCAAAGGACCGACAGGAGCGGCAACGACAATACCTAGAATCAAGCCGCGATATAAAACACCAACCGTTTCGAACAAAGGATTCTCCGTGACACAAAGCTAAAGACCGGAAACCGCGCCGGTGATTCCCGTTTCAAGACTGTGACGAACAAACGTCCGACGCGGCATCGAAATGCCGACTCAAAATCCCATATCTGTGTTATGACAAAGCATGAGACTTAAGGCAATGGAAAGCGGATTTTTCGACATAATTGACAAAAAGGTGTAGGCAAAACCAGGATTTTGAGAGTGTCATGACCTTGCTCACCAGATTTTTAG
>CAYVBP010000067.1:0-8495 GCA_964449155.1 uncultured Rhodospirillaceae bacterium | reverse complement strand
TAAAAAAGACTACCGCGATACCGTTTTTTTGCCGCAAACGACTTTTCCGATGCAGGGCGGCTTGCCCAAGAAAGAGCCGGAGCTGCTCGCGCGGTGGAGCGCGATGGATTTGTACGGCAAATTGCGCGCACAGGCGAAGGGGCGCGAGCAATTTATCCTTCATGACGGGCCTCCTTATGCCAATGGCAATATTCATATCGGGCATGCGCTGAATAAGATTTTGAAAGACGTCGTCGTGCGCAGCCAGCAGATGATGGGCAGGGACGCGCCTTACGTTCCGGGGTGGGATTGCCATGGGCTGCCTATCGAATGGAAGATCGAAGAAGGTTATCGCCAAAAGGGACTCGATAAGGATCAGGTGCCCCTTCTTCAGTTCAGGGCCGAATGCCGCGCGTTCGCTGCTAAATGGCGCGACGCGCAATCGCAGGAGTTTCAGCGTTTGGGCGTCGTCGGCGACTGGGCGCATCCGTATACGACGATGACGAAGAAGGCCGAAGCGCAGATTTTACGCGAGATGTACAAGTTCGTTCAAAACGGCTTGCTGTATAAGGGCGTCAAGCCCGTGATGTGGTCGGTTGTCGAAAAGACGGCTTTGGCTGAAGCTGAGATCGAGTATCAGGATCACACATCGACGACGTTGTGGGTCAAGTTTCCCGTCGTCAAGACTGCATGCAAGGAGCTTGAAGGCGCGAGCGTCGTCATTTGGACGACAACGCCTTGGACGATCCCGGCCAACCGCGCCGTCGCTTACGGCAAATTCAGATATACCGTTTTTCGTGTCGACGAGATCGAGGATGGCGGTCTCGCGAAGGTTGGCGAGCATTTACTTGTCGCCGACGATTTGTTCCGCGTCTTTCTTCAGGATGCCAAGATCGTTCGCACGACGAAGCTGGCGGAGATTTCGGAATGCGATTTGGAGGGGACGGTCGCGCGGCATCCGTTCTGGCATCGCGCGGGGTCCGAGGGGTATTTCGATTATGACGTTCCGCTTTATCGGGGCGATTTTGTCACGACGGAAGCGGGGACGGGCTTCGTTCATATCGCGCCGGGACACGGCGAGGACGATTTTAATTTAGGACGGAAATACGACATCAAATTTGACGAGACTGTCGGCGACGACGGGCGATATCTGTCGAACGTCAAGGGGTTCGAAGGGCTTTACGTTTATAAGCCCGACGGTAAAGTCGGCGAGGCTAATGGAGCCGTTATTCGCGCGTTACTTGAGGCGGGCGCGTTGCTTGCCAAAAGGAACGTCAAGCATTCCTATCCGCATTCATGGCGGTCAAAGGCTCCGTTGATTTTCCGCACGACGCCGCAGTGGTTTATTGCGATGGACAGGAAAATCGAGGGGAAAGATAAGACCTTGCGCGAGCTTGCGTTGGAAGCCGTTTCGAAGACGCAGTGGTATCCTTCCATCGGAGAAAACCGTATTCGCGGCATGTTGGAGGCGCGTCCCGATTGGTGCATTAGCCGCCAGCGCGCGTGGGGCGTTCCGATTGCGCTGTTTCTGAACAAGAAAACCGGTGAGATCTTGCGGGACGAAGCGGTTCTAAACCGCGTGGCTGCTGCGTTTGACGAAGATGGCGCGGATGCGTGGTATGCGCGCGATCCGCAGGAGTTCTTGGGAAATAAATACAAGGTCGCCGATTTCGCGCAGGTGTTTGATATCGTCGATGTGTGGTTCGAATCCGGCTCGACGCACGCGTTTTGTCTTAATCAGGACCTGAAAAGCACCGAGTGGCCGAATTTGCGTTGGCCGGCGACGCTTTATCTCGAAGGGTCGGACCAGCATCGCGGGTGGTTCCATTCGTCGCTTTTGGAATCGTGCGGCACTGTTGGGCGCGCGCCGTTCGACAAGGTTTTGACGCACGGCTTTACGCTCGACGAACAGGGCCGCAAGATGTCGAAGTCTTTGGGCAATACCACGGCCCCTCAGGATGTTTTCCAGAAAATGGGCGCGGATATTTTGCGCCTTTGGGCGGTGTCGAGCAATTTCGTTGAGGATCAGCGCATCGGGCCGGAAATTTTGAAACAAATCGGCGATGTGTATAGGAGATTCCGGAATACGCTGCGCTATCTTTTGGGCGCGTTGAACGGCATGAGCGCACAGGAGAGACTTCCTGTCGATCAAATGCCTGAGCTTGAGCGCTGGGTTTTGCATCGGCTGGGCGAGGTCGATGCGGTTTTAAGGGCCGACTTCGATTCATTTGAGCTTGGCAGGTTGGTGACGACGCTGCATAATTTCTGCAATGCGGATTTGTCGGCGTTTTATTTCGATATTCGCAAGGACAGCCTTTATTGCGACCGGCCGGACGCTTTGCGTCGTCGTGCTGCGCGCACAGTTTTGGAGCAGGTTTTTAATCACCTTGTCGTTTGGCTTGCGCCGGTTCTTTGTTTTACGGCCGAGGAAGCGTGGATTGCCCGTTTTGGCGAAGCGGCGGAAAGCGTGCATTTAAAAACATTTCCAGACGTTCCCGCACAATGGAAGGACGAGGCGTTGGCGGCCAAATGGGCCGAAATCCGCGCGCTTCGCCGCGTCGTGACGGGCGCTATGGAAATCGCGCGCAACGAAAAGAAAATCGGATCGAGTTTGCAGGCGCATCCGCGGATTTTCTTGTCCTTTAAGGACGGATTAAGCGAAAAGGTTGCCGTGCTTTTGAGGGGGCTTGATTTCTCCGAGATATGCATTTGCTCCGACGTGAGCTTTATGAAGGCGCCCGTTCCGGAGAACGCGTTTATTTTGCCGGATGTAGAGGGTGTCGGTGTCGTTGTCGATCTTGCGAACGGTAAAAAGTGCGAACGCTGCTGGCAGATTCTACCGGAGGTCGGGATGGACCAGAAGCATCCGGATATATGTTCGCGTTGCCATGAGGCGATAACGCATTGATAAATATGGGGCGCAAAGATTCTCTTTTCGTTCCCCTTTATTTTTTCTAGTTTCTCCCCATTTCTTTCCTGTGACTCTGATCCAAGAATGGTATCGGAGATAACATCGAGAAAGGAGGGTTCTATGACCATTCGTTCTTTATTAACCTCCCGTTATGACGATCCGTTTCCTTCAATTAGTCGCGCGTTGCAGCGGTCGCTTGAGGAAGCGTGGCGAGGCGTACCTGGGGGGTTTGCGACAGAGGCAGCGGCGCTGCCTGTCGCAATCGATGTCAAGGAAAACGAAAAAGCTTTTGTCGTAACTGCCGAATTGCCGGGGCTGACTGAGAAGGATATTGACGTATCCTTTGACGACGGGCTTTTGACTGTGCGTGGCGAAAAGAAGGTTGAACGCGAAGAGAAAAAAGATACATGGCATATTGTAGAGCGTTCAACCGGAAGTTTCGCGCGGCGTTTGGGGATCAGTGCGGCTGTCGACGCCAATAAAATCGAAGCGAAATTCGAAAAAGGCGTTTTGACAGTGATGTTGCCCAAGCTTCCTGAGGAAAAGACAAGCGCGAAGAAAATTGAAATCAAGACAACCTGATGTTTCTTTGTGCGGCGCTGCGCCCTTCCCTTGTATGGGGGCGCAGCGTTTGACAATGGGCGCAAAAAGGCGACAATGGGATATGTCGTTTGTCCGTCGGGGAGGCGTTTATGGCCGGATATCGCGTCGCCGTCGTTGTCGGCAGTCTTCGCAAAGACTCGTTTAATCGCAGGCTGGCTTTAGCGCTTGCGAAAATAGCGCCGCCGGAGTTCGATTTTGTTCTTTCCGATATTGGCGATCTTCCGCTCTACAATCAGGACGACGATGAGCATCAGGCCGCATCCGTTAAGCGCTTTAAAAAAGAAATTCGGGAATCTCTGGCCGTTCTTTTCGTGACCCCGGAATATAATCGATCCGTTCCCGGTGTTTTAAAAAACGCCATCGATCATGCGTCGCGGCCCTATGCGCAAAGCGCGTGGGACGGCAAACCTGCGGCTATCGTCGGGCTATCCGTCGGCGCGCTCGGGTCGGCGCTCGCGCAGCAGCATTTGAGGAATGTTCTTTCGTGCCTTAATATGCCCGTTCTTCCGCAGCCGGACGTTTATCTTCAGTATAAGGAAGGCCTATTCGATGGAGAAAATATAGGCGAATCCTCGAAAAAGTTCCTGCAGTCTTGGATGAACGCTTTTTGCGCGTGGATTCAAAAATACGCTTCTGTTTAGGGAACGGGGCTTCTATTATCTTGGCGTTTGCCTTTCCTTGAGGGGCGGGGTTTTTTGTTTTTTTAGGAGCTCTTTTCGTGCACGATATTCCTGACAATCATCCACGCGCCGTCTCTTTACGTTTGCGCGCCGCTATTGCAGAACATGCCGCGACTGGTCTTGTCGCTGAAACGGGACCAATTTCGCACGGACGCGGGGAAGCGTTCGATTATATTTTGGGCGAAGATACGCCGCCGCCTGTTAGGGACGACATTCGTGCCGCTGCCGCTTTGCTGCTTCAGGCTGAGCATCCCGTTATTAGCGTCAACGGCAATACGGCGGCTCTTGCGCCCGATGCCGTTGTTGCTTTGGCGAAGGCGATTCCGGCCAAGATTGAAGTCAACGTTTTTTACGGGCGCACGCAGGAACGCGAAAAAATGATCGCCGATTTCCTTTGCGCCCACGGTGCGGATTGCGTGTTGGGGGTCAATCCCGGCGCGCGCGTCCCGAACCTTGCGTCGGCGCGCGGCAGCGTCGATAAAGACGGCATTGCGGCGGCGGATGTCGTTATCGTTCCTTTGGAGGACGGTGACAGGACGGAGGCTCTTGTCAAATGGGGCAAGAAAGTCATTTCCATCGACCTTAATCCGTTGTCGAGGACGGCTCAGACGGCGACGATTAATATTTGCGATAACGTGACGCGCGCGTTGCCTCTTTTGGCTGCGGCGGCGGAAGGACTTAGGGGCAAGGATGCGGAAATCGCGCGGCTTGCGGACGAGATCGACAACAATCGATCTATTGCGCGGTCCCTTGCTTTTATGCGCAAGAGGCTCGCGAGTCTTGAAGCTCAGTTGATGCAACGATCCAAATCGGCGGCGTGAGGGTGCAATGCTTCTTGTTCTCGATGTTGGCAACACGAACGTCGTTCTTGGGGTTTATCGCGGCAGGGGCGATGCGGCCGAGCTTGTCGGAGACTGGCGTCTTGGGACGGACAGGGGGCGCACCGCCGACGAGTATGGCGCTTTGGCCTGTGGGCTTTTGTTTTCGGCTGGACTGAAACTCGAAAATATACGCAATGTTGCAATTTCCAGCGTCGTTCCTCCGGCGAACAGGGATTTGACCGAGTTTTCTCGGCGCTATTTTCGCACCGAGCCGTTTTTTGTTTCGGCAAAGGAAAATTTGGGAATGACTATTCGCTATGACATGCCTACGGATGTCGGCGCGGATAGGATTTGCAATGCCGTCGGCGCGTTTCACAAGTACGGCGGGCCATTGGTCGTTGTCGATTACGGCACGGCGACGACATTCGATGCTATTGCCGATAACGGCGATTATATTGGCGGCGCTATCGCGCCGGGCATTTCGATTTCTATGAACGCTTTGTTTCAGCAGGCGTCGAGGCTTTATCCAGTCGAATTCAGGACGCCTCCATCTGCTATCGGAAAAAATACGATCAATTCTATGCAAAGCGGTGCCGTTTTCGGATTTGCCGGACAGACCGACGCGCTTGTTTCGCGCATCCGCGCAGAGATTGGAGAAAATGCCAAGGTCATTGCGACAGGCGGGCTGGCGTCTTTGATTAAGAACGAATGCTTGTCCATCGATGTCGTCGATCAGATGATTACGCTTGAAGGCTTGCGCTTGTTGTTCGAGCGGCGGGCATGAACGAGCTGAACTCTGGCGAATGCTTTTGCGGATCCGGGCGCTCGTTTTCCGAGTGTTGCGGTCCTTTTTTGTCAGGGCGGGCGCATGCGCCGACGGCCGAGGCGTTGATGCGGTCGCGCTATTCCGCCTTCGCGACGGGAAATGCTGCGTATCTTGAAGCGACGTTACTGCCCGAAAACCGTCCGGGGCTTTATAAGGAATCCATATCGCGACGGGAGAACGCAAGCGTTTGGGTTAAACTTGAAATTCTATCCGTTAGTAAAGGCCTGCAGGACGACGCAACGGGCATCGTCGAATTTGTTGCGCATTATTGTCAAAACGGAAAGAATCTCCAACAGCATGAAAGAAGCAAATTCGTTCGGAAAGAAGGACTCTGGTTTTATACGGACGGGATTTTATTTCCAATGTCAGCTCGCGCAGCCAAAACCGGGCGGAACGATCTTTGTTCTTGCGGGTCCGGCCTTAAGTACAAGAATTGTTGCGGTCGGTAACGATTATCTATTGTTGGAGATAAACTACTATCGATTTTACGCTGACCTGCACTTTATTGTATCCCCTTCGCTTCACTTTTATCCGGGAGCTGTATAACATGTTGGAGTCCTGCGTTTTTGTTTCGCCGTAGCAACAAAGAGCGGCTGTGTGCATAATGACGCATCCGAAACGAATCATTTGTGTCTGCCTTAATGTTTTCTTGAAGAAAAAATTTTGTTTCTTAAGTATTTTTAAAAAGAAATATGTGAACTAGGTTTTACTAGGGCCGATGTGTGTGTTTCTCTTGCGAAACAACCACAAATGTTTTGGAGTGTTCGGTGCGCTGGTTATCAAGCCCATCTTTGCTGGATCTTCTTGGGTTTTGTTGAGAGTTTTTCTTTCGTCTTCTTTGCTTACTCGAAGGGCGCTTGAGTGATGAAGGGATTGTTGCGAGTTATTCCTGCTATATTCGCGCTTGGCGTGGCGGACGCTTATGCGACGGCTCTGCCTGGCCCAGCGGATCCCGGACGCATGGATTTGCGTCAGGATTTGCATCCGCAGACGCCTAATTTGCTTTCGCCCGCGAAACCCAGAAAAGGCCTTTTTACACCTGTTTCTCCCGAGGGAAGCAAGGATATTAGGATGGTCCTGAAAGAGGTTCATCTTTTGGGGATGACGGCTTTTCCCGTTTCAGAGGTCGAGGATATTTATGCGGCCGCGATTGGCCATGAAATATCCATGGATACGATTTGGGAAATGGCGGGAAGATTGACCGAGCGTTATCAGAATGCGGGGTATTTTCTTTCTCGCGCCGTCGTTCCAGAACAGAAAGTCAGCGGCGGCATCGTAACCATCAGAGTTATCGAGGGATACATCGCGGACGTTAAATGCGACGATCCTATCGTTCAGAATGAAATCGTTGCTGAATGGTTGGCCCGGCTTCGGTCTTTCCGTCCGGTCAAAACCGACGATATCGAAAGCGTTCTTCTTCATTTGAATGATTTGCCGGGCGTCGATTTACATGCCGTTTTGCAGCCGATTGAGGATGGAGAGAAGGCCGAGTCTTCTGACGGCGCTGTTCGCCTGTTGTTAGAGAAGAAAGATACGCCTATCGTCTCGGGCTCAGTCGGATTTGATAACTTCGGCTCGCATTATTTGGGACCATACGAGGGGCAACTTCGCGCGCAGGCCGTTTATTGGCCGACGCAGCGAACGACAATGACTGCTGTGACCTCGTTGCCGTTCGATGAAATGAATTATATTAACGTTACGCACGAAATGCCTGTGTTTCCGGGGGGTACTCTTGGGGTGTCTGTCGGGTATACGAAGTCTTCTCCGGGGTATACGCTTCATGATTATGAAATAAAAGGTTTTTCGACCTCCTTGGGGGTTTCGTTGGATTATCGGTTTATCCGTCAGCGGCAGGAGAATCTGACTGGAAAATTTGGCCTCGACGTGAGAGAGACAAGTACCGATATTCTAGGATCCCTTATGACGCGCGATAGCATTCGCGTTGCGCGCTTCGGTTTGAATTATCAAAAGGCCGATAGCTGGGGCGGGTCGAATGTTGTCGATGTGGTCCTTTCTCAAGGGCTTCAATTTTTGGGCGCTAGCGATTGTGGCGATCAGTACGTTTCAAGAGCTTTTGCGCGTCCGGATTTTACGAAAATCGGCATGAATATCGTTCGTGAACAGGAAATTACAGAAAGTTGGCGGATGCTTGTTTCCTCCACAGGCCAATGGTCGTCCGGACCGCTTTATTCGTCTGAGCAATTTGGATATGGCGGCCAGTCGTTTGGGAGGGCTTACGATAACTCGGAGATTATCGGCGACAGGGGACTTGCCGGTTCTGTTGAGGCTCGTTATTTCGGAATGGGGCAGATTTATGGGGTTTCGTTGGTTCCTTATGGTTCTTACGATATCGGCGCAATATGGAATCACAGAAAAGGCGCGACCATTTTATATAATAATGGCAGTTCAATCAGTGCCGGGGTCCGATTTGTATCGGAAGCGGGTGTTTCAGGAAGTCTTGGGCTTGCTTTTCCTTTGTCTAAGGCTACGACAAACCCGCTTTATGGGAACGGAAAAAATCCAAGGTATTTCATGCAGGTTACGTATGGCTTTTAATGCCTTATTAGTACAATCGTAACCAAAAAGTAATCGAAAAAGCTTAAAATCGTGACATGGGACTGGTTGTAAGACCGAAACGCCGAACGCCCTTGCTTGCTTTGTTGCTGGCGAGCGCG
>CAYVBP010000066.1:0-8638 GCA_964449155.1 uncultured Rhodospirillaceae bacterium | reverse complement strand
TGAGAGTCTTTTAAAACCGCTTGGAGCGGTTCCCCATCAAGCCCCGGCTCTGCCGGGGGTTATTGATTGTGTCCCCTTTGCTTCATTTTGATCCGGGATTGGTATAACGTTCTCTTTGATTGCGTCCCCCATGCCACGGCAAACCCGTCGCTCCTTGCTGCGAAAGCGCGGCCGAGGCTTTCAATTTTTGCGCTTCATGCGACGCCCGTCGCGCGTCGACGGCTTTTCGCGCGGCGACAATGGCTTCGTCGAAACTTAAGACGATCGTTCCTTTGGTTTTCTCGACAGCGTGCGCGATCATGAGGTTATCGGCGCAGCCGAAGGTTTCGATCAATTTGCCGTCGGGGCCATATAATTTTCCGTTTCTTTTATAGACGTTTTTCCTGCCGCCATAGACCATTTCGATCACGCGTTCTTCAAAGGGCCGCGGGTCGTCCGTGTATCCAATGATGACGACGTTAGGATTTGTTGCGGCAAGCGCGCTCATGAATCCGACCTCAAAGGCCGTTCCGACATCCATCGACGGTCCGTAAAAAGGCATCATATTCGCAAGGATAATCCCGATGTATCCCTGGCGGCAGCAAGCCATCATCATGCGCTCGTTGGCTTTGGCAATAAGGCGCGCCGCTTTGCTCGGGTCAGAGGCGGCGCTCGCTGGAATTTCGTTATCAAAAGGAAAATGTCCGATAATTCCTACCCGCTCCAACGCTTTTTTCTTGGCGCGGCCTATCGCAACGGCATTCGGTAAGAACACGTCCGGCCCCGCCAAATACGCATGCGCTTCAAGTGCTTTGGCCATATAAACGCTCCTTCGTTGACCAATCCGCTTCTATTGTTGCACGGATCGAGGCATTTGTTGACAGAAGCTTTTTGCGTCTGCATAAACAAAGCCACGGGGGTGGCCGCAAGCGGCCTGAGATCATACCCTTTGAACCTGTCGGGATCATGCCCGCGTAGGGAGAACAAAGAGATGAACGTCAATCTGTTTTGCAGAAAGCGGACGGCTGCGCAAAAGCCTGTCCGGCGCGTCCCCGGAACGTTTAACCCCGGAGGCCACAATGCTTAACGAAGTTACGATCAGTCGCGCAATTCTCGATTCCTATTTCAAAAAAATCTCGGATAACCTCGATCTCGACGTGGCGATTGTCGGCGGCGGGCCGTCGGGGCTTGTGGCGGGTTATTATCTCGCCAAGGCCGGGCGCAAGGTCGCTTTGTTCGAACGCAAGCTTTCCATCGGCGGCGGCATGTGGGGCGGCGGCATGATGTTCAACTCCATCGTCGTGCAGGAAGCGGGCAAAGAACTTCTGGACGAATTTGGGATTCAAGGCGTCGAATACGAACCGGGCTATTATGTGCTGGATTCTGTCGACGTAACCGCGACGCTGGTTCACAAGGCCGTGCGGGCGGGATTGCAGATCTTCAACCTGATCGCGATGGAAGACGTTGTTATCAAAAACGGCCGCGTTGCGGGCCTTGTCATAAACTGGGGCGCTGTCGAGACCTTGAAATGGCATGTGGACCCGTTGACCTTGCACGCGACATACGTGATCGACAGCACAGGACATCCCTCGACCGTGACCGAGGTTCTCGTGCGCAAAATGGGCGTCAAGCTCGATACGGTCACTGGCGGCATCGTCGGCGAAAAATCGATGGAAGCCGAACAGGGCGAGGCCCAGACCGTCGGCAATACTAAGGAAGTCTATCCGGGCCTTTATGTGACCGGCATGGCGGCGAACGCCGTTTGCGGCGGCTACCGCATGGGTCCCGTTTTTGGCGGCATGCTGCTTTCCGGGCGCAAGGCCGCGCAAGACATTTTATTGCGCTTGTAACCGATCTTTGCTGGGCTTCAATAGGGATAAGCTTGAACGCTTGCACCTTGGGGCGAACAAAAAAATTGAAAAACGCCGCGACTCTGTATAAAAATGTCGCAGATGGTGAGGTAACACGAGGATATCGATATGGAAAAGTGAAAATGTGTAAGTTTTTCCCTATATCCGGTGGATCGCGTCATTGTCGGATGGAGCATTCCGGTGTGTGTTTGGTAACTAAAACTTTATCTTTCTAAAAAACAATCAGCGCAGAGAAAACCTAACAGATCGTGTTTCCCAAAGGGATGAAGTGCCTATGTTGGAAATTAATCTGAAACAGTATCAAGCCCTTCTTTTTTCGAAGAAGGTTTTTATGCTGGAAGCGGATAACGAACAAGCGAAAGAGTCTCTCGAAGACGGTGTGGGGGTTGCGCAATACTGGGACATCGCGAGGTCCGAATTGTCGATTCCCCAATGTGCGGAAGACCAGAAGACTGCCGTTCATTCCTGTCTGGGGGGGGTGACGCATTGGGTCGCGACGCTGTGCAAGAGTTTCCAGTGCACAAAGAACAGTGACTATTTGACGGTCCGAAATCGTCAAAGTGACGAACGGTTCCAAAAGTTTGTAGAAGCGCATCTGGCAAATCTAACGAATGATAACGGAGCGCTTGCGAGAAGCTAAAGATGTCTTGGTCCTCTTTTACGCAAGACAGCGAAGTTCTTGTCTTTCGCGAAGAACTCATTCGCCTCGGTAAGTTTTTGCCCCAAAACTCGCCTTTATTTGCGCATTTTTCGGCGCCTATCCCGAAGCTGCACGAAAAAATTCTGTCTTCTTGGGACACTGAAACTGCGGCGGCGGATAGTCTTCGCTATTTGTCGACAGACCTTGTCGTTCAAATTGTATCCCATACAAAGCCGTTCAAGGAAGACCTTGCGTACGATTTTCTCGTTTCCAGCGTGCCGATACCAGGAGGCTCTGAATCGTCGAACACCTTGTTGTACGATTTGGGATGCGGGATGCGACGTTCGGTATCCTATAGGAAAGATGTTCCAAGCCGTGGACTATGGGTCAATTACGAGCCCCTTGAGTTTCTGGTCGAAGAACAGACTTTTCCGTTGCCAGAGGACCGGAACAATCATATCGGCGTTGGCATATCCGACGATCTTCGGCGCGAGCTTATCCATACGATGTCGTTGGTTCAGTTCTATGCGTGTTCCATTATGGAGGTTCAGCCCCTGTTGGTTCGGCTTCTTAACGAAGGCAAGACGTTACATACGCCTATGATAAAAGAACAAGTCGACTCTCTCTTGCGATCAAAGAGATATCGGAACGAGAAAGAGCTTGAGCGGGCAACCCTGATGACTCTCAATCTGGTTTTCAACAAGTTGCTGGTGGACAGGACAATACCGCAAACGATGCGGTCGACGATGTCATCCGCTCTGAAAGGGGTCAACAGGGCAATTGCGCGGGATAAGGCATCTTTGGGACACCATGAAAAGTTCACGATGGATAAAGATTTTGTGGGCCGCGTGCCGAAAGAAATCGCCTACGCCAATTACATCAAACGACTCGAGAAATCGTAGCAGAACGGCAACGCGTTGATTTCGGCTTCAAACGAAAAGGATAGATTTATCGAACCGAAGGATGGTTAACGGATTCTCCTTTTTCTTTTCAATTCCTTTCCGTTTTCGGTGTTTTGTTTTGCTTGTGCCGGATTGGCTAACTAGCTATAGTTCAGACGCTTTTATGGGGAAGCCCCATAAATCAAGAATTAGAGTCCTTAGCGGACAGTTTTTTGCACGGAGATTATTGTGAAAGTTTTTCAAGGATTTTTTGTTGCGCCCGCGTATGAAAACAAAGAGCAACTTTTGGGGCAAGACAGGCAGACAGAGCAAACATGGTCGGTCGTTTCGCTTGCAGAAAAACTTGGTGACCAGCGGGATTTGGCGACGTTTTCCGAAATTATCTCTTTGATGAAAGATAAAGTCGTCTTTTTGCCGGACGACAGCCGCAAAAGACGTTTCGATATTCCGGTAAGCTGCATCTTGGGACGGGATTGCGCGATTGGAAGCGTAGATACCGCCGTGCTCTTTGCGTCTATCGCGCGGGCAGCAAAAATTCCCTGTGTCGTTGTCGATTCAGTGCATGAGAATTGGAATTCGTCGTCCGATTCCGAACCTGTGCAAGGACGCGCTTTTGTCGAAGCCCTTATTCAGAACAAGTGGGTGCTCGTCGATCCAGAAAACGCTCTATGTTATCCGGATTACGATACTAAAAACTGGAATTTGCCCGGCGGCTACAAGGCTTTTGCAAAAGGGCTTTCTTTCGGCGAGATGAATGTTATGACGAAGGAAGACCGTGACGGCGCTGCGCGTAAGGCTTTTCAGCGCGCCGATCAGAATTCTGGTCAGTATATCGATCCGAACTATCGCCCTCTTTTGTTGCAGCCTCAGCAGCCCGGCGAGAGGCGATGGGCTCCCAAAGCTTCTTGCAACGTTGAGTGTTGTAAGTAAAAAACAGTCCAATGCCGTTCTTTCGACCTAGTCTTAGGGACTTGGCCAAACGGTAGGCAGACAGATGCTATGGCACCGATGCGCGACAACACGATATCCCGCCCCGTTCTCGGACGTGGCCTTTACTTGATTCTAACCGAACCGAGGGATGGATATGAAAACCTCGCGCGTCTGGCAGTTCAGGCGGAATTGCCAGCCCTTCAACTGAGGTATAAGGGCGGCGACGATTTCGAACATCGAACGCTTGCGCGAAAGCTGCGGAATATCACGAAAAACAGCCGGACGCTTTTCATCGTGAACGATAGGCCGGACATCGCTCTTGAATCAGATGCCGACGGCGTTCACGTAGGGCAATCGGATCTTTCCGTTGCCGAGGTTCGTGCAATCGTCGGCTCGAACAGGTTGGTCGGACTATCCACACATGCCTTGGACCAAGTTGTCGCGGCCAACGATGCGCCTGTCGATTACATCGGGTTCGGTCCGTTGTTTGCGACGGCATCGAAAGCTGACGCAGATCCCGTTGTCGGTCCCAATGCATTAAAGGAGGCGCACAGGCTTAGCCTTCGTCCCGTCGTCGCCATCGGCGGCTTGACGCTTGAACGCGTAAGGGCTTTGACGCCTTATGCCCATAATGCCGCTGTCATTCGTGCCGTCGCCGACGCAAAAGATCCTCTCGCTGCCATGCGCGAAATCGACGCCGCGTTTCCGGCGCAATCGTTTGCGCATTTTTAAACGCGAATAAATCCGCATCCTCGCTTTGCTGTCCATCGAGGGTCCTATAGACGGCGAACCAAAAAAACGCTTTTTTGCAGGGACTTTTGAGGTTAATAAGCGCGAAATTGTTTGCAGATTTAAAGTCAAAAGCGATCCGGTTTCCAGTTAATTAAAGTCTATCCGGCATTTTTCGTGCGGCGCTGCCGACGAAATTTTGGACATTTCGACGATTGTGGCCTATTCTATTGGCTTAAATGAAAAGGATCGGGACAATCTTATGTCGTTAAAAACAAGTGCCGGAACAACGGATAAGCAGGCTTTGGCCGATTTGCGGGCTCAAATTGACAAGATCGACGGGGTGTTGCACGACCTTTTGCGCGAACGCGCCGAGGTGATCGATTATGTGCGCAAGCTTAAGGGAAAACAGCATATTTATATCCGACCCGGGCGCGAGGCGCAGATGTTGCGCGCGTTGGCCGGACGTCCTCAGGGAAAAATACCTGACGGCTTGATTGTCCGTTTGTGGCGCGAAATGATTTCGGCTTTTACCTTGGCCGAAGGGTCCTTTACCGTTGCCGTCACGGTTCCGCAAAAAGGGCCGGATATGTGGGACTTGGCGCGCGATTACTACGGTTCTTTCACGCCGCTTTTGGAGATGCCTTCGGCGGTCGATGCCCTTAAAGCCGTTCAATCCGGGAAGGCGACGCTTGCCGTCGTTCCGTTCCCCGATAAAAAGGACAAGAACCCGTGGTGGACGCTTCTGGGCGCCGACAAAAAGAACGTATTAACCGTTTTTGCGTCGTTGCCATTCGAAGTTTTTAAAACGGGTCGGTCCAACGCGCGACATTGCCTGCCCGCAGGCCTTGCCGTTGGAAAGCTGTATCCTGAACTGACGGGGGACGATTACAGCTTCCTAGCCCTTCAATGCGTTCATGTGCCTGAAAGCGAGATGAAGCGCTTGTTTGGCAAGGCGGGCTATAAGGTGAGGCAGCTTTTGTTCCAAACAGCCGGGCGCGGCGCGTCCGCGCCGACGCTTTTCCTCGTCGAAACCGAGGGCTATGTTGGCCGCAACGATACACGTTTGTCACGGTTGCGCGCGATGCTCGGGAGCAGGCTTCAACATCTTGCGCCGCTGGGCGGCTATGCCGCGCCGTTGAAGTCGGGAAGGAAATAGTCCCTTCCTGGGGCTTGGGTTAAGGTTATTTGTCATGGATAAAAAATCTCTCGGTCTTATTGGCGTCGGGTCGTTTGGCGCTTTCATGGCGCGGCATCTGGCGCCTTATTTTGAATTTGTGCTGAATGACGAAAGCGCCGACGTTTTGGCGCTTGCGCGCGAACTTGGCGCAACGCCGGGCGATCTGCGCGCAGCGGCTTCGTGCGATATCGTCGTGCTGGCCGTTCCGGTCCAGCGGTTGCGTCCGGTTCTGGGCGAAATCGCGCCGATGCTGAAACCCGACGCGCTCGTTATCGACGTTTGCTCGGTCAAGACAAAGCCGGTCGAGGCGATGTTGGAGATTTTGCCGCCTGCCGTTTCCATCGTCGGCACGCACCCCTTATTCGGGCCTCAAAGCGGCAAGAACGGCATTGCGGGTCTGAATATCGCGATTTGCGAAGTGCGCGGCGGCAAGGGGCCTTGCGTCGCTAAATTCTGCGCCGAAAAGCTGGGGCTTCGCACCTTTGAGGTCACGCCCGAGGAGCACGACCGCGAGGCGGCCTATGTGCAAGGATTAACGCATATGCTGGCCAAGATCATCGTCGCGCTGGACCTTCCGCCGATGCGGTTTCCGACCCGCACGTACGAGTTAATGATGCAGATGGTCGACATGGTCCGGCACGATTCGGACGAACTTTTTCGCGCTATTGAGCGCGAAAACCCGTTTTCGGAAGAGGCCAAGCTTGCGTTTTTTTCAGCGGCCAACGATCTCGAAGACACATTGATGCAGACAAAAAAAAACTGAAGGCATAAAATGCCCTTTACCTGAGGGCATATTCAGGGTTATACATGGCCGCCATTAAGAGAAACCCAAGGGGACCTCAGAGATGGCTATATTCCGCGAAGCATTAACTTTTGACGACGTGCTGCTTGTGCCGCGCGCGTCTTCCGTCCTTCCTTCCGACGTGCAAACCGCGACGCGGTTGTCTCGGACGATAACGCTCAGTATTCCCATCATTTCTTCCGCCATGGACACCGTGACGGGAAGCAGACTTGCCATCGCTTTGGCGCAGGCGGGAGGGCTTGGGGTCATTCACCGCAATATGACCGCAGCCGAGCAGGCCGAAGAGGTCCGGCGCGTCAAGCGCTTCGAATCCGGCATGGTCGTCAATCCTATTATCATCGCGCCGACCGCGCCTTTGGCCGAAGCCTTAAGGCTCATGGCCGATAACAAGATTTCCGGCATTCCCGTCGTTGAGCAGCCGTCCGGCAAGCTCGTTGGGGTGATTACGAACCGCGACGTTCGTTTTGCCAAGAACATGCAGCAGCCCGTTTCCGAGCTGATGACGCGGCAACTTGTCACTGTTCGCGAAGGCGTCAATAACGACGAGGCCAAAGGGTTGCTGCACAAGCATCGCATCGAAAAGCTCTTGGTCGTTGACGACGCCTATCGCTGCATCGGCCTTATTACGGTCAAGGATATCGAAAAGGCGCAGGCTTTTCCGCATTCGTCCAAAGACGAAAAGGGGCGTCTTCGCGCCGCCGCCGCCATCGGCACGGGACCGGACGGGCTGGGGCGCGCCGAGGCCTTGGTTGACGCGGGCGTCGATTTGATTGTCGTCGATACGGCGCACGGCCATTCGTCGCGCGTGCTTCAACAGGTTCGGGACGTTCGCAAGATTGCGAAAGGCACCCAAATTATGGCTGGAAACATTGCGACAGCCGCAGCCGCCGAAGCGTTGATCGACGCGGGCGCGGATTCGGTCAAGGTCGGGATCGGGCCGGGTTCGATTTGCACAACCCGCATTGTCGCGGGCGTCGGCGTGCCCCAGTTGACGGCAGTTATGGACGTGGCCGAGGTTTGCTTGAAAAAGGGAGTTCCCGTCGTTGCCGACGGCGGCATTCGCTATTCCGGCGAAATCGCCAAGGCCATTGCGGCGGGCGCGGACGTTGTGATGATGGGATCGATGTTCGCGGGCACGGACGAGGCGCCGGGCGACGTGATTATGTATCAGGGGCGTTCGTATAAGTCCTATCGCGGCATGGGCAGCGTGGGCGCGATGGCGGGCGGATCGGCGGATCGCTATTTCCAGAAGGCGAGCAGCGATCCGAGCAAGCTGGTTCCCGAAGGCATCGAAGGCCGCGTGCCATACAAGGGGCCGGTGCAGCCTGTTATTCATCAGATGATCGGCGGGTTGCGCGCGGCAATGGGATATACGGGCGCGGCGACAATTGCCGAATTGCAGAAAAATGCTGAGTTCGTGCGAATCACAGGCGCGGGACTTCGCGAAAGCCACGTGCACGATGTGCAGATCACGTCGGAAGCGCCGAATTATTGGGTTGAGGAATAGGGTTTAATTCCTTCCCGGGTTTAATCGGCTTGGGGAGGGATTTTTCTTTCTTTATCGCATCTTATAATGCCTTTCCCTTTCAAAAATACTCACCCCCG
>CAYVBP010000065.1:0-8675 GCA_964449155.1 uncultured Rhodospirillaceae bacterium | reverse complement strand
ACTTTCCCCTTGCAAAAAGGGCGACTAGAGACCCCGCCTTCGCGGGGATGACGGGTAAGGGGGCGGGGATGACGGGTGGGGGGATCTATTTGGGGGCTTCATTTTCTTTTTTTGTCCTTTCTTTTCAAAAACTTTTTGCAAAATAGCCTTAACCTTTAAAAGGGTAATCACCCCCGCGGGTACTATGGGTTTTGCTCCCATAGCTTGAGTGAACCAGACCTGAGACGGTATTCCCGCAATGTGCACCTTGGGAGGGAACCGTCTTCCTATCAGTACATCTCCTCCAACGGCAAAGCCGCCGAATTCGAAGTCTGGAAATAACATAGCAGGGATGTGGGAAGAATGCAAGAGGTTTTTTGAAAAAATGTGAAAAATCTTTTAAGGGGGGCAATGGAAGAAAAAAAGAGAAATTATGCGATATGTGGCTTTTTGCTGAATCCCCCCTATTCTTCTTTCCTTTTTAGTTGCGTTTTTACGTCAATATTGTCATATTCCTGACCCGTTTAAGCAGCGGTTTCCTAACAAGTTGAGGAACATGACGAATCCTTCTTCCCAAGGGGGCGCACGTTCGTGCGCACAAAATAAGCCGATAGAGGCGACCGGCGTTCTCGTCTTGGCGGATGGCTCGGTATTTTGGGGAAAGGGGATGGGCGCCGATGGCGCCACAGTCGGCGAATTGTGTTTTAACACATCGATGACGGGCTATCAGGAAATCGCGACGGACCCCAGCTATGCGGGCCAAATTATAACCTTTACCTTTCCGCACATCGGCAACGTCGGCATTAACATGCAGGATGTCGAAACGACGAAACCTGCCGTGCGCGGAATCGTCTTGCGGGAACCGATCACGTCGCCGTCAAGCTGGCGCGCCGAAGGCCATCTTGAAGACTGGCTCGAACGCAACGAGCTGATCGGGCTTGCAGGCGTCGATACGCGCGCCCTGACGACCCGTATTCGCGATAAGGGCGCGCCGAACGCCGTGATTGCGCACAACAGGAACGGAAAATTCGACCTCGACGCCTTGATAACAATGGCGCGCGAATGGCCGGGACTTGAGGGCATGGATCTTGCGCTCGACGTTACGTGCGCGGAAAAATACGAATGGAACGAAGGCACGTGGAAATGGTTTCCGCAAAGGCATGCGACTTATGCCAAGGCCTCGAACAACGCCAAGCATCATGTCGTCGCCATCGACTACGGCGCCAAGCGCAACATTCTGCGCTGCCTTGTGAACGCAGGATGCCGCGTGACGGTGGTTCCGGCGACGGCGACGGCCGAGGAAATTTTTGCGCTTTCGCCCGATGGCGTGTTTCTTTCGAACGGTCCGGGCGATCCGGCAGCGACCGGAAAATACGCCGTGCCCGTTATCAAGGAAATTCTGGAGCGCGGAATTCCGACGTTTGGCATCTGCCTTGGGCATCAAATGCTGGCGCTGGCCATCGGCGCAAAGACGGAAAAGCTGCCGCGCGGCCATCGCGGCGCGAACCAGCCAGTTAGGGACATCCTGACGGGCAAGGTCGAGATCACGAGCCAAAATCACGGGTTTCATGTCTTGCCGGAAACTCTTCCGGAATCGGCGGAAGTGACGCACATCAGTTTATTCGACGGAACGAACGAAGGCATTCGCTTGAAAGACCGCCCCGCTTTTTCGGTGCAGTATCATCCAGAGGCTTCTCCGGGTCCGCACGACAGCCATTACCTGTTCAAAAGGTTTGTGGAGATGATTGAAAAATACAAGGCATCGCGGAGGGCCGCGTAATGCCTAAACGTACGGACATTAAAACTATCTGCATCGTCGGGGCTGGCCCTATCGTTATCGGGCAGGCTTGCGAGTTCGATTATTCGGGGGTACAGGCGTGCAAGGCCTTGCGGCAAGAAGGCTATCGCGTCGTTTTGGTCAATTCCAATCCGGCCACGATTATGACCGATCCGGACATTGCGGATGCGACCTATATCGAGCCTGTGACGCCCGATGTCGTTGCAAAAATTCTTGAAAAAGAAAAACCTGATGCGCTGTTGCCGACGATGGGCGGACAAACCGCTTTGAATACCGCGATGGCGTTGGCGAAGGACGGTACGCTCGACCGTCTGGGCGTTGAGCTTATCGGCGCGAACCGCGAGGCTATCGAAAAAGCCGAAGACCGTTTGTTGTTTCGCGACGCGATGCAGAAAATCGGATTGTCTTGCCCAAAAAGCCGCGTCGTGAGAAACGTTAGCGATGCCGGAAAAGCCTTGGAAGAAATCGGCTTGCCCGCAATTATCCGGCCCAGCTTTACGCTTGGCGGCACGGGCGGCGGCATTGCGACGACCAGGGAGCAATACGACGAAATCGTCGCCAGTGGCCTTGCGGCCAGCCCTGTTACGGAAGTTTTGATCGAAGAATCCGTCCTTGGCTGGAAAGAGTATGAAATGGAAGTCGTCCGCGACAAGGCGGACAACTGCATTATTATCTGCTCGATCGAGAACGTCGATCCGATGGGCATTCACACTGGCGACAGCATCACGGTGGCCCCTGCGCTGACGCTGACGGATAAAGAGTATCAGATCATGCGCAACGCCTCGATTGCGGTCTTGCGCGAAATTGGCGTCGATACGGGCGGTTCGAACGTTCAGTTCGCCCTGAACCCCGAAGACGGACGCATGGTCATTATCGAAATGAATCCGCGCGTCAGCCGCTCGTCGGCGCTGGCCAGCAAGGCGACGGGTTTTCCGATTGCGAAAATCGCGGCAAAGCTCGCCATCGGTTATACGCTCGACGAGCTTAAAAACGACATCACCGGCGACACGCCCGCGTCGTTCGAGCCGACGATTGACTACATCGTGACCAAAATTCCGCGTTTCGCGTTCGAGAAGTTTCCGGGAACCGAACCTCTTTTGACCACGGCAATGAAATCGGTCGGCGAAGTCATGGCGATTGGCCGCTCGTGGGAAGAGTCGTTGCAAAAAGCCTTGCGCGGGCTTGAGATCGGGCTGACTGGCTTTAACGAAATGCGCCAATTCGCGCACGCGGACATCAAGGATATTCAGGTCGCCCTTGCCAAGCCGACGCATGACCGCATTCTTGTGATCGCCGAAGCTTTGCGGCGCGGCATGACTCCGCAACAGATCGCCGCGATCAGCAAATTCGATATCTGGTTTATCGACCGCATCGCGGCGATTGTGGCCGTCGAAAAAGGAGTCCGCGAAAATGGCTTGCCCAAAGACGCGGAAGGCTGGAGCCGCCTTAAGAAAATGGGCTTTAGCGACGCGCGCCTAGCGCAGCTGGGCGGCGGCAAGGAAGCCGACGTGGCCGCCGCGCGTCGCGCGTGCGGCGTGACCCCGGTTTACAAACGCATTGACACCTGCGCCGCCGAGTTTGCATCGCATACGCCGTATCTCTATTCGGCCTACGAAGGCGATGGGCTTTGCGCGCCGCAATGCGAAGCCGAGCCTTCGGATAAAAAGAAAATCATTATCCTTGGCGGCGGCCCAAACCGCATCGGCCAAGGAATCGAGTTCGACTGTTGCTGCGTCCATGCCGTCATGGCCCTGCGCGAGGCTGGATACGAAACGATCATGGTCAACTGCAACCCCGAGACGGTTTCGACGGATTACGATACTTCGGATCGCCTGTATTTCGAGCCGCTGACGGGCGAGGACGTGCTTGAAATCGTGCGCAAGGAACAATCGCGCGGCGAACTTTTGGGCGTGATTGTTCAGCTTGGCGGGCAAACGCCTCTGAAGCTTGCGAAGATGTTAAAAGATGCGAACGTGCCTATTTTGGGAACTTCGCCGGATGCTATCGATCTTGCCGAGGATCGCGAGCGCTTTCAGGTTCTTTTGCAAAAACTTAATCTCCGCCAACCTGCCAACGGCCTTGCGCGCACGGTCGAGGAAGCGGAAAAAGTCGCGGAAAGCATTGGATATCCCGTGGTCGTCCGTCCGTCTTACGTTTTGGGCGGCCGCGCCATGGAAATCACGCACGATGTCGTCGCGTTGCGCCAATACATGCAAAAGGCGATTTACGTTTCGAACGGCAATCCGATTTTGATCGACCATTACCTGCAAGACGCCATCGAGGTCGACGTTGATGTCGTCGCAGATCCGAACGACGTTTTTGTCGCGGGCATTATGGAGCATATCGAGGAAGCCGGGGTTCATTCGGGCGACAGCTCGTGCGCCCTGCCCCCGCATTCGCTGCCAGCTGCGATCGTCAAGGAAATCTCGCGCCAGTCCGAGCTTCTTGCGCGCGAGATCGGAGTCATCGGGTTGATGAACGTTCAATATGCCGTCAAAGACGGCGACGTTTATATTCTTGAAGTCAATCCGCGCGCCAGCAGGACGGTGCCGTTTGTAGGCAAAGCCATTGGCATGCCCGTGGCAAAGATCGCGGCCCGGGTCATGGCGGGCGAAAGGCTTAAGGATATTAATGTCTCGGCAAAAAAACTTTCGCATATTTCCGTCAAATCTCCCGTTTTCCCGTTCGCGCGGTTCCCGGGCGTCGATGTCGTTTTAGGACCCGAAATGAAATCGACCGGCGAAGTCATGGGCATTGATCGCAGTTTCCCGCGAGCCTATGCCAAGGCGCAAATGGGCGCAGGCATACGGCTGCCGCTTAAAGGAACCTGCTTTATCTCGGTTAAGGATCGCGATAAGGCGGCGGCCATTCTTTTGGCATGGCAACTTATCAACATCGGCTTTGACCTTGTCGCGACGACGGGAACGGCGTCGGCGCTGGAATCGGCGGGTGTGCCGGTCAAGCGCATTAATAAGGTTTACGAAGGCCAGCCGCATATCGTCGACGCCTTGATCGGGGGGCGCGTGCAGATGATGATTAATACAACAGCATCGGGAGCCAAAATGCTGTCGGATAGCTTTAGCTTGCGCCGGACGGCCTTAATGCGCTCGATTCCGAATTACACGACGATTCCGGGCGCAAGAGCCGCCATTGAGGCCATCGCGGCGCTGCAAACCGGAAGCCTTGAAGTCTCGCCGATTCAAGATTACGCTAAGAAACCCTGAGATATATGCCGTTGGCGCGCGATATGCGCCAAGGGTTTCCTTTGCCATTTTTTGGGAGACCATTTATGTCCGACAAAATTCCGATGACAAAATCCGGCTATGAACGGCTTGAAGAAGAGCTGAAGAAACTCAAGAACGTCGAACGCCACGCCATCGTGAAAGCGATCGCCGAAGCGCGCGAACATGGCGATTTGTCGGAAAACGCCGAATACACAGCAGCCCGCGAAAAGCAAAGCTTCATCGAAGGCCGCATTATGGAGCTGGAGGCCAAGGTCAGCCGCGCCGACGTTATCGATGTCGCCTCGCTGTCCGGAACGACGGTCATGTTCGGCGCTTCTGTGACGTTAATTGACGATGACACGGAGGAAGAAATTACCTACCAGATCGTCGGCGAGGACGAATCCGACGTTAAAAAGGGTTTGCTGTCGATAACGTCGCCTTTGGCCCGCGCTCTGATTAATAAAACAGTCGGCGACATGATCGAAGTCACGACGCCCAAGGGCGTCAAGGGATATGAGGTGATAAAGGTCATATTTAAATGAAAGGGGGATTCCGAATCCTGAATCCCGATTTTTAATGGAAAAAAACTACGATCCTACCGCGACCGAAGCAAAACTCTATGACAGATGGGAAAAGTCTGGCGCGTTCGCGTGCGACGTGAATTCGTCGAAAACGCCTTATACCATTATGATGCCGCCGCCGAACGTCACGGGAAGTTTGCACATGGGGCATGCGCTGACGTTTACGTTGCAGGATATTTTGATCCGCTTCAAGCGCATGAAAGGTTTCGACGCGCTTTGGCAACCGGGAACCGATCATGCGGGCATTGCGACGCAGATGGTCGTGGAACGCCAGCTGGCCGCCAACGGCAAAAACGAAAGCCGTCGCGAGATGGGGCGCGAGGCTTTTCTGAAAAAAGTTTGGGAATGGAAGGCTGAATCCGGCGGGCAAATCACACGTCAACTGCGGCACCTTGGCGCGTCGTGCGACTGGGCGCGCGAACGCTTTACGATGGACGAGGGTTTGAGCGCCGCCGTTCGCCGCGTGTTTGTGACTCTGTACAAGGAAGGCTTAATATATAAAGACAATCGCCTTGTGAACTGGGATCCGAAGATGCTGACGGCGGTGTCGGATCTTGAGGTCGAGCAAAAGGAAGTTAAAGGCAATTTATGGCATTTCAAATATCCCATCGAAAACAGCGATGACTTTATTATTGTCGCGACGACGCGGCCGGAGACGATGCTGGGAGATACTGCCGTTGCCGTTCATCCGGAAAACGAAAGGCTTAAGCACCTGATCGGGAAAAACGTCGTTCTTCCTTTGGTCGGGCGCTTGATCCCGATTGTGGGCGACGACTATGCCGATCCGGAAAAAGGCACGGGCGCGGTTAAGATTACTCCTGCTCATGATTTCAACGATTTCGACGTCGGCAAAAGGCACAAGCTGCCTATGATTAATATTTTCGATCAGCACGCGATGTTGAACGACGCTGTGCCGGAAAAATATCGCGGGCTGGAGAGGTTTGAGGCGCGTAAGCGCATTGTTGCCGATTTGGAGGAACTGGGGCTTTTGGATAAGATTGAGCCGCATACGCACGCCGTTCCGCATGGCGATAGATCTGGCGTTCCTATCGAGCCGTGGCTGTCGGAGCAATGGTACTGCGACGCGCCGAAGCTCGCGATCGAGGCTTTGAAAGCCGTCGAAGACGGACGGACGAAATTTGTGCCGGAGCAATGGACGAACACCTATTACGCATGGATGCGCAATATTCAGCCGTGGTGCATTTCGCGCCAATTATGGTGGGGACACCAGATCCCGGCTTGGTACGCGCCGGACGGCAAAGTATTTGTCGAGGAAACGGAAGAAGCCGCCCTGCTCGCCGCCGAAAAGCATTATGGCAAAAAGACCGCGTTAAAACGCGACGAGGACGTTCTCGATACGTGGTTTTCGTCGGCTCTGTGGCCGTTTTCGACGCTTGGGTGGCCGGAAGACGAAAAATACGTCGCGCGGTATTATCCGACGGACGTTTTGGTCACGGGCTTCGATATCATCTTTTTCTGGGTCGCCCGCATGATGATGATGGGGCTGCATTTCAAAAAGGACGTGCCGTTCAGGACCGTTTACATTCATCCCCTTGTGCGCGATGAAAAAGGCCAGAAGATGTCGAAGACGAAGGGCAATGTCATTGATCCTCTTGGCGTTATCGGCTCGTTTGGCTGCGATGCCTTGCGCTTTACGCTGGCAAGCATGTCTACGCCGGGCCGAGATATCAAGCTTGCGACGAGCCGCATCGAGGGCAACAGGAATTTTGCCACGAAAATTTGGAACGCGGCGCGGTTTCTTGAAATGAACGGATGCGCTTACAAAGAGACGACGCCCGAATTTACGCAACCCGTCAATCGGTGGATACGACATCGGCTTTGGAGCCTTGAATCTCAGATCGAAAGTTATCTGAACGAGCCGAGGTTCGATCTTGCGGCGCAGCGTCTTTATCAATTCGTTTGGAACGAGTTCTGCGACTGGTATCTGGAACTCGCCAAGCCTATCTTGCAAGGCGCGGAAAACGCCGCACGGCAGGAAACGCGTGACGTGGCAGCGTGGGTTTTCGCGCAAATGCTGAAACTTCTGCATCCGATTATGCCGTTTATTACCGAGGAACTCTGGCAATCGTTTGCCGGGCAAAAAGATTTCCTGATGACGCTGAAATGGCCGGGGATCGAGGCGCAGACGATGACGCAGGACATCGAGGAAGTCGATTGGATTATCGCCTTTATCTCGACGGTGCGCTCCGTTCGTGCGGATTTGAACGTCCCTGCCGGAGCTAAAATTGGCTTGCAGATCAAGGACGCGTCGCCGTTGTCTTTCGAACGGCTTGAACGGAACAAGGCTATTCTTTTGCGTCTGTCGCATTTGTCGGACATTTCGGCGACAACCGCCGTTGCTAAGGGATCGGCACAAGCCGTTCTGGGCGAAGCGACTCTTGTTTTGCCGTTGACAGGCATTATTGACATCGATCAGGAACGCGCACGTCTTAAGAAGGAAGCGGAGAAAGTCGCCGGAGAAATTCGCAAAATCGAAGCCAAGCTTGGCAACAAGGACTTTATCGGTCGCGCCCCGGTTGAAGTCGTGGACGAGCAGCGCGAAAGAAAAGCTGAAGCCGAGGCGTTGTTGGCTAAGCTTAACGCCGCGCAGGCGAGCCTTGCCGGATGACGCTGCCGGACCTTTTTTCGGATATTGTCTGCCCCTTTGACAGCGGCGTTAGGATAACGGTGCGCGCGCGGCCTGGTTTGTCGCGGGCGCGCGCGATTGCGGTCGTCGATATCGGTGACGGCAAGCGCGCGGTTGAGGTTTCCGTATCGGCTGACGCGCGGGACGGAAAGGCGAATAAGGCGCTGATTGACCGCTTGGCCGATGAGTTTGGAATCTCGAAAAAACAGATCGACATAAAGGCCGGGCAAACGGGAAGGCTGAAAATCGTTGAACTTCAAGGGGATACCAATACTATTCTGAACATCCTATTGAAACGTCTGTGCAAACACTAAATTTTTGCGTTTCGGCGCAAGTATTTATTTTAACCATGTTCGTTTGGTAATCTAAAGCTGTTCGAAAACAAAACGATACAACAACAAACGTCGTCATCCCCGCGCAGGCGGGGACCCAGTTTGAGGTCGGGG
>CAYVBP010000064.1:0-8914 GCA_964449155.1 uncultured Rhodospirillaceae bacterium | reverse complement strand
TTCTGAATTGAGAGTCTTTTAAAACCGCTTGGAGCGGTTCCCCATCAAGCCCCCGCCTTTTCCGGAATTTTTATTTTGGATCCATTATATAACGCGGGAAATATTGCCGTATCGCGCAATTTGCTCCCGATATTTCTCTGGAAGAAATGCGTTTGCCGAGGGAATTTAGATGGGTGACGAAGGAGTCTTGGCGCGCGTTCTCGCGTTGGGCGAGTTTTTTCGTCAGCGTTAATTCTTTCAGTATCTCTGCGGCTTTGGTTGCCGCTAGCGAGATATCTTGTTTCGGCAGGCTCTCGAGCCGGACGATGTCTTCAATTTCATCAGGCAGCGTTCTGAAATACCTTGGGTTGAAGCTGTAGGGCAGGGTTACGGGCGGGGCGATATCGATTTCTTTCTGTCCGGCCACGCGGCGGATGTCTAAGGCCTCTTCGATCGTTGAGGCGAAACCAGCGGTCACCGAATGTCTTTGTTCCAAGGCGCTCGAGACGATGGAATACTTTTTATAAAACCCCGCTTGGGGCGCAAAAGAGACAAGTTGCCATGACGGATCTTGGCTATCGAATTTTATGGCTACGGTAGGATCTCCGTAATTATAGTAAATGCGGGTCGCTGAGCTTTCGCCGTTCCAAACTTCATGCAGGTTCGATCCGTCTTTGGAAATATCCGCAAACGCGATGAGCGATGGGCGCCATTCGAAGATTGTGCGAACGTGTCGGCCGTCTTTTGCTATCGGCGATGTTTTGATCTCGTTAAATGTGCGAAGCCTCAGTTCTTCTTGAAGCGTTCTATAAATATCCTGAAATATGCTAACCATTGCGAAGTCCTGCTGTTCAATGCTTGTACCAATCTCGGATCAAAGCGAAGCGAAGGGGACACAATAAAAATGCCCAAACTGCGGTTCTCCATTCCGCGCTGCCTTTTCCTGCATTTTTATTGTGTCCCCCGTGTTCCAGGGGTTACTGTACCGTGTGCGGGTGAAAGCATAAAGAAAAACGGTGCGGACTTGGCATGGTTAACGGCAAATGCCGCGATCAGAACATATCCAGCGCAATCCGTGCTTCGTCTGACATGCGCGACATGTCCCATGGCGGGTCCCAAACAAGGTTAACGGTGACTTTGCCGATGCCGTCGATGGCCTCGATGGCGCGTTGCACGAGAATGGGCATGTAATCCGCAATAGGGCAATTCGGTGTCGTTAACGTCATGTCGACAAGGATGTCTTGTTTGCCGGAGGCGTTGTCCTGAATGTCGATTTTATAAATAAGGCCAAGATCGTAAAGATTGACGGGGATCTCTGGATCGTAAACGGTTTTTATGCGCGCGATTACTTGCTCGCCGATGGGAAGTTCGGCGCTGTTTTGCGGTAACGATGCACTGTCGGAAGTCATGCTTTTCCTATTCATAACGACTTAAAAACGCGGCGCGCTTATACTGATCCCAGATCAGGGGGAATCGAGCATCCCCTTCGCTTCGCTGTGATCGGCGATTGGTATTATTATTCCGTTGAAACCTTTTTCTCATTTTTCAAGGCGGCTTGCAATGTGTGCCATGCCAAGGTCGCGCATTTGACGCGGATGGGGTAGTCCTTGACCCCCGACAGGGCTTTGATTCTGTCTACGGCGTCTTCGTCAAGCCCGGTGTTGTCGGCGGCCTCTCCGGTGCAGGATTTGTGTAGGTAGTCGAATAAACGGGCGGCTTCCTCGGTCGTTTTTCCTTTCAACATCTCGGTCATCATCGACGCCGAGGCGACGGAAATCGCGCAGCCGCTTCCTAAAAATCCGATATCGCGAATGACGCCGTTGTCGTCGACCGTGACGGACAAGCTGATTTTATCGCCGCACAGGGGATTGTGTCCGAGCGCTTCGCGGTTGGCGTTCTTGATCGCATGAAAATTGCGCGGATGTTTGCCGTGATCGAGGATGAGGTCTTGGTAAAGATCGCGAAGGTCGTCGGTCATCCAAAAATCTCCTTAACTTTTTCTATGGCCGTAACCAGAGCGTCGATGTCTTCTCGCGTTGTATAAAGGCCGAATGAGGCTCGCGCCGTCGCGACAAGGCCTAGGTGTTCCATCAAGGGTTGGGCGCAGTGATGCCCTGCGCGGATCGCCACGCCGTGGCGGTCGAGGATCGTTCCGATATCGTGCGGATGCGCGTTGTCCATGACAAACGAAACGATGCCGGATTTCTTAGGCGCTGTGCCGACGATCCTTACGCCCGCGATGCGCGAAAGCTTGTCCGTGGCATAGGCAAGGATGCCGTTTTCATGCGCGGCGATCTGCGGCAGGCCGAGGTTCGAAACATAAGCGATGGCAGCGCCAAGCCCTATAACCTCCGTGATCGGCGGAGTTCCGGCTTCGAAGCGGTGAGGAGGATCTTTAAAGGTCGTTTCCTCGAACGTCACGCTTGCGATCATGTCGCCGCCGCTTTGGTAGGGAGGCATTTTCGCCAAAACATCGCGCTTGCCGTAGAGAACGCCGAGCCCTGTTGGGCCGTAAAGCTTGTGCGCCGAGAAAAGATAAAAATCCGCGTCCAAGTCGCGCACGTCGACGCTTATGTGGCCGACGGCCTGCGCGCCGTCAACAAGCGCCAGAACGCCTGTCTTGTGCGCAAGGGCGATGATTTCTTTTGCGGGTAAAATCGTTCCCAAAACGTTCGAGATGTGCGCGAACGCGACGAGCTTCGTTCTTGGCGACAATGCCGCGGCGATGTCTTCCAGTCTAACGCCGCCGTCGGGCGTCAGCGGAACGACGCGCAAGACAACGCCGGTTTGCGCGCGCAGCATCTGCCATGGAACGATGTTCGCGTGATGCTCAAGCGCGGTGATGACGATTTCGTCCCCGGTCTTTAAAAATTCCCGTCCCCATGTTTGCGCGACAAGATTCACGGCCTCCGTCGCGCCGTGCGTGAAGACGATTTCGCCTTCGTTTCCGGCATTGATAAAGGCTCGGACGTCGCGGCGGACGGCTTCGAAACGTTCCGTCGCGCGCTGGCTTAGCTCGTGCACGCCTCGGTGGATGTTCGAATAATCGGTTTCCATGAAATCGGACATGGCCTCGATAACGGCGCGGGGTTTTTGCGCGCTTGCGGCTGTGTCCAGATAAACGAGGGGATGCTCGTGAATGCGTTGCGCCAAGGCGGGGAAGTCTTTGCGGATATGTGCGACGTCGAAACTCATTTCATGCCTTTTGTGACCTCGCGCGTGAAAAGGTCGCGCCAGGCTTCGATTTTAACGCTCTCCAGAGCTTCGGCAACAAAGCCCTCGATTAACAAGCCTCGCGCTTGCCGTTCGCCAATTCCGCGCGCGCGCAGATAATACAAGGCTTCCTCGTCCAAATCTCCGATGGCGTTGCCATGGCTGCATTTGACGTCATCGGCGAAGATTCGAAGCTCGGGCTTTGCGTCCATCTCGGCCTTGTCCGATAAAAGCAAGGCGCGGCTCAGTTGGTAGGCGTCGGTTTTCTGCGCGTTTTTCTCGACGACGATCCTGCCTTGAAACGCGCCGCGCGATTTGCCGTCAAGGATGCTGCGGTACGATTGACGGCTGGCGCAGCGAGGCGCTTTGTGCGTGACGCATGTCGTCATGTCGGCGTGTTCTCGCTCGTCGAGCAACGCGATGCCGCCCAGAGTCGCGTCGGCGTTTTCGCCCTCAAGAGAAACGAGAATTTCGTTGCGCGCCAAGATCGAACTGCGGATCAGCGAAAAATTATTGTAAGAACAGTTTGCCGCCAGACGCGCGTCGCATGACGACAGGTGAATTTCGCCTTCGACGATCTTGGCATGGGTCAACGACGCGCGGGGGCTTAAAACGATGTCGGTTTCGACGGTCGTCGGAACGTTCGTCGCGACGTAGTTTTCCAAAAGATCTAAAGCCGCGCCTTCGGCAACCTTAATCGATAGCTTTATGGAGATTTCCTTGGGCGCGCGATCGTCCGTCGAAAAAACGAGTTCGAAAGGCCGTTCAGCCTTGGCATTTCCTTTGATGCTGAAAACGTATCCTGAATCCAGATCGCCTTTAAGAACGCCAAGCGATGCGATGCCGGGATCGGAAAGCTCTTTGTCCCAAACGCCGTTGCAAAAAACGATGCGACGGTGCGCGGGTTTGCCTTTGTCTTGAAGGAAGAGGGGGGAAGGCTTGAAGCTTTCCGCAAGGCGCAGCGCGCCGGGCAGAATCCGTTCGAGATCGGTGTATTTCCATTGCTCCCTGTCGCGGGCGCTGCGGTCGATGAAGGCGGCGAGTGTCATGCGGCAAACCTCCGTTCGCGCAACACCGGCTCGAGTTCCGGCAAATTGTGAATGATGTAATCGGGCTTCGCCTCTTCGAGCAGGGACAAGGACGTATAGCCCCCCGAGATCGCGACGCAGACAAGGCCGTGATCGCGCGCGAGTCGTATTTCCTCGACCGTGTCGCCGACGACAAGGCCGTCTTCGGGGCGCAAGCCGTGGCGGTTCATATAGGAAACAAGGAAGTCGCCCTTGGGATGCGAGAATTGAACTTCCCGGCACGGCCAAGCGAGAATTTCGTGAAAGGCGTCGAGCTTGCCAAGCCGACGCAGATCCTTTGTGACGGCAGAGGCCACATGGTTGCTTAGAACGACGTGCGCAATGCCTCGGGCAGAGGCGAAATCGAGGATATCGCGCGCGCCGGGGCGAAAGTCGGTCGCAGTGACCATCTCGTCATAAAGCTCGAAATAGGCATCCTTGATGTCCGCAAAGCAACGAGAGATTTCCTCTTCGCTGAGGCCGAGGTTGCGATATGTGCGCTCGATGGGAACGTCGAAGCATTCGCGATACCTTTCGGCATCGACGGGCGCTTTGCCAAGGGCGCTGAGCGCGTGGTTGACGGCGGCGATCGAGATGCAGAAGTCGTCCTGCAACGTTCCGTTCCAATCCCAAACGATGAATTTCTGCCCGCGCGTCATGCCGCAAACCCCAGTTTTTGCAGGATCGGCGGCATCTCTTCAAGAGAATGGATCATATAGTCCGGTTTGGCCGCCCGAAGCGTTTCTTCGGACGCGAGGCCGCCTGTGATCGCGACGCTTGGCATGCCCAAGGTTTGGCCAATGTGAATTTCCTCCGTCGTGTCGCCGACGACGGCGGCGTTCGAGGCTTTTAAATTCTTTTCTTCCAGATAGCTTTTTAGCCTGTCGGTTTTTGTCATATCGCGAAATTGCGTCTTTCGGTCGGCGAACGCCAGAATGTCGTCGAAAAGGCCGTCGATTTCGTGGCGCTTTAAAAGCCGGTCGATTTGGCCGACGATATGGTTGCTGAGGATCACGTTCGAGACGTTGCTTGCCTTCAGTTTTTCCAGCAAGGTTCGCGCGCCGGGACGTAAGGAAACGCCGTCGGCCAGCGGTTCGTAATGGTCGTGGAAGATATCGCGTTCGCGCTTCAGCGCTTCGTAAATCTTGTCTTCGGAAATGCCGGCCTTGTCGTAAAACTGCTTCAACGACGACGATTGGATATCCCTGAATTTTTCCATCGAGACGGGCGACGCCGCAAGCTTCTTGAGCGCGATGTTCGCGCACACCAAAATGATAGAAGCGTCGTCAAGCAACGTGCAATTCCAGTCCCAGAAGATAAATTTGCGTTCGCTCATGCCGCCTCTTCCCCGAAAGCGGCATAGCCTGTTTCTTCCAGTTCTTGCGCCAGTTCCGGCCCGCCGCTTTTGCGGATTTTGCCGTGCGCGAGCACATGCACGGCGTCGGGCGCGACCATGTCCAACAAGCGACGATAATGCGTGATGACCAGCATCGACCTGTCGGGCGCGCGCAGGGCGTTGATGCCGTCGGATACGACTTTCAGCGCGTCGATGTCCAGCCCGCTGTCCGTTTCGTCGAGGATGCATAATGACGGCTCGAGGATCGCCATCTGAAGGACTTCGTTGCGCTTCTTTTCGCCGCCCGAGAAACCGACATTGACGGCGCGTCTAAGCATGTCTTCCGAAAGCCCAAGCTCTTTGGCCTTGACGCGCAAAAGCTTGAGCATTTGCAAGGCGTCCAGTTCTTTCTGCCCGCGGGCTTTGCGCACGGCGTTCAGCGCGGTTTTTAAAAACGTCATATTCGCGACGCCCGGAATCTCGACCGGATATTGCATGGCCAGAAATACGCCTGCCGCCGCGCGTTCCTCAGGCGGCAGGGCGAGCAAATCCTTGCCCTTGAATGTGACTCGTCCTTTCGTGACGGTATAACCGGGCCGTCCCGATAAAACATAGGACAGCGTGCTTTTTCCCGAGCCATTCGGACCCATGACAGCATGGACTTGGCCCGCGGGGATCGACAGATCGATGCCTTTCAGGATTTCCTTGTCGCCAACCGAGACGCAGAGGTTTTCGATTTCAAGCATTATCCCACGCTTCCTTCCAGGCTGATGCCTACCAGTTTTTGGGCTTCGACGGCGAATTCCATCGGAAGCTCTTGCAGGACTTCTTTGCAAAAGCCGTTCACGATCAGCGTCATTGCTTCCTCGGCGCTTAGGCCTCGTTGCATGCAATAAAACACCTGATCGTCGCTGACCTTGGATGTCGTCGCTTCGTGCTCGGCCCGGGCGCTGGGTTGGCGCGATTCGATATACGGAACGGTATGCGCGCCGCAAGAACTGCCGATCAAAAGGCTGTCGCATTGCGTTTTGTTTTTCGCGCCTTTGGCCGAGCGCAGAAAGCGCACGAGTCCGCGATATGTGTTTTGGGAATTCCCGGCGCTGACGCCCTTCGAGACGATGGTCGACCGCGTGTTTTTGCCGATATGGATCATCTTTGTTCCGGTGTCGGCTTGCTGGCGGTTGTTCGTGATGGCGACGGAATAGAACTCGCCGACGGAATCGTCGCCTTGCAGGACGCAGCTGGGGTACTTCCATGTGATCGCCGATCCCGTTTCGACCTGCGTCCACGATATTTTCGACCGCGCGCCACGGCAAGCGCCGCGCTTGGTGACGAAATTATAAATGCCGCCCTTGCCGTCCTTGTCCCCCGGATACCAATTTTGCACCGTCGAATATTTGATCGTTGCGTCGTCAAGCGCGACAAGCTCGACGACGGCCGCGTGCAGCTGATGCTCGTCGCGCTGAGGCGCCGTGCAGCCTTCGAGATAGCTTACAAAAGAGCCCTCGTCGGCGATAATCAGCGTGCGTTCAAACTGCCCAGTGTTTGCGGCGTTGATGCGGAAATAAGACGAGAGTTCCATCGGGCATTTCACGCCCTTGGGGATGTAGACAAACGAACCGTCCGTAAAAACCGCCGAATTTAAAGCAGCGAAGAAATTGTCTTCGACCGGCACCACTGAGCCGAGGTATTTCAGCACGAGCGCCGGGTGCTCTTGCACAGCTTCGGAGATCGGGCAGAAAATAATGCCGTGAGCCTTCAGCTCTTTTTTAAACGTCGTGGCGACCGACACGCTGTCGAAAACGGCGTCGACTGCGACGCGGCGTTCGGCCACGTCGGCGAGAATCTCTTGTTCGAGCAGAGGAATGCCGAGCTTTTCATAGGTCTTCAGTAATTCGGGATCGACGTCGTCGAGTGTTTGCGGCCGCTCTTTTTGCTTGGGCGCGGAATAATAGCACATGGCCTGATAGTTGATTTTCGCATAACGGACGGTGGCCCATGTCGGTTCAGTCATCGCTTGCCATTTGCGGAAGGCTTTGAGCCTCCAGTCCAAAAGCCAAGGCGGTTCGTTTTTCTTGGCAGAAATGAACCGCACGATATCTTCGTTAATTCCCAAAGGCGCGCTTTCGGAATCGATTGGCGTGACGAATCCGTATTTGTATTTTTTATTGCTCGCGAATTTCTTGATCGCGGATTTGGATTTAGAGGGCATTCGAAGGCTCTCCTTGCGCGCTTAGATCGTTTTCCTCAAGGGGAGGGGGTTGGAACATTTCGGCCAAGGATACTTCTTCCAAGGCAGCGCAGACCGCGCCATTGACCTTAGTCCATCCATGGCTCATGGGGCATAAGCGCCGGATCTTGCATTTTGCTCGCGCGGCTGGGGTCGAGCAATCGGTAATGGCAATCGGGCCATCCATCGCTTCGATGATTTCCTTGATAGAAATATCCTCGGCTTTTCGCGCAAGCTTGTATCCGCCCGCCGCGCCACGTTGGGCCAAGATTAGGCGCTTTTTGCCCAGAAGCTTGAGGATCTTTGAAACGGTAGGAAGCGCCAGCCCCGATTTTTCCGCAAGTTCGGATGCCGCCCACCACGCGACGTCGCTTCCCAACTCCATGTGCGACAGGAGGGTGACGGCATAATCGGTAAGGCGGCCAAGACGAAGCATGGACCGATTTTACAAAACCGTACCACACAAGTCCAGATTATTTTAGGATGAAGAACTGCGCATAATGTTATGATACAAAAGAGTTTTATAAATTCAGATCTTCGCTGTGCATCGGTTCATCCCCGTGAGAAAGATCGAACTCTAAGTTGAGTCGCACAAGAAGACTCGCGCAAGAGTTGAATATTTCGAACGTCTTTTGCCCACATCGCGGCAGCATGATGTTGTTTTCGAGACAGAACAGAATTAACCGTGGCAAGACATCCGCCGCGTTGAATATAATTTCGTTCCCTTCAGGGTTTTGCGGCGAGATGCCCGTCGTGACTTTGAGGATGCAACCGAATTCCGAATCTTCGAATGGTTCACAGGAATGGATATCCTCTGGCGGTAGGGATGTCGGATCCTTCCTTGCGAAAGAACGGAAGGCGCAAAGCAACTCCTCCTCCGAAAAAATAATTCTGCGCAGTTCTTCCATCGCTTCCCCCGTCCTTTTGAAGGCCCTAGTATTTTTGACAGGCATATTATATCAGCAAAAACATACTTGTTCGTTAATGAAAATCTAAAATACGCGTGTATTCAAACGGATATATACAATTTTTTGTTTTATACCAATCCCGGATCAAAATGAAGCAAAGGGGACACAATCAATAACCCCC
>CAYVBP010000063.1:0-9157 GCA_964449155.1 uncultured Rhodospirillaceae bacterium | reverse complement strand
CAGCAATTTCAGGAAAAGACTATGACAGAAAACGAAACTGAATATCGCCGCAAATTTTTAGCCGCCGCAGTAGCTGGAAAGAATTTTAAATTGTTTTCGGACGACGATCTTCCTTCTGCGATCATTTTTGGAAAAAACCTCGTCAATCCCCTTCTTTATGTGGCCCCGAACGTAGCTTTGCAACCGCAGTACGCAAAGAACCACGAGAATGTATTGATAATCTCAGCCTCTATTGAGGCTTTACTCAAAGAAAACAAGGATATTGCCGAGGATGTATCGATACTGTCTCAAACGGATTTCGACTTCATAGGTCCGAACGACGGCTCGACGCCCGATTGCTCACAACAGCTGAAAAAGATTTCTCGCTTAAACGAGAAAACAGCGGCGAACTTATTTTCGATCGTCCAAAACATATCGGACATTTGCGATTTAGCGCAAATTCACCCAACATCTAAACAGCGAGTAGATCAACGTCTAAAGCAATTATCGTCCGACATCAGGCAGATTCAATTGGGTTCATGGAAAAATTCATCCAAAGAAATTTCGTTGCCTCACGATCAAGACCTAACGCGGAAAAAAAACAATGCCTCAAGAACGTTTCGCCATACCGACAGAACTTTCGGTTTAGGTCAAGCATAACAGGCCCCTTATTGATATTTTTTAAATCGACCGATGGCGCTCCCCGAACAAAACACGTCGATGCTGATTGTCGACACAAGATCCTGCAAATATCCAAACCAATCCCCTCAATGGCTTGGTGGTGAAATTTTTGCGACGGGACCACTTCACGATTGGTTTATCGGAGAAGTCGTCGTCTTGAATTATTCCCTTAGCCCAAACCGCAAAAATCCGCCTGTCTCTCCTGAAAATTTTATCGTCGATGCATGCTGTCATACGGGTTACTGGCTGATGAAGGCGCTTTTAAGAACGGGATCGCACGGATACGGCGTTAACGGCATAGGCCTGGATTGGATAATCGACGCCAGCGTCTTCGAAGACAGAAACGCCGGACTTCGAAACAAGAACGAACAAGCAGGAAACCCTCTATTCGGACAGATAACGCCCATCAACGAAGATATCGATAAAATCGAAACGACCCAAATCGCTGACATTTGCGGCAACCAAAAAATTCTGGGCATAAGCTGTCTACGCGCAGCGCATTTCTTGAAAAAGGAAAGCATCGACAAATTTTTCAATCTGAGTAAAAAACTTCTCGTTCCCGAAGGCGTTGTCGCTTTTTCATACGATGAAAAAGGCCAATACCGACACGATCCTGCGGAAATAATTTCTACAGCCCAAAAGCATGGTTTTCTCTTAGCCTATCCCGACACCGTCAAAGAGATATACAGACCCACAAAAAATAATTATGCTCGCTATGCGCTGGGTTTCCGCCATTCGCCGTCGTAAAATTACATATCCTCGTCAAACAACTCTCTAACGATTTCTTTTCTTAATGACAGGAAATCCGCGCTATTCCGGTCGCGTGGGCGCGGAAGTTTGACGGATACACTCTTCCTGATCGTGGTCTGTCCGTGAGACATCACAATAACCTGATCCCCAAGATAAATCGCCTCGTCAATATCGTGGGTCACAAGAACTGTTGTCGGAGTCAACGCATCCCAAAGGCGCAAGATTTCGCGTTGCATCTGTATCTTCGTCAACGCGTCGAGCGCGCCGAAAGGCTCGTCAAGAAGAAGAACCTTAGGATGATTGACCAGAGCGCGCGCAATCGCCACGCGCTGAGCCATGCCGCCCGAAAGCTGATGTGGAAACGCGCGCGCAAACTTCGCAAGACCCACGCGCTTAAGGTATTTCATAACATGGCGTTTCGTTTCGAAACGAGACAGTCCCTTAAGCGCGAAGGCGACGTTTCCCTCAACTGTCAGCCACGGAAGCAACCGATGCTCCTGAAAAACGACCCCGCGATCTAGCCCCGGCCCCACAATAGGCTTGCCGCCAAGCGAAACAGTTCCCTCATAAGCCGTCTCAAGCCCCGCGACAATGCGCAAAAGCGTGCTTTTACCGCACCCGGACTTTCCGACAATGCAAACAATGGACCCTTCTGGGATTTTTAGCGAAACGTCGCGCAAAACCCTGACAGCTCGCTTGCCGGGAAAAGTCTTCGACACGTCGCTAAGAACAAGGTCATCCTTGACGTTTGTTTTCACGCTCATTTGAATTCCGCCTTCCAAACGATAAGGCGGCGTTCGGCCTTTTTCAAAAGAACGTCAAGAATCTTGCCGACCGCACCAATGGCGATCATGCCGACAAATACCTGATCCGTCTGCATCGTCTGCCGCGCGTCCATGATAAGGAATCCAATCCCGCTCGACGCCGCAATAAGTTCCGCCGCAACGACGCACATCCACGCGACCATCATGCCGACGCGCAGCCCCGTCATAATCGAAGGCAGCGCGCCGGGAAGAACGACCTTGCGAACGAACCGATATCGCGACGTTTCCAAAACGCGGGCCAGTTCGACAAACCGAACGTCCGTCTGCCGAATCCCGTCGATGGCATTGACGAGAACCGGGAAAAAAGCGCCCAAAAAGATTATGAACACCTTGCTTTCCTCGCCGATCCCGAACCAAAGAATCGTCAAAGGAATCCATGCAATCGGCGGGATCGGCTTCATAAGCTGAATGACAAGATCCGTCGCTCGGTCAAGCCTGCGCGAAAGCCCGATCGCAACGCCAAGCGCAATCCCTAAAACGCCAGCGATCAAAAACCCCGCCAGCACGCGCGCAAGGCTGACTCCAAGATGACGAAGAAGTTCCCCGTTAATGAGCATCGAACCGAAAGCGGCTGCAATCTTACTCGGCGGCGGAAGCAGAAGCGCACGAACGACGCCGAAATCCGAAAGCGCCTGCCACACAGCGAGAAACGCCAAAGGCAAAGCGACATAAGCCGCAGCCGAAACCAAGCGATCCTTAATACGTCCTCCGCTATACCCCAAAGACAGCATCGATAGCCCGCCCGTATTTTTTGCAAAGAAAAAAATCAATAAAGAGTTTTTGCCGCAATGTCTATCGACAAGCCCGCGTCATCTCTTCTCGGCCTTATCCCTTTGCGAAAAAGACCGATCGACCCACGCCTTAACATCGACCGTCGATCTTAAAAGTTTGTTTTTGCGCATATAGACCTCCGTTTTCTCCAATTCAGATATATCTGCATCACCAAGCGACGGATAAAAGTTTTGCTTAACAAAGACTTTTTCTAGCAATTCCGGCGAAAGCCCGGCGTCTTTCGACGCCAAAACCGCCGCCGCTTTAGGATCGGCGCGAAGAAAAGCCGCGCCCCGCGCATAAGCGCGCAAAACAGCCTCAACCGCCGCGCGTTTCTCCTCGATTGCAGGCACAGAAGCAAGAATAGGCTGAGCGCCGCTCTTCAATCCCGTGGCGTCGATCAAGACGCGCAAAACGCGCGCGCTTTCAAATCGCGCAATAAGGGGTTCCCACACGGCACCCGCATCGATAGCGCCAGACAGAATCGCCGACGGAATTTCGGATACAGGCATATTGATAAGAACGATATCGCCCTTGGACATTCCCTCCCTTTCAAGCGCAAGATCGAGAAAATGATGGGCATAAGACCCCTTCGTCACGGCAATCTTCTTGCCCTTCAAATCCTTGATCGCCAAAAAAGGAGAATCCGCCGCGACAACCAACCCAAGCCCCTTCGGGCTACTAACGGAAATACCGATAACCTTGCTATCGATGCCCGCCGCCCTGCCGATCAAAGCGGGCGCATCGCCCATAAACCCGACGTCCTGCTGACCGGTGGCAAAAGACTCGTTCATCGCCGGCCCGGCAGCGAAAACCGCCCATGTGACCTTAACGCCGGGCATATTCGACGCGGCCAATTCCTCCTCGACCCATTTATTCGCCTTAGCGACAAACAACGGCGCGTAAAGCGGCGACGGTTGATAGGCTACGCGAATATCGGAGGCTGCATGCCCCCTCCCCACCATCGCGGCAAAGAACAAAACGAAAAACGCAAGAATGCGCAAAAAAGGCATGGCATAACTCCGGAAAATTTCCGTCGACTATGCCTTAATTTATGCAAAATAAAAAGAGCCGCAAATTCTACTAAATGATCCCGCCGGACTTGTCCCCATGATTGCCCGCCGTGCGCGCATTGTCGCCTGCCTTTTGATTCTGCCCACCAACCCCCTCGCCAACGCTCTTTCCGAACTGAGACACAGCCCCGACGCCTTGCTTGAGGACATAACCTTCCATCGCAGTTTTCCCCTCGCCCATAAGGGATTCGAGATCGCTCATTCCAGTCGGTCCCATATGCGCCTTGGCGTTCATCCAATCCAAGGCATCGTTCGGAACGTGAGTAATCAATTCAAAACATTTGTTAGCGCAGCCCATCATAATAAAAATGTACAATCCGGTAAACGCCATCTTGGACAAAACCTCATGGCCATAGCTGGTGCCTCCCGTCGAAACGACCGCAGCGGCAAAGCCAAAAGACATAAAGTTCGCAGCGACATTGAATATCAACATCGCAGCGATTAACCCAAAAACCATCAAAACGGGACGCAAGAAGATACTGAAAGCGAACATATAAGCTAACTGAGCCTTTCCCGGAAACCCTGAACCTTCAGGGTTCAACTGGGCAAGAGCGACCAGCGGAATTGCAATGACGGATTCGATAACCTGACCGATCCAAATCAAAACGCCGAAGAAAAAGCGCACGAACGGAACCAAGGGCAAAATATACGCCAAAGGAAATCCCATCATCAGAAAGATCGTGGCGAAGGCTTCAAGCATAGCGCCGAACCCGACCGCGCCCGACCCCAATGCCGACACGATCCACCCTCCAAACCCGCCTAAAAGCTCGGATATTTTGGATGTAATGCCGCCGCCCATAATAGCCAGCGCGCCCCACCCCATCAGATCGATCCCGACAGAGAAAACCGAATGTCCATAGTTGATAAGAGATTGCAACGCATCAACGCCGTTCATTAACTTGATGCCGATCTTAAATGTCTTCGTGCCGTTGCCACACGTGGCATCGCCGCTTGCGGCAGAACCGAAAATCGCAGAAAGCAAACCGCCGTTTTCTCCCAACCCGGCACCCGAAGTCCATACGCCGCTGACCGTCGCAATCTGATCGATTAAGTTGAAAATTAAATCGACAAATCCGCCGCCAAGGCCGACAAATTCCCTGACAAGCCCGCCGTCCCCTGAAGACGCCAAAGAACTGGCCCCAAAAGAACCCGCACATTCGGCGTCTTTTAAAGAGCTGTATGATACTTTTTTATTATTCGTAACCGAAAAGCTTTGCCCGACAATGGTCGAGAGATTTCCAAGATCTTTAAAAACCTGATTGCGAACAGACGTATTAATATCGGATGAAGACGTGTTCGTCGTACTCGTTGTGTTAAACCCAACGTCGATATTCGTTGGCCCATTGACGACCGGCAACCCACCGCTCATAGCGCTGGTAATTGAGCTTTGCAACCGTACGCTTGCCGACAAATAAGCGCCGGCTAACGCCCATCCGTAATCCCCCATGTCCTGTGCGCTCGTAACAGCTTCCTTACTGCTCGAAGCGAGCTCATCGATAAGCCCCTCAAGTCTGGTATATACGGCGGTTTGATAGTCAGAAATCGCCGTGCTGACGTCGGCCGCAATCTGATGGGGTTTAACCTCCGAGCCTTGAACCAAAGTCCCTGAGGCGTTACCGGGATCTATTCTAACGTCCCACTTGCCCGACCCGTTCGAAAGCTTACCGGTAGTCGACTCAGCAATCGGAACAAGACTTTGTACGCTAGCCTCTCCGACGCTTTTGAACTTCTTCAAAATCTCGGAACTATCGATACTGCTGCCGCCAATCGCTTCATACTCGGCCTGATATATTTTTTGAGCATATGGGTTGCCCGTAATCTTATCGGGCGAAGGTATAAAGAAGGATCCGCAAAGTTCCGTTTCGCCAAGCTGCGATTTCCCAGATGGAAGCCATGTATACTTCGTTCCCATAACCCCGTTGACAAGCGTTCCATCTCTCTCGCCAACAACCTGCGGACCAACTAGCTTTTGGCTGGCAAAATCTGTCCCTAACGTTCTGCTTCCCGTCGATGCGGTGGCATACGATCCCGTGCTAAGAATGCCGTTTAATTTATTTTGAAGGCGCGAGTTATAATCTTCGACGCAAGCATAGCTCAAGATGATCGTCGTCGCGGTCTTCTTAACGTCAGGCATCTTGATCGAAGCCGTCGTCGATTCAGGCGGCACCAGATTCGCTAAAAAGATGGACCATACGGAACTGGCCAGACCGGATCCCCACCGCGCCGTTTGAATAAAAATATACTGACCGGGGCTAAGCCCCTCGCCGATAGGAACGAGCAGCCCAATCGCAAAAATAAGGCGAAGAGGCGCCCATATCTGCCGCTCCGTATTCCCCATCGGCACGCCCTTATGCGCCGTTTCGACAACCATCTGGCTCAAATGATAGAAAACAAGGAACGCCGCGACGATAAGGATTGCGCGGCTATAGTAAGCCAAGGCAATCTTCATCGATTCGCGGAACTGCCAATCTTCTCCCGTCGAACTCCCGGACGTGGCACCGCCAATAAACGAAGGCAACGCGCCGTCCAAAAACAAGTATTTAATCCATTCATCGGCAACGTCCAACGGCTGCGGCGAGAACATACCATCCGTGGTCGCATCCTGCGCATGCGCTTGCCCGACAAACAACGACAAAACGAACAAAAGAACAGAGGCGGTTACCGTAACGATAATCGAAAGAACGCCGAAGAAGATAATAAGTTGCTGAAGGTTATCCTTTGAAAACTGCAAATTCCGCCACGCGGTCCCAACGACGCGGGGAAAGGATATCGGCGCGCCCGGCTCACGAAGCCCCGGATAGTCCATGGGAATAAGCTTGTTCAGCGCGAACACCTGAGCAATCAGATGCACAAGCATATTTGTGCTTTCGGCAAGCGGACCGACAAGGCCGTCGGTACGCACGGAGAAAAACCACCTCACCAGTGAGCGCCGCGCAGGCCTCTGAGTCGCATTTCTGGAATTATAAGAATTCTTCATGCCAACATTTTCGTATGTTTTAGCAAAAATTTAGTTAATTACTTTCTTTTTCAACAAAATTTTCCGCCTGTGGATCTGTTTTTATGATTAACAATTCGTTTTTTGTTCTATAAAAATCCTGTGATAGTGTAAGCGTCTGGTTGGCTTGAAACTCCAGCATAAAATATCGTTAAGAAAATAATAAACGTAAAATGTCGCTCGCAGCCATTCTTCATAAACTACGAGACAGGCAAGACCTGACCGCCCCGGAAACCCGGGAGATATTTGATGATATCTTCGCAGGCACTCTGTCCGAAGATCAAATTGGGGCCTTTCTGTTGGCCTTGCGCCGGAAAGGCGAAACACAAGACGAGATATTCGGTGCAGCCGATTCCATGAGATCCAAGGCCATCCGCATCTCCGCCCCCGGGGACGCCATAGACATCGTCGGAACAGGCGGCGACGCGAAAGGCACATATAATATTTCGACAGCAGCGTCCCTTATCGTCGCAGGCTGCGGAATCCCTGTCGCCAAACACGGAAATCGCGCAGCGACAAGCAAATCGGGTTCGTCCGACGTCCTTGCGGCGCTAGGCATCGCCCTTGAGCCCCCCTTGGAAATCCTCGAACGCTGCCTCGACGAAGCGCATTTATGCTTTATGTTCGCGCCCCGGCATCATCCGGCCATGAGGTTCGTCGCACCGGTACGAAAAAAGCTTGGGATCCGCACGATTTTTAACCTGCTGGGACCTCTTACAAACCCCGCCTTCGTCAAACGCCACCTGATCGGCGCTTTTGACGCCAAATGGCTCCGCCCGATGGCCGAAGCGCTCCACGCAATGGGCAGCACTGCGGCATGGCTCACGCACGGCCAAGACGGCATGGATGAATTGACGACGACGGCAGCGAACGACGTCATCGCCCTGCGCGGCAACGAACTCCGTCCGTTCATATTGACTCGCGAAGAAACGGGGCTGCCTGCAACCGCACCGGAAGACCTGATGGGCGGAGACGCGCAAGAAAACGCTGCGGCGATCGAACGTCTTCTGTCCGGCGAAAAAGGCGCCTACCGCGATATCGTCGCCCTCAACGCAGGCGCAGCCATCGTAGTCGCAGAAAAAGCGGCAAACATAAAAGAAGGCATCGCAAAAGCTCTCGAAAGCATCGACAGCGGAGCGGCACGCGAGGTTTTAAGCAAATTGATCGAATTAACGAACAAATAAACCACGGACGTACAGGCATGAGCGACACTCTTGAAAAAATCTGCACCGACAAAAGAGCGCACATCGAAAAAGCCAAGCTCCAAAAACCGTTCGACGCCCTGCACCGCGACGCGCTACGCGCGCCGCCTGCCCGCAGTTTTTCACGTGCGCTGCGATTGAAAGCCGAAGAGGACGGCTTCGCAATCATCGCAGAAATCAAAAAAGCGTCGCCCTCGGCAGGTTTGATTCGCGAAAATTTTTCGCCAGCGCAACTGGCGCGTGACTATGAAGAAGGCGGCGCGGCCTGCCTATCCGTCCTTACGGACGAGCCCTATTTCCAAGGACGCAACGAAGACCTAATCGACGCGCGCGAAGCCTGCGGACTGCCCGTCCTGCGCAAAGACTTCATGCTCGACGTCTGGCAAGTAGCCGAAGCGCGAGCCATAGGCGCCGATTGCATCCTGCTCATCATGGCCGCGCTCGACGACGACACGGCGTCAGAACTGCACAAAGCGGCCTTCGGATACGGAATGGATGTTTTGCTCGAAGTCCACGACCGCGACGAACTGAAACGAGCGCTCAAACTGCCCTCGCCGCTCATCGGCGTAAACAGCAGGAATCTAAAGACGATGAAAATCAATCTGCCCGGCGCGGCGGATCTTGTGCGCAGCATTCCCGCCGAACGCTTCGCAATCAGCGAAAGCGGCATCCGCACACGCGCGGACATCGACGCGATGCGCGAAGCCGGCGCACGCGCATTCCTCATCGGCGAAACCCTGCTCAAACAGCCCGCCCCGAAAGACGCGCTCATACTGATCTCGGACCAAAGTTAGGCGAAGGGGACACAATCAATAACCCCCGGCAGGGCCGGGGGCTTGATGGGGAACCGCTCCAAGCGGTTTTAAAAGACTCTCAATTCAG
>CAYVBP010000062.1:0-9261 GCA_964449155.1 uncultured Rhodospirillaceae bacterium | reverse complement strand
CCGTTTTGCGGTTACCCGGCCTTTCGAACGGCCACGGACGCGTTCAACCCGCCAAAAGCAAAGGAATTATTGAGCGCGACGTTTATCGGCATCGAACGCGCGACGTTCGGAACGTAGTCCAGATCGCATTCGGGATCCAGCCCCTGATAATTGATCGTCGGCGGCGCGACGTTTTCGCGAACCGCAAGAACGGTGGCGAGCATTTCCAAAGCGCCCGCCGCGCCCAGCGCATGGCCGAAAAGCGACTTGCTCGAAGACAGAGGCACCTTCCTTGCATGCTCGCCCAACGCCTTTTTAACGGCCGCCGTCTCTATCGTATCGTTCAAGCGCGTGCCCGTTCCGTGCGCGTTGATATAATCGATGTCTTCGGGATTCAAACAAGCGTCCTTCAAGCAATTCGAAATCGCGCGGGCCGCGCCGTCCATATCGGGTGCCGTAATTTCCTTGGCATCGGAACTCATGCCGAAACCCGCAAATTCAGCGTAAATTTTCGCGCCGCGTTTGCGCGCGGCTTCCTCAGTCTCAAGCACGAACATGGCCGCGCCTTCGCCGATAACCATCCCCGCGCGCCCAGCCGAAAACGGACGGCATATATCGGGCGACATGACACGCAAGGCATCCCATCCCTTAAGCGTCCCGAGCGTCAGGCAAGATTCCGCCCCCCCCGTCACAGCCCTGTCGACAAGTCCCGAACGGATCATCGACAGCGCGACACCCATCGCATGAACGGCCGATGCGCAAGCGCTCGCGACGGTAAAGCTTGGCCCCGTGACGCCCAAAACCATGCTGACGTGGCTTGCGCCCGCATTGACCATCAGGCGCGGAATCGTGAACGGATGCACGCGACCCGACCCGTTCGGATCGAGAAGTTTGTGATACGATTCCTCCAGCGTGTTCTGTCCGCCGACTCCCGTACCGACGATAGCCGCAGTACGCTCGGCCTCTTCGGGCGACAAGACCAAGCCGGAATCCTTGAAAGCCTGGCACGCCGCGCCGACGGCAAGCTGCGAAAATCTGTCGAGAAACGAGGCTTTCTTGGCGTCGATATAATCGTCGATCTTGAAATTTCTGACTTCTGCGGCGGGAAAGCGAACCTCCTGCCCGCGGAAAGGAAAGGTCAAGGCGCCGATTCCGCCGCGTCCTTCAAAAAGATTGGATCTAAATTCCTCAACCCCATTCCCGATAGCAGAAACAACGCCAAGGCCGGTGATAACGATACGGTGCATGAACGAATACCTGAATCAAACTTGTTGCCGAACATAACCCAGCGGAGGTTATGCCACCAGAAAACGCAAACGTCACTCGGTTAAAAGGAAAACGCCCTATTTATTAAAACTATAGATCAGACGCGCCCCGAAAGAATTCATGCTCTTGTCTTTAATTTTAGACACATAGCCGTCCGTATATGTATTCGTCGCATCGTCATAGCTCGTATGCGTATAGGCCAAGGATCCAACCAACCTGTTCGGAACGAAGTGAAAATTCAGGGCAGCATTGAACGTCATCGTATCGACGCCCGTCGTTTTCCATGTCGCAGCCGATGAATCGGTAAGATCGCGTCCGTTCGTATCGTCCGCGAGGGTATAGCCCATGCCGGCATTAAGCGAAAAACGATTGGTAAACCGCACCTGACTGCTTAAAGTCAGATTGTACGACATCGCGGAATCTACCCTATAGTCGTGATCGTTTCCCAAGAATTGATACGAACACTCGCCGTTGTAAATGCCGCTGGCCTGAGCCTTCAGGGACATTTTCTTCATCTCGCGACCGACCGCAGCGCCGAAAGAAACGACATGGCGACCATTGCTGGCGTTGCCGTTGTTGCCCGACACGCCGGATTTGGCAGAGATCACGTTCGGAGAATACGCCAATAAAAGATCGACATCGACAGGCTTGCGCTTGGCCTGATCGATAATGCGCCACGTCGCGTTTAACGTCGGATTTGAAAAACCGTTGTTATGGGCTGTTTGGCTCGAGCCAAGTTGAGGATACTCCGTCTCGACCGTATTAAGCTGATAGGCGCCCGAAAGGCCGACGGAAAACCGATCCGAAATGCCGTATTCCAGACTTTGCGACAATGTTTTGTAATCAGAATTGACAGACGTAATATGCGCGTTTGTCGCCCCTCCGTAGCCTTCGTAATTCAGCGAATGATAGACGAAGGACGTTGACCCGGTCAGTTGGCCCGCGCGAGGTATAAACAAAGGATCTGTCAAAAAGCGCTTGGTCGCCGCGCCGAAAAATCCAGAAGCCCCTGTATATGAGGACACATAAGGGTCCCGCTCATAGTACGAAGAAATACCTTCGTCATAAGCCGCCGCATGGGCTTGAGCAACGGCGGCACACATAAGAACGCCAAGAACAAACGCCGCTTTTTTAATCATGTCTTTCTCCGCATTTTGCTGTCGGCACGAAAAAAATCATGGCGAATCGCCAACCCGCCGCAGAAGTCTACGGAACAATACGCCGCCGGTCCAGATTCGCGTTGTTTATTCGCAAAAAAACCGCCGCGTCGCGTCTCCGCAAGCGGCGGCTTGGGCCTTATAAAAAGCAACCTCTCAGTATTGTGAAGATGAACTCGACTTATTGACCTGATCGACAACGTATCCAACGCCGGTTCCGACAGCGCCGCCAACTGCCGCGCCGCACGCAACGCAACCGCCCATCATCGCCGTTCCCATAGCGCCAACGGCAGTGCCGACAGCCGCGCCCGTCAACAAGCGTTGTTCCTGAGGGGTCAGATCCGAACATGCCGCCATCGCGAGCAGTCCGAATATCAGGACCGATTTCCCGATTTTTTCTTTTGCAGACATGAGTTTTCTCCGTAATTAACCCTATTCCTTCAAAGAAAAGAATGCCCAATTATTTGTTAACAAACTGTAAACGCTTGGGTTCTAGCCCGAAGCACCTACGAGGCGTAACAAATTGTAAGAATGCTTGTCTTTCGTTACTTGTCGGCTAAGGGTAAACCTCCGTTCAGGAAAGGATTCGCGCCCAATTGGGCTGCGCAAGTGTATTTGGATAAACGTTATGTCATTAGATACTTCCGATAACAAACTCAGCCCGCTCCCCGGGTTCATGGCCTCTCTGTCAGGTGCGGGGCAGCAGTGCATGCAAAAAACGCTGGCGCAAGCGGTCGAGTGCTGCGGCGTTGGTGTGCATTCCGGAGAAAAAGTCACGATGCGCCTATGTCCTGCCGCAGAAGACACGGGCGTGGTCTTTATCCGCACTGACCTTCTCAACGGCGCGCGCGCGATTTCCGCCCGCTGGAACAACGTCGTCGATACGCGCCTGTGCACGGTTCTCGGCAACGATCACGGTGGGAAGATCGGAACGGTCGAGCATTTAATGGCCGCCATTCAGGCTTCGGACATCGATAACGTTCAGATCGAAATTGACGGGCCCGAAGTTCCCGTAATGGACGGCAGCGCAGACGCTTTCGTTTTCCTTCTGGAAGTCGCGGGAAGCGTCGAGCAATCGGCCCCGAAGCGCGAGATTGAAATTCTCTCTCCCATCGAAGTATGCGCCGACGGAAAGATGGCGCGGCTGTCGCCATGCGCAACGGCCCGATATGGCATATCGATCGATTTTGCGCGTGGGCCAATCAACAAACAAAGCTGCGACGTCGCCCTGTCTGCAGCTTCTTTTAAAAGCGAAGTCAGCAGGGCGCGAACGTTCGGCTTTTTCGAGGAAGTCGATCAACTGAAAAAGATGGGCTTGGCCCGCGGCGGATCGCTGAACAACTCGATTGTCATCAAAGACGGCACAGTCATGAACGAAGACGGCCTGCGCTTCCCTAACGAATTTGCGCGGCACAAGCTTCTGGACGCCATCGGCGACATGGCCCTTGCCGGCATGCGCATTCGCGGTCGATTCGAAGGACACTGCACAGGGCACGCGCTGAACAACAAGCTTTTGCATGCCCTGTTCTCAAAACCCGAAGCATGGCGCGTCGTCACCATCGCCGAAACAGCCCTTTGTGCAGCCTGATTCCTGCGATTCCTGACGGCAAACGTCGGACCGACATTAACGGTATTGTTTAGGGCGTGGAAAATCCGCTATAAAGGTTGAGTCAACATTCCGGTCGTTTTTCCATGCGCTCGACATCTCTTCTATCGAAAGTCCTGTATTCCCTGACCCTGATCGCGGTCCTGTCGGCCTGTGCGGGAAACATCAAGGCTCCTGACGAAGCGGCGGACGAATCCGTCGACGTGCTTTACACGCGCGGCGCGGACGCGCTCGATCGCGGAGAATATAAGGAAGCGGCAAAAGCTTTCGCGGAAGTTGACCGCCAACATCCCTATTCGCAATGGGCCGCGCGCGCGCAATTGATGGAAGCGTATGCGTATCACCAGAACATGGATTACGACGAGGCCATCAAAACCCTCGATCAGTTTATCGAGCTGCATCCGGGCAACCCCGGCATCTCGTATGCCTATTACATGCGCGCGCTATGCAATTACGAGCGCATCTCGGACGTGCGACGCGACCAGACATCGGCAAAGGAAGCATTAAAGGGATTTCAGGACATTGTCTCGCGTTTCCCCGATACCGAATACGCGAAGGACGCGACCTTGAAAATGGCGCTGATCAACGACCATCTATCGGGAGCGGAAATGGAGATCGGCCGATTTTACGTCAAGCAACATATGTACATTGCCGCCATCAACCGTTTCAAAACCGTCGTCGACAAATATCAAACGACCAGCCACGTTCCGGAGGCGCTGGAACGCCTTGTCGAATGTTACACGGCGCTGGGCATGTTGCCCGAAGCCAAGAAAAACGCCGCAGTATTAGGCTTCAACTTCCCCGGAAGCGAATGGTACCAAGATGCCTACAAGCTTCTAAAAAGCAAAGGCATCGAAATCGAAAACCCGAAGTAACACACATAAAAAACGCCCCACTTTTGGCGGGGCATCTTTATCCAACTCCACTATTGTCAGTCGCCGTATCTTAAACCACAACTCCTGACATTTTCCCCTGTTAACGTCCGCCGCCACACGGCTAAGACGGCTTTCAGCGTCCATAGATAAATTGACACCTTTTTCATGACAGCCCGCTTCAAAGCGCTTTAAAACTTCTCATACCAATCCCGGATCAAAATGAAGCAAAGGGGACACAATAAAAATGCCTGAACCGCCGTTACCCGTTCCATACCGCCTTTTCCGGCATTTTTATTGTGTCCCCCGCGCCCTTTCGATTCACTGCGATCCGGGATTGGTATCAGGCCGCCTTTTTTTCCTTAGCCTTAGCCGTCAGCGTAATCTTTCCGCCCGCCTTTTCAACAGCCGCGACCGCGCCCTTCGAAGCGCCCGCAACCGTCAGGTCAACCTTCACCTTAAACTCCCCGCCGCCGATAAGACGGACGCCGTCGCAAGCCTTCGCCGCAACGCCCGCTTCGATTAGGCTTTCAGACGTAATCGGCTTCTTCGCATCGATGCGTCCAGCCTCAATCGCCTTCTGAAGACGACCCAGCGTAACTTCCGAATAATCCTTGGCGAAAATGTTCTTAAACCCGCGCTTAGGCAAGCGGCGGCTCAGAGGCATTTGACCGCCTTCGAAACCCTTAATCGACACGCCGGTGCGCGCCTTCTGGCCCTTGACGCCGCGACCGCAAGTTTTCCCCTTGCCAGAGCCAATCCCGCGTCCGACGGTGATAGGCTTCTTGCGAGCGCCTGGATTGTCACGAAGATCGTTAAGTTTCATCATATTCTTCCTTTTTTTTCTTAGATCCCCGCCTTCACGGGAATAAATTTTTTCTAAGGGCTTGCTTCGCAAGCCCAAGAAAAAAGTCACTTCTCTTCCACTTTTACCAGATGACGAACGCGCGCCAACATGCCGCGGATCGCTGGGGTATCTTGAACTTCGCGGGTTGCGCGAATTTTGCCAAGGCCGAGGCCGAGCAGCGTTTCCTTCATCTTCGGACCGTTGCCGGAGGTGCCGCTAACCTGCGTCACAACCAAAGACTTGGTTGCGGACGCCTTCTTTTCTTTCGCCTTCGTTGCCATTTCGGATCCCCGTTTGTCCCAACCTTATTCCTTGCCAACCAACTCCTCGGCCTGTTTCTTGCCGAGAATTTCGCTGACCTTCTTGCCGCGACGCACGGCGACCGAGCGCGGGCTGGCGACTTGCTCAAGCGCGGCAAACGTCGCCTTAATCATGTTGTGCGGATTGTTCGATCCGACCGACTTCGCGACGACATCCTGAATGCCTAAGGCTTCAAACAAAGCGCGCATCGGACCGCCCGCGATGATGCCCGTACCGGCAGGCGCCGTGCGAAGAACGACCTTGCCCGCGCCGAAACGACCGCGCACATCGTGGTGCAACGTGCGACCTTCGCGAAGCGGAATGCGCTTCATGTTACGCTTGGCGGCGTTTGTCGCCTTCGAAATCGCTTCCGGAACTTCGCGCGCCTTGCCCGTGCCGTAGCCGACGCGGCCTTTGCCGTCGCCGATCACGACCATCGCGGCCATCTTAAAGCTCTTACCGCCCTTGACGACCTTGGTCACGCGGTTGATGCCGACGAGTTTCTCGATCAGCTCAGAACCTTCGCGTTCGTCTTTGTCTTCGCTCTTCCTGGATTTTTCGGGCTTCGCCATATTTTCCTCTGTTTAAAAATTCCGTTAGAAGGACAACCCCGCTTCGCGCGCGGCCTCCGCCAATTCCTTGACGCGTCCGTGATACAGATAGCCGCCACGGTCGAAAACGACTTCCTTGATTCCCTGCTTGATGGCGCGTTCCGCGACCAACTGGCCGACGGCCTTGGCCGCCGTTTTGTCAGCGCCCGTTTTCAGTTTCTTTTTCAGATCCGCTTCCAACGTCGACGCCGAAACGAGGGTCTTCCCGGCCTTGTCGTCGATAATTTGAACGGAAATGTTCTTCCCGGAACGATAAACCGACAGGCGCAAACGCCCGTGCGCATTCTTCGCAATGTTATAACGCGTGCGCTGCGCGCGACGCACATGAAGATTTTTAGGTGTCAACATGATTACTTCTTCTTCCCTTCTTTGCGACGGATTCTTTCGCCCGCGTACTTGATGCCCTTGCCCTTATAGGGTTCTGGCTTCCTGAAACCGCGAATTTCCGCCGCAACCTGTCCAACCTGCTGCTTGTCCGAGCCGGAAATCGTCAACTGCGTCGGCTTATCGGCCTTGATCGTAACGCCAGTCGGCGGCGTGAATTTGACTTCATGACTAAAGCCGAGTTGCAACACAAGATCCTTGCCCTGCACAGCCGCCTTAAAACCGACGCCCTCGATTTCAAGAACGACTTTAAAGCCTTCGGATACGCCCTTGACCATATTGTTGATGTTGTTGCGGATCGTTCCCCACAAAACGCGCGTACGCTGTGCGTCGTTTAGCTTGGAAACGACAACATGGCCGCCCTCGACCTTGACGCCGACCCCATTGGGGACGGGAAGGCTAAGGCTCCCCAGCTTTCCTTTGACGGCAACGGAGCCGTCCTTAATTTCCGCCGTAACGCCTTGCGGCAGGATCACGGGATATTTGCCAACGCGGGACATTTCATAACCCTCAAATAATCAGTTCAACAAGTCAATTAGAACACGCGGCACAGAACTTCGCCGCCGACGTGCTGCGCGCGCGCTTCGTTATCCGAAAGCACGCCGTGCGGCGTCGAAAGAATCGAAATTCCGAGACCGTTAAACACGCGACCCAAGTCCTTGATGCCGGCATAAACACGGCGTCCCGGAGTCGACACGCGCTCGATCTTGCGGATCGCGGGCGAGCCTTCATGGTACTTCAGTTCGATTTCGAACTGAGCCTGAGCCGTCCCCTTCTTTACTTCCGTAAAGCCACGAATGTACCCTTCGCGAACCAGCGCTTCGAGAACGTGCCTGCGATGCTTGCTCGCAGGACAGCCCACAACCGCCAACTGCCCCATCTGCCCATTGCGGATGCGGGTCAACATATCTCCAAGCGTATCGGTAACAACAGCCATGCGCCTTTCCTCCCTTACCAGCTTGCCTTCGTCACGCCCGGAATTTGGCCAGCCGAGGCCAATTCGCGGAACTTGATGCGGCTAAGCTTGAATTTGCGATAATTGCCGCGCGGACGCCCCGTCAACTCGCAGCGGTTACGCTGGCGAATCTTTGCACTATTCCGGGGAAGCGCCGCAAGCCTCATAACGGCTTCGAAGCGCTCTTCCATCGGCGTATCTTTGTCCTTGATCGTGGCTTTGAGGGCCGCGCGACGTTTGGCGAACTGTTTCGCCATACGCTTGCGCTTGCCTTCTTTTTCGATCATGCATTTTTTAGCCATACGTTTTCTCCTTATCCCTGAAAGGGCATGTTGAAGGCGCGAAGCAGTTCGCGCGCTTCGTCGTCAGTTTTCGCTGTCGTGCAAATCACGATGTCCATGCCGCGGATTTCGTCGATTTTGTCGAACTCGATTTCGGGGAACACGATCTGTTCCTTAAGGCCCAAGGCATAGTTGCCATTGCCGTCAAAGCTCTTGGCCGAAACGCCGCGGAAGTCGCGAACGCGCGGCAACGCAATCGTAATCAAGCGATCGAGAAATTCGTACATTCTCTCGCGACGCAAGGTGACCTTGCAGCCAATGCCCAACCCGCCGCGCAGCTTAAAGGTCGCGATAGCTTTGCGCGACTTGGTGATGACGGGCTTCTGCCCCGAAATCAGCGCAAGCTCTTCCGCCGCATTCTTTGTCTTCTTGCTGTCGTTGACGGCTTCGCCGACGCCCATGTTAATGACAATCTTGTCAAGCTTGGGCGTTTGCATGCCGTTCTTGTACCCAAACTTCTTGATAAGCTCGGCCCTAATCTGCTCCTGATACAGCTTTTGCAGACGCGGAACGTATTTATCTTTTTTCGCTGCGACCATTGTCTATCCCCTTAAACTTCTTCGCCCGACTTGCGCGCAATGCGGGTCTTTTCGCCCTTGACGACCTTAAACCCGGCGCGTGTCGCCTTATTCGACTTCGGATCGACCAGCGCGACATTCGACGCATGAATCGGCGCTTCCTTGCGCACGATGCCGCCCTGCGGATTAGCCTGCGAGGGCTTCGTGTGGCGCGCAATCATATTCACGCCGGAAATCTTAACGCGATTTTCCTTGGGATAAACCGCCATCACGTCGCCGGTCTTACCCTTGTCTTTTCCCGCAAGAACAATCACCTTGTCCTTAGACTTAATCTTCATCTTCGTTGCCATTTACAAAACCTCCTCAGCGAGGGAGATAATCTTCATAAAGCCCAAGCTGCGAAGCTCGCGCGTCACCGGCCCAAA
>CAYVBP010000061.1:0-9714 GCA_964449155.1 uncultured Rhodospirillaceae bacterium | reverse complement strand
AGACAGCGTTACCACAGGAACTTACCGCTGCAATAGCGGCCCCCAAAGGCCGGGAACTATAAAGGCGATCCATGCGATATGTGACGGTACAAAACAGAAAATAAGCAAGAAGCTTCGCCTAGGGGACTAGTGATTGATAGGTAATTTTACTTGGCTTCGAGTGTTTCGACTTTGCTTGCGCCTTTGTGCACGTCCCCGTGGTTCGAGGGGGCTTTGTCCTGATCGGTAAGAAATGCCGTCAATTCCTTCATCCTCGACATAGAAATGTCGATTTTCTTTCCAAGTTTTTGTTCTTCCCTTACCTGAGCCATTTCTGCCGCTCTGGCTTCCGGAGAATTTTCGGCAGCATCAAGGGCCGCAAACCGTTCCTTAGCCGCCTGAATCTCCCGACGATTGATCCAGTTTTTAAGCAAGGCGAAGCCATATACAACAGGTATCGCCGGTGCGCCGATAACGGCCATCGCCTGATAAAAGCGTTTATTCAAGTTGGAAACCTTCGCTTTCCCTGTTTGAGCTTTAGAACTCATTGCGTATCCTCTTAAATGCCTGAGACCATACTATGAGTTTTTTGCCGGAAAGTACATTTCAGTTAATAGTTTCAGGAGAATGGAAGACGAACAGAAAAACGCCCCGTTGTTTCCAAAGGGCAATCAGCAAAAGAGGGTTAATCTTGGGCATGAAAAAGTCCGCCGGGCGCCTCGCGACGGCGGGCTCTCTTATGCCCAGACGCGGGCGGTAAACGAGGCGGCGGGCCAAGGAGGGACAAAAGCGCCAGCCCCGAATTTCTTAATCGTCGCCGGATTCGGTATCCGCATCTGTCCTTAAAAACTCGTCAAACGGGTTCGAGCGCCAAGGCGTCTTGCTTTTTCGGCACGAAGTCCCGACCTGTTGCCTGTCATATCTCGCCGACGGACATGCCCTTAAAGCCTTCGATAACGAAGCCGCGCGGCGGGACTCGGTATCCCGCAAGGACAAAAGAGCTTTTAGCTCGGCGGCGTCGCCCCGTGCTTCCTCAATCCTTGAAGAAAGCATGTTTGCCGTCGTGATCGCCCGAACAAGTTCAATCAAAAGCGGAAAATCGGAAGTTCGAAAAAAATCAGCCGGAAAACTTGTTACGGTGTCCCGCCAGAGGGCAACCTGTGCCAATGGTAGACCGTTTGGCGGTGGCGGATAACCTTTAGGAACTGTCGTTTCAGGTGTTTTTGGGTTGTTTTTGCTCATTCTATTCATCCTCATTTACGAAAAAAGCGTGCAGTCGCAAGAATCCGGCTGGGGGCGCGTTCTAGGATCGCGATGGTGTTTTTCATCTCATACCCCCCCCTGTGTCATCGCCGTGCCCTAGGCCGTTTGAGCGCCTTGTCGGCCTCAAGGGCGGCAAGGCGAGCTTCAAAGCCATCTGCCCGCAGACGTTGTGCTATCAATTCACGACGCGCGGATAGGCAAGCCGCTGCCAAAGCGACCTTTGGCGTTTTGTGTCCAAGTATGGACTTGAGAAAAAGTTCATCTTCCGAGGAAAGAGGTTGTTGATCGTCCGTCATACGTCGCCCTCCTCATTGAGTTTATGTTCAAGAAGTTTGATCCTTTCCTCCAGCCCTTCGATCTTGTCTGCGTGCGCAGCGCATCGGGCGCATGCAACGATAACGTGCGAGGTCAACGTATTGAGAAGCTGTCCAAACGGATTGGACGCTTTGGAAAGAAAGGGCAGAACTTTTCGTGTCCGTTCTCGGATGGTTTGAGGAACAATTTCCGAGAGGAGTTCAACCGCCGTTGTCGCGATAGCTAAAGTTTCGGCCTTAACGCGCATCTTCTTCCCCCATTAAATCTCGTTCAAGCCGGGTTTTGAGTAAGCGCAAAAACTCGTTCGCCTCGTCGATTTCGTCATCGGAAGGCGGGGGTATCGTCGTGTCGTCAGGATCAAGGATCATTAGCGAGAACTCCCATCGAGACCGCCCAGAACAGCGACCGCAGATTCATCGAGGACGGAAAAAGAGAAAACCGTTGTCGCCTTCAATGCGACAGAATCGGTTTGGAAAAGGCTGACAAGCTCCGCCGGTCCACTAGGATCATCGGTCATGCGTAGCGAGGTGGCTTCGGCAATGTCGAGCCGGAGTTCCCGGACATCACCGCAGCATCGGTTGGCATCGACCAGAACCAGCGTGCCGTCGTCGATTAGATCGCTGACGACCACGGGAATACCAAAGGCTTCACCACCCGAAGGCCCAAGCCCGACAAGGGCTTGCAAGGGTTGCGTCGATAGAAAGTTACATGCGGACGGCGATGCGATGATGAGGTATGATCCACTGCCCTTACAAGCACTGTTAAAAATGTTTTCAAAGCCGCCAAGAATATCCGGCGGAGTTGACCCGGCAACCGTGAAGGTCGGCGTCGAGCTCGTTATCAGAATATCTCTTACAGCCCGATCGACAGCGGTTAGAACGGTTTTCAAGGCGCTGCTGCCAAGCATCGCTGATACCGTTGGCGAGAAGACCCGAACGGCTTCTTTTGTTGTAACGACAATGCCGCATGCTTGGTTCAACTCCGACGACGCGCCCGTGAAGGACATCCGCGAAACAGGAACAAAGCTTTGAATCGTGTCAGCTTTGCCGACGGCGTTCATCGTGCACAGTGCAAAGTTTTGGCCTATCGGAATGCGATTCCCGCTTTCAAGTAAACGGGGCGTAAAGTTGGTGGAATTCGACGATGCGAATAACGAAGCGGTGATGTTTTGCGGGATAAGATTGTCGCCGTTTGTATAGTGATCCGCATAATCTCTAACCTGTGGCTGGAAAGCAGGAGGGTTCAAGTCAACAAAACCACGGGGGGAGATGCCGCCGTATATTTTGGGTGTTATTACGCTATTGCACATTTCGCCAAAAAGGCGAACGCCTGAGGAGATCGGAATCATTTATGGGCCTTTCAATAGGTGTTACATACCGCACGATTAGAACTGAATCTCTTTGCTTTGTGAAGAGCGGTTCACGGAGCCATACGGAGTTACACGGAAAAATCTTTTCGTCGGTCTTCGACAAATATCGCAAGGTTTCGGAGCGTGTAACCCCATTTCTTTCTACCCGGGCCGAGACGATGAGGAGTCGGGCCTATTCCGGCATAGCGCCAGTCTTGCACCGTCCTAAGGGACTTGCTGAGGAGTATTGCGGCTGTTTCTTCGTCAACAAAACTGCCGGGATAGATGATTAGCTTTTTATCGCGGCAGTCTTGTCGGAATTCTTCTACCATCGCGAATATGCGTTCGTCGCGCGCGCGTTGCGCGGCCTCGGTAGGTGTTTCTTGTTGAAAAGCGCTTTGTGGTAGTCGGTTCATTCTGTTCCCTCCTTTGTTAATTACCAGCTAGTTACATCCGCCGCCCCGCGCACCCGCAGAGGCTTCGCCGTCGTTCGCGGGCGGGCGGATCGGTGGTAGGTGGATTTCGGGAAGGCGGTAGGCAGTAAGGGCATGCCATAGACCGCAAGATTCCATAGACCGCACACACAGACTTTTGCGGTCTTTGACACACACTCTCTTTTTGTTTTTATGTATTTTATTATTATATAAAGACCGCAAAAACGTGTGTGTGCGGTCTTTGTTGTTTTGCGGTCTATGCCGGTCATTTCGCCGCCCATGCCCGCATTTCGTTTTTTTCCTCGTCCGTCAAAAAGTCATCGGCAACCTCGGGCATAGACCAAAACCACCTTCCCCCTTTGCCGTAGCCAGACCTCCGCACGACAATCCCTAACCGCTTCTTTGCCGTCTCAACCGACCGCCAGCCGATTCCGACCTCCCGCGCTCGCTCCTGCAAATCTGCCGACGAAACCGCGCCTCCCGCTAAAGCCTCTCGGAGAAAATCCTCAGCAGAAGGCTTCTTCCCCGTTTCCGCCTCATCAAGAATCTTCGTCGCGGAACCTTCGATAGGAGATCCCCACACCACCCTTTGCGCCGAAATCCCGCCCTCGATTTCCACTTGCTCCAAGGAAAAACGAAACCCACCACCATCAGGGCCAATGTTGCTTTTGACGCGGCAAAAGATTCGTTCCCCTGTTTCGGCATCGCGAGCACAGGCGAAGGCGACGCGGCAAGCGGCGCCGACTGCGAGGCTCCCCGTGATGCGTTCGAGGGGTCGGTTGCCTTGGGTGTTCTTCGAGAAATGCGAAATCCCAAAGATGCAAACCCCGAAATCACGACCTAGATCAACCAATGGCTGAAGCCCCCTGCGCGTCTCCGCATTCTTGTGCGAATCCCCCGCAATTGCGGAAACCAAGGGGTCAATGATTAGAAAAACTATGTTGTGCTCTTCGATAAGGGGCCGAAGCGTGGGGAGGTCGATAGAGGGGTCAAACGCTCGTTCTTCCTCACCAGCCCCGACTCCTTTCACGATAAAGACTTTCTTCGTGTCCCCACCAGCTCCAATAAATCGCGGCAAGATAGTGTCATCGTCTTGATCCTCGCCAGACCAGATCATGACGTTCCCCGGCTTGCATATTCTCCCATCCGGCCATCGTCCGCCCGTTGTGATTGTCGCGGCAAAACTGAAAGCTGCCGTCGATTTTCCTTCCCCCCCGACACCTGCAAAAACGTGAACCTTGCCTTTTGCAAAGAATCCGTCCCAAAGAAAATCTATAGCTTTGGGCGTTATGGCATCGCCGCGCACGACGATTGCCGCATGTGACGCTCCGGTTTTAATTTCCTTATCCACTGTCTTTATCGCCGATTTTATCGTTCGGCGAATTTCGTCTTCCGGAAAATCAGGCTCGGCCCGAAGGCGAAGGATCGCGAAGATTTCTTCTTCCGTTCTTCCCTCACGCCGAAGCTGACAGGCGGAGTCAAAAATTGTCTGGTTTCGACCGCCTTCCGAAGACATTAGGGCGGCGGTAGCCGGTGCCCGATGTGGGGCAAAGCTTCGGTTTGTGTTTTCGGCCTTGGTCGGTTTCTTTGAAAGGTCGCGCGGGGGATCACAAACAAGTGCTAAAAGTTCCTCCGGTGCGTCCGCTATCGGAGCGTTCGGATCGACCCACGAATACAAATTTCCAGATGCGTGCCTTGACCCTGCGCCGACGACACAACCTCCGTCAGCTTTGCAATCAACCTTCGGCAAGACGGGATGCGATTTTATGCGCACACCTTTCGGACGACGAAAAAACAAATGCCGACCGCGCCCCGTTTTGCACGTCAGCGTTTTTGGAAGATTCGGGCACGCTTTTGCGAGTGCTTCTTCTCCGACAAGACCATCAATGTCGGTGACAAAAAAATCATCACTCGTCACGATTCCGACATTAAGATTCCGTCGCCCTTTGCAAAGAGCCTTGTAACCTTCAGCCGTTTTTGTCGCGTCTTTTATCCCGTGCAAAGTCGCGGGGTGTTTGCCGACGCTTGTGCAATTCGGATTCCCGCAAGTGCATCCGCCCGAAGCGGTCACACCGTGAAGCGGGATTATCGCAAAGCCGCGATTGAGCAAGTCTTGACCTAAATCAACTATCGGCGTATTATCGTCTTCGGAAATCGCGCCCAACGCTGCTTTTCCCGAAGCCCGCGCTCTCTCGCGGGCTTCACTCATTTTGAGACCCGTTGCGCGTTTTGCTTCTCGATCCAATCAAAAAAGGCGGCCTCGTCGATCAAGACTTTTCGCCCGACGCGACGAAGTGCGGGTGCCAACCCGTTCTTCTCGGCGTTAAAAATCCAGTAGCGCAAGCCCCCGGGCGGGAAGGCCGGGTAGCGCTGCGTAAAATGCGAAACGGTTAACAGATTTGGGAGACTCATTTGCGTTTCCTCCGATTTGTAAAAAACGGCTCAAAGTTGCCGTTTGCAAAAAGGAGTAAAAACGATTCAAGATTTGAAAGATAAGAAGTCAATGGCACGCGTTTCAGTGCCGTTCTTCGCCTATTTCACTTTTTTGGCGTAATAAGTGGGCCGATTTGGAACCGAACCGTAAAAAATGGCGAATATCTTTTTTGAAAAAACAACAAAGTCACTGTCTCGACTACGGTCTTGCTCACCTGTAACCGTTGCCCTCTTTCCCGTTAAATTTCGAAACGCTTTTTTTGCTTCGCTTGTTAAATACTCCGAAACGGGCTTGCTTTTATTTCCCCTCCGCCTTCCGCCATGCAAATTCTCAGCATTATTTGACCCGACAATAAATTTTTTTAGCCCGTCAACAGCGTCCAAGGAAAAAAGCCCACGAAGTTCTCGCGGCAGGGCTTTATAGTCTTTATATAGGCCAATCGCATTGTCCCTGATTTTTTTAAGCTGTCTTTGAGGGTTCTTTATTCTTGGCGCTTCAAAATCCAGCGCATCTTCTGCAATCGAAAGCCGATATGCGTATTCCGAAACCTTGCATTCCTTTCCCGGCAATAGCGGAAGCTCTCGCATCACGTCTTCGATTTGCGCTTGCATGCTTTTACCCATTCCCGAAAATCCTTTCGTTCATGCTCGAAACAACACCCGCCGTATGTGCTTCGGAAAGGTGCGCGTATCGCCGCACCATTTGCAGCGTTTTGTGGCCTAATACTTCCGCAATTTCGGCAAGGCTTGCGCCGTTCATTGCTAAGTAGCTTGCCGCAGAATGTCGCAGGTCGTGAAAATGGAAATCCTCGATTTGAGCTTTCTCGATTGCGTTATCCCAAGCGGTCTGAATTTTATAAGGCGTTTTTGGGTCGTTACGCGCCGGGAAAACTAGCGGCGAATCCAATCGTCTAATTTTTCCGTGGGCGACCATCAATTCCAAAGCGTGCCCCGCAAGGGGAAGAACACGGCGCTCGCCGTTCTTTGTTTCCTGCAAAGTGATTGCCTTGCGAGCGAAATCAACATCCTTCCATTCAAGCGTCATAATTTCGGAAAACCTTGCGCCGGTCGACAAGGCAAGAACGACAACGACATAAAGGATTGAACAACGAGACTCCCGGCACGCATCAAGAAGACGCTTGCGTTCGTCATCATCAAGAAAACGGACGCGCCCGCGCGGTTCGCGCATCTTTTTAATCTTGGCGAGAGGGTGGTGTTCAAGCCATTCCCATTCATTCGTTGCGATAGTGCACGCATGAGATAACGCTGCGATATGACGATTCACCCGCGCAGGGCTTAAGGGGCGCTCTGCGCCATCCGAAAACTTTCTTTTCCGTTTTGCCAGCTTCTCAATTTTTTCAGTTATCGCGGCCTTGGTTAGATCGGAAAGGAGACAATAGCCTAGTTCATCCTTCCACCATTCGAGCATCGGCTTAACGTCTTTAATGCGTTTGGGGTTGTCCTTTTCGACCTTTTGAAGATAGCGGTCGATCATGTCGGCGACTGAGTGCTTTTTGGCTTCGTTGGTTTTGAAATGCCGCCGCTCTTTCATCGCAGCTTCGGTTCGCCCCGCCCAGTCTTTGGCATCGGTCAGGCAAGCAAACGTCGCGGATTCGGATGCGAATCCTTTGCGGCGGACAAGAGCGCGATAGTTGATTTTCCCGGTCGCGGACGTTCGCTTTTCGATGGTTGCCATTGCCTCCCCCTGCCTCGATCAAGAAAAGGCTACAACAAAAGGCAACGATTCACAACAAAAGACTTTTAGACCGCTAAACTGCGGTGTTTTATGTGATTCTTTTCAGTATGTTATGCGATTGCGATATGGCTTGGTGCATTTTTAGTGCAATAATCGCTCATAATGGCTTGTTTCTCAGGCATCATTTGCCGCCTTCCGGATTCCTTTGTTGTGTTTTTTTGCCAGCAATTGCACCACCAGTGCACCACGGGCTGTTTATATAGGCAATTTCTGGGGTGATTTGAAAGACCGACACACGGTCTAAGTCTTTGATTTGGCGGAGACGGAGGGATTCGAACCCTCGATACATCTTTTCAAACGTATAGCGGTTTAGCAAACCGCCGCCTTCAGCCACTCGGCCACGTCTCCGTACGTTGGAAATAAACAGCTTTTTAGCCTCACGGCAAGCGGAAATGTACAGAATTCCGCATCTGCTATTTAATCCTACACAGATCCAAGATCGGAGTGAAGCGAGGGGACTCAACAAAAATGCATAAGCCGACGTTGCCAGTTTCGCACCGTCTTATCTGGCATTTTTATTATGTCCCCCGTGTTTCTTGATTCACTCTGATTCAGGATCGGTATCACCCGCTTTCCGGCGGGCCTTTATAGCAGAAGTAATGCCTCTGTCGAGGAATTTCGCCCTAATAATCGACAATCTCCAACCAACGGCATCTGCCTGATATAACAACGGGCCCATCCCCCCGATGAACGCCGTTTGCAATCGTTTCTATCACGCGATCATCCTCTAAGTACCCCCTATGCGCAGACAGCGGATTGGCAAACGACACCGCATCAAATACGCCCTTTTGCTCGGCAATATTCAAACTGACATTAGCGACAGACGGGCAAATACGACTGTCTAACTGATTTTTGGCAAAGTCTCTTGGAACGGGATACGACAAAATATCGTTCGGATCGCTAAAAGCGACAATGTTCATTTTATTCATCACGCGCCGCCCGTATCCCTTGCCGCCGGGGATGCAAAAGCTATCCATCTGACCCGAAATTTCGGGCGCATCGCGCCCCATTTGCAAAAGAGGCAACTGGTTAGCAAGCATAAAAACCGTAAATTCTTTATTTCTAACAGTATCCCGAACTCTTTCGGCAATGGACGCCCCTTTTTCATTTAGCGTCGGGGATGCAAAATTTTGAATGGTATCCACCGTTATTCGGCTTCCTAAACTATGCGTCACAAAAAAATGATCGTCTTGCGCAAGGTTTCTAAAATTCGACTGTGGCCATTTCGCGCAAATATGCGCGCCGCTTTTCGGGAGACTGTGCCAAGTATCCGCAAGCATCCAGCAAACAGACTGAGCCACCGATTCCGTAATTTTTCGATAGCCGTTTCCGTTGTAGATCAATAAATCAGGAACAGTCTCGTTAAGAAACGCTTTCAATGACCTGTTAAAATCGGCGCGCGCAAGGCCTTCGTCGTTGCTCGAGTCCTTTTGAATCTCACGTTTTTGGGCCTCAACAATCGGCGACCAAGTTAATTCATAAAAAATCAGTTGCTTTGTCCGGTCCTCGTTCATGTGGCGCGTGACGCGCAACGTGCCGAGCGTGCGCATATCGTCTTTCTTCCACCGGATGCTTTCCGTTTGCAGGCTGATGGTTTTAATCTGCGCGTCCGAAACAGTCAGCCCCAGTTTATCTAGCAACTTCTTTTTAAAGCGATTGGAATATCCCGGAAAATGGCTGCTTATTCCATGCACCATAAGAATTTTCGCAGCTTTTTCCGCGCCCGGGATCTGCGCATCCAAGCTGGCGCGAACGCCATCAAATGCCTTGCCCTCAATCTCACAACGACGCGTATCTTCCTTCTTGTCATGATGCTCAAGAACAGCCTCCGTAACGCCCTGAGCGACGCTAGAGCATCCGGCCAAAAATACGGCCAAGGCCACAAGAGAGATCGCTTTAAGAAAATCGTGGTTGCGCATATTTTCCGAGACACGGGGGACACAATAAAAATGCCTGAAAAAGCTGTGCAAAGCTAGCAACGGCGGCTTGGGCATTTTTATTGTGTCCCCTTCGCTTCAAGACGAGTGTGCCCCATCTTCGGGGCAGTTTGATAAAAAGTTCTCAAGCCCCAGAAGGATAGCCATGAACCCGTCTGTCGGCAAGCGTCTGCCTTATATATGCCCCTGCAAGAATGGTGGGCGGTGAGGGGTTCGAACCCCCGGCCTCCTCGGTGTAAACGAGATGCT
>CAYVBP010000060.1:0-9977 GCA_964449155.1 uncultured Rhodospirillaceae bacterium | reverse complement strand
GCCCTTTCGATTCACTGCGATCCGGGATTGGTATTAGGTTTCTTTTCCCTTTAGATTATTCAGGAGAGCGTCAGTGATTTTTACATCGATCTCTTGGCCGTCGCATCTTTCGCGGAGGGCGGGGGTGGCGGGGATGTAGGTGGGTTGCATGTAGGCTGTGCGGCCGAACATCTGTTTCTGGCGTCCGATGTAGTTGTCGAATAGAACCGACACCGTTTTTCCAATGAAGCTTTCGTTGAAGGCCAGCTGCTGGGCGCGCAAAAGGGTTTGTAATTCTTGCAGGCGTTCGTCTTTGACGTTTTCGGGAACCTGATTTTTCATCGCGGCCGCAGGCGTGCCGGGACGGCGGCTGTATTTAAACGAATATGCTTGCGCAAAGCCGATGTCGCGCACAAGCCGCATCGTCGCCGCAAAATCGACGTTGGTTTCGCCCGGAAAGCCGACGATGAAATCGGAGGACAACGCCAAGTCCATCCTTGCTTTGCGCAGTTTGTCGATCAGGCGGCGGTAATCGTCGGCGGTGTGCTTGCGGTTCATTGCGGCAAGAATGGGATCCGCGCCGTTCTGTACGGGCAGATGCAGATACGGCATCAGCTTGGGCAAGTTTCCGTAGGCCTCGATCAACGTGTCGTCCATGTCGCGCGGATGCGACGTCATCGTGCGCAGGCGCAAAAGTTGCGGCATTTCCGCTAGGCGATAAAGAAGCCGCGCGAGAGACCACGTTTCGCCGGAACTGTCCGCGCCGTGATAGGCATTGACGTTTTGGCCCAAAAGCGTGATTTCGCGCGCGCCGCGCGCGACAAGGGTTTCGGCTTCGTCGATAATCGCCTCGACCGGGCGGGAATATTCCGCGCCGCGCGTATAGGGAACGACGCAATAGGTGCAAAAGTTGTCGCAACCTTCCTGAACCGCGAGGAATGCGCTGACGCCGCCGCTTTTTTGCGCGGGCAGAAAATCGAATTTCGGTTCGGGAGGAAAGTCGGTGTTCAAAACGCCGCCCTTTTCGCGCAAGACGCGGACGACCATTTCAGGCAACAGGTGATATGTCTGCGGACCGAAGACGATATCGACATACGGCGCGCGGCGTTGAATTTCAGCGCCTTCCGCCTGCGCGACGCAGCCGCCGACGGCGACGATCATACGTTCGCCTTTTGCGGCTTTTTCTTCCTGTAGGGGTCGCAGCCGTCCCAGTTCTGAAAAAAGTTTTTGCGTCGCTTTTTCGCGGATGTGGCAGGTGTTGAATATGACCAGATCGGCGTCTTCGGCTTTTTCCGACACCGCGTAGCCAAAAGACGCCATGACATCGGCCATACGGCCAGAGTCGTACGCGTTCATTTGGCATCCCCAACTTTTGATATGCAGTTTCTTGGTCATAGCGGTCTTTCGTGTTTCCGGAAGCCGTTTATAATTGCTGCGGTACGATTGGCAAGGGCGCGAAATAAAATTTTTCTTCGTTGGATAAATATGAAAGAAAAGAATAATTATGTTGACACAATTGTTAAGAGTATGTAAACGTCACAGAATGCAGTATGGGGGCTTGGTGAAGGAACCGATGAAGAAACTTATGACTGTTCTGGTAGAAGGTGCGCTGGACGGGCGGTCTTAAAGGATCGCGTGACCGCCAGCGCATATGTAGGCCCTTTCGGGGCCTTTTTTGTTGCTCAAGGGTACAAAACGGGGAAAGAAAAGATGAAAGCCGACGCGAAGATAAATCAGAAAACCGAACCCGCCGCCGAAAAGAAAATCACTGGCGCGGAAATGATTGTCGAAGCCTTGTATGAAAACGGCGTCGAACAGGTTTTCGGCTATCCGGGCGGATCGGTCCTGCCCCTTTACGAAGCTTTCGAGAAATCGACGATTAAGCACACGCTCGTTTCGCACGAACAGGGCGCCGTTCATGCCGCCGACGGATATGCGCGGTCGACAGGAAAAACCGGCGTCGTTTTCGTGACCTCGGGACCGGGCGCAACAAATACCGTGACGGGCATTCACACGGCTTATTCCGATTGCGCGCCGCTTGTCGTCATTACGGGACAAGTGCTGACATCGCTTCTCGGCACGGACGCGTTTCAGGAAAGCGACATCGTCAATATCGTCAAGCCTTGCACGAAACGCAGCTATCTTGTCAAAAACGTCGCCGATCTTCCGGGCGTCTTGCACGAAGCCTTCGCGCTGGCGAAAAGCGGCAAGCCCGGCCCCGTGCTGGTCGACATTCCGAAGGATGTGCAGTTGGCAACGGGCATTTATAAGGCCGCAGAGAAGAAAGCTCCGGCCAACGCTAAGAGCGCTCCTGGATTCAACGAGAAGATCGCTCAGGCCGTTGCGATGATCCGCGCGGCGGAAAAGCCTGTGCTGTATACGGGCGGCGGCGTTATCCGTTCGGGCGAACAGGCGTCGCGCGCATTGCGCGAGCTGGCGGCCCAGACAAAAATTCCCGTGACATCAACATTGATGGGATTGGGCGCTTTCTCTCCGACGGATCCGTTGTGGCTTGGCATGCTTGGACTGCACGGCACGTTCGAATCGAACATGGCGATGCATACCGCCGATCTTATTATCGCCGTCGGCGCACGTTTTGACGACCGCATTACGGGAAATCTCAACGGCTTTTCGCCGAAGGCCAAGATCATTCACATCGACATCGATCCTCGGGCGATCGGCAAGACCATTAAGACCAGCCTTGGCATCAACGCCGATTGCGGTGAGGCATTGATTGCCCTCGGCAACGCTTTGCGCGCAGGCGGCGAAACGAAAGACTTGGGCGCTTGGTGGGCTGAGATTATGGAATGGCGCGCCAAAAACAGCCTTGCGTTCGCAAATTCGGAAACGATCACCAAGCCGCAGTTTGTCATGCAGACGCTTAACAAACTTATCAAAGGCAAGAACGCGTACATCGTGACCGACGTGGGCCAGAACCAGATGTGGGCGGCCCAGTATCTCGATATCGAAAGCCCGAACCATCTCGTTTCGTCGGGCGGCTTGGGCACGATGGGCTTCGGATTGCCTGCCGCGATGGGCGTGCAACTGGCGCATCCGGATTCCCTTGTGATCAGCATTTCGGGCGATGGCGGATTTCAGATGACCTGCCCCGAAATGGCGACGATTGCGGCAGAAAGTCTTCCGATCAAGGCGCTGATTTTGAATAACAACGGCCTCGGCATGGTGCGTCAGTGGAACCACTTGACCTACGACATGCGCTATTCGCCAAGCACGAGCAAAACTCAGCCGAGCTTTATCAAGCTGGCGGAAGCCTTTAACTGGGGTGGCTTTTCGTGCGAAACGCCGAGCGACGTCGAAAACAAGCTGCGCGCGCTGCTCGACGCGAAGGGGCCAGCTTTGCTCGATTGCCGAATCGATGCCGACGAAAATTGCTTCCCGATGTTCCGTATCGGCGGCGCGGGCCACAGCGATATGGTTTTCGGAGAGAAGGAATAAATATCCGGCAGGGGCGAGATCATTTTATAGAGAATTGCTATACCTGCCCGAGCCAAGCGCTTTTCGAACGCCTTCAAAAACGGCTTTATGACATGCGGCGGCGAGGTCCTTGCGGCTCGGGTAATCTGCCGTCGTCAGGGGGTCGTGAAAGGCAAGCTCGACCGTGAAGCCGTCGCCTTTGAAGATTTCCCATAGATGCGGCGCCAACGTCATGTCGCCGTACCACGCATAGCGTGAGCGGTCCTCGAGCAACATCGGAAGACCGCCGCTTTCGACGCATGTCACCGAAAGGGGCTGCACGACGATTTCCTTGTCGCCTAACAAATCCTCGACAATGCTAAAAAGACTGCTTTTAAAAGGCAAAACGGACAATCCGACGGACGAGGTGCCTTCGGGAAAAAGGATCAGGTTCCGTCCATGCGCAAGACTATCGCGCAGCTGTTCGCGCTGAACTGCCGCGCGCGTAACGCGGCGTTCGACAAAAACGGTGTTCTGTACCCTTGCGAGAAAACCGAACAGCGGCCAGTCCGATACCTCGGCTTTTGCGACAAAAGCCGCAGGCAAAACAGCGCCTATCGCGGGAATGTCCAGATATGAGACGTGGTTCGACACGAACAGCACGGGCGACGCGGACGACGGCTTGCCGCGCACGCGCACGCGAATTCCCAGCAAGCGTAACAGGCACCTGTGGAATATGCGCGGAATCCTGAAGGGATGGGCGGGATCCATGCGTTTAAACAGAAGCGCGGCAGGAATCAGCGCGCCGAGCAGAAGGAAGAATATCGCCGCCTTCACAGCGCCCTTGGCGTTTGAGAAAATATCGTCGAGGTTCGTCATAGGCGCTTTATAGCAAAAAAAGCCGGTTAGGGCAGAACGATTCCGTTATCCTCGCTTAAATTATAGTGCTTTTTGTATCTGCGAGTCATCAGGTCCGTCTTAACGATAATGCAAACGTCCGTCGTGTTGAACTGGTCGTCGATCACCGCGCCGTCGCCGACAAAACCGCCGACGCGCATATAGCCCTTGATAAGAGGCGGCAGACTGTTGTTGCCGCCGCGCGGGTCAAGGCGAAGTTCTTCGAAAACCGTGTTGGGATCGAAAGCCTCGCGCGGAAGCATCTTCATATCGATGTAACGCTCGGGCAAGGCCTTGGTGCGCAAGGCGGGCGGCGCGAGGTGATGATGGTAAAGATATGACAACGGCACTTTATGCTCCTGCGGGTCCGTACCGGGCAGGCTCGCGCAACCGAACATGAGCGCGACGTTGTGGCGAGCGAGATAGACGCTAAGCCCGCGCCACAGAAGCTGCATAACAGCCCCCGTCCGGTAATCGGGGTCGATGCATGAGCGCCCGAGTTCGAGGATTTCCCCCGGATATGCCTGAAGCCGCGAAATATCGTATTCCGCGCTTGAATAAAAACCGCCGCACTTCTCGGCGGCCTCGCGGCGAATCAGGCGGTAGGTGCCGATAACGGCATCCCCGTCATCGCGCGCGTGGTCGATCAACAAAAGGTGATCGCAGACCTCGTCGTGTTTGTCGAAATCGAGCCGAAGCGCCTGCATTTCAGGGGTCGCCTTGGCGCCCATCTCTTCATAAAATATTTTGTAGCGGAGCCTTTGCGCGGCTTCGATATCCTCAATCGAATTGGCGAGACGAACTTCGACGCTTCCCAAACGCATGGCGGGATCGGCGCTTTTCTGAAATGTATGCAAGGCTGCGGTCATCGGGTTTTCCTTTTTTGCCACCAATTAATACTTAAGGGATCCTGCGCCCAGTGATGCACTGCGAAAATATAACATAAATAACCGCCTAATCTCCAAGAAAAACGGCCTTGGGCGATTTTGGACACAACATATTGAAAACAAGGACAATGTCTATTAATTAAATGTCCCTTCAACGCCATATTTCCATATGGCCTTTTTTTCGGAAAGGTCTTAGGGTCTGGGCATATTTAACCGTTTGCTATCGGAATTCCTATGTCTCAGATCGCGCTTGTCGACGACGACAGAAATATTTTGACCTCGGTGCAGATGGCGCTTGAGGCTGAAGGGTTTGACGTTTGCACTTTTCCGGACGGCGATGAGGCTTTGCGCGGATTGACTCAGAAACCGGCGGATTTGGCCGTGCTCGATATCAAGATGCCGCGCCTGAACGGTCTGGAACTTCTGCAACGCCTGAAACAAAATGCTACGACGGCTGGAATGCCCGTTATCTTTTTGACCTCGAAAGACGAGGAAATCGACGAAATTATGGGCCTGCGCATGGGCGCTGACGACTATATCAAGAAGCCGTTTTCTCAACGGCTTCTCGTCGAACGCATCCGCTCGATCTTGCGGCGCGAATCGGCGCGGCAGGAGCCTTCGGCGACGGATCCGAATGCGATTCTGGTTCGGGGAGACTTGACTCTGGACGGCGCTCGGCACGTGTGTGTGTGGAAAGGCGCTCCCGTCGAGCTGACCGTGACCGAATTCCTTCTGGTTAAGGCTCTGGCCCAGCATCCGGGCCACGTCAAAAACCGCGATCAGCTGATGGATGCGGCGTACGGCGAATCGATTTACGTCGATGATCGGACGATCGACAGCCATATCAAGCGCCTTCGTAAAAAATTCAAGGAAGCCGATCCGGATTTTTCGCAGATCGAGACTCTTTATGGGGTCGGCTACCGATATAAGGAATAAGGAAACGGATGCCCGACATCAGGGGAGTTGACCTTTTCTCCGACATCCGCCGTTGGACATCCGCCGCCGATTTGCCTCGGATTTCTCCGCTGCTTTTGCGCATTCTTGCTGTCAATGTTATGGCCTTGGCCATCCTTGTCGGCGGCGTCCTCTATCTTGGAAATTACCAAAACCGCATCATTGCGACTCAGCTTAAAGAAATGGCGGCGCAGGCGCGCATTGTCGCGAGCGCCGTCTCGGAAAACGCCATTGTCGTCGATAAAAGGGACCATCATATCCTTTCTCCCCTTCTGGGCCGGATGCTGGTGCGCCGCCTCGCCGAGGCGACGGAAAACAGGACGCGCCTGTTTTCGGCAAGTGGGGCCGTCCTTGCCGATAGCCGCAATCATTTGGGCGATAGAAACGCCAAGGAGGACTTTGCGGACGAGACTTTGGGCGACAGGGCGCATGCGGGATGGGGCGCGCGAACGATTGCCGCAATCTTTGACGTGGTCGATTTTATTCATGAACGGCGAGTGTATCCTGTTTATTCCGATCAGGCGCTTCAGCACGGAAGCCCCATGAATGTCGCGTCGCGCGCGTTGCGCGGCGAGAAAGCCACTCAGATTTGGACGATGTCAAAAGGCGGGCTGATTTTGGCCGTAGCCGTCCCGGTCGAGCACGCACGTAAAATCGTCGGCGCGGTTATGATGTCGCGTTCGGATGTATCGATTAACCATGCGATTTACTCGGTGCGCATTAGCATCCTTCAGGTCTTTTTCATGACGCTGGGCGTTACGATATTGCTTTCGTTTTACCTGTCTCGCGCCATCGCGCGACCGATCCGTCAGCTGGCGGAAGCCACCGAGGATTTAAGGCGCGGGCAAAGCAGCCAGACGGGCATTTCGGGCATTTCGAGCTTGCTGCGCAACGACGTTCTTCCCGACATGACGTCGCGCCGGGATGAAATCGGCGAACTGTCGGGCGCGTTGCGCGGACTGACCGCCGCTTTGGCAAAACGCGTCGGCGATATCGAGCATTTCGCCGCCGATGTCTCGCACGAGCTGAAAAATCCTTTGACCTCGATGCGCAGCGCCGTCGAAACGCTCGACCGCGTGCAGGACCCCGCCGCGCGCAAGAAGCTGATGCTGATCCTGCGCGACGATGTCGACCGCATGACGCGGTTGATTACCGATATTTCGAGCGCCTCGCGGCTCGACGCCGAGCTTGGGCGCGCGAAGTTTAAGATTATCGACATTGGGGCGAGCTTTGCGCAGATCGAAGGTTATTACCAAGACGATGTCGGCAACGGTGAAACGCCAAAACTCATCGTTAAAACGATGGGCGATAATTTACGCGTCAAGGGGATCGCAAGCCGTCTTTCGCAGGTTTTTCGGAATCTGATCGATAATGCCTTGTCGTTTTCGCCAAAAACGGCGCCTGTGGTTCTTTCCGTTTCGCGCATTGAAGACGAAGTAAACGTCGAGATCGAGGACAGAGGACCAGGCATTCCGGAAAACAAGCTTGACGCCATTTTCGACCGCTTTTATTCCGAGCGCCCGAAGGCGGAAAAATTCGGCACGCATTCGGGGCTAGGGCTTAGCATCTCGAAACAAATCGTCGAAGCTCACCGGGGGCGCATTTGGGCCGAAAATAAAAAAGACGAAACAGGTAAAATCATCGGCGCGAAATTTATCGTGAGGCTTCCGGCGGTCGAGGAATAATACCAATCGTCGAATGAAGTGACTCGCGTGGGTCACGAGCGGTTGCGGGGAGAAAATGGCGGATAGGATTGGGATTGAGATTCAAACTGGATCCCCGCCTTCGCGGGGATGACGACGCTTTCTGAATTGAGAGTCTTTTAAAACCGCTTGGAGCGGTTCCCCATCAAGCCCCCAGCTCTGCCGGGGGTTATTGATTGTGTCCCACCCTGTCTCTTCGATTCACTCTGATCCGGGATCGGCATGAGAGTCCAAAAATGCCGGAATGGCTTGTTCTCTCGGCGATTCCAACCGGATCCGCCTGCGCGGGGATGACGGTTTTATTTACCGGCTTGCTTTGTTTTGTCCTTAAACAAACATAATTCCCTAATGCCGCATTTCGCACATTTCGGCGCGCGGGCAGTGCAGATGTAGCGGCCGTGCAGCACAAGCCAATGGTGCGCATGGTTCAGCCATTTTTGAGGGACAACTTTCATCAGCTGGGATTCGATCTCTTCAGGCGTTTCTCCCTTCGCAAGGCCGATGCGGTTGGATACGCGCAGAACGTGACGGTCGACGGCGACGACGGGCTGGTTGAAAACGGCGTTGAGAACGACGTTCGCGGTTTTTCTTCCCACGCCGGGAAGCTGCATCAAATCTTCGCGCGAAGACGGGACTTTGCCACTGAAATTCTCGACCAACGCTTTTGACAAGGCCATGATGTTTTTGGCTTTGCCGTTATAGAGCCCTATCGTTTTGACATAAGATTTCAGGCCTTCTTCGCCGAGATCCAGCATTTCTTGCGGCGTGCGGACTTTCTTGAACAAAGGCGCAGTCGCTTTGTTGACGCCTTTATCGGTTGTTTGCGCGGAAAGCACGACGGCGACAAGAAAAGTAAAGGCGTTGACGGAATCGAGTTCCGTTCGCGGATTGGGATTTGCAATCGACAGTCGGCGGAATATTTCGTCGATCTTCGAAGGAGTCATAGCGGCAGCTCGGTTCCCATCGCGCGCTGGTATAGTTCGGCCACCGCCGCGCGTTCGGCATCGTCGCATTTATTTAAGAAACTCAAACGGAATGCGGCGGCAATATCGCCGAAAATATCGGCGTTCTCGGCCCATGTGATGACGGTCCGCGGCGACATGACGGTCGAAATGTCGCCCTGCATAAAGCTTTGGCGCGTCAGATTTGCCAGCGCAACCATGCCCTTGAGCGTTTCTTTCTTGTCGCCGAAGGACGGAACCTTGGCGGCGACGATGGCTTCTTCCTCCTCGGCAGGAAGGTAATTCAGCGTCGCGACGATGTTCCACCGGTCGAGCTGTCCTTGGTTCAGCGCATGGGTGCCGTGATAAAGCCCTGTCGTGTCGCCGAGCCCGACGGTGTTCGACGTCGCGAAAAGCCGGAAACTCGAGTGCGGATGAATGACGCGGTTTTGGTCGAGCAGCGTCAGCTTGCCCTCGACTTCCAACACGCGCTGGATCACGAACATGACGTCGGGACGACCCGCGTCGTATTCGTCGAATACAAGCGCGCAGGCGCGCTGTAGCGCCCAAGGCAGCAAGCCTTCCTTGAATTCGGTGACCTGCTTGCCGTCTTTGAGGACGATGGCGTCCTTGCCGATCAAATCGATGCGGCTGACGTGGCTGTCGAGGTTGATGCGGATGCAAGGCCAGTTCAGCCGCGCCGCGACTTGTTCGATATGCGTCGATTTGCCGGTGCCGTGATACCCTTGAATCAACACGCGCCTGTTATGCGCGAAACCGGCCAGAATCGCCATCGTGGTGTCGGGATCGAAGCGATAGGCCGCATCGATATCGGGAACGTGTTCGGTCTTTTTCGAAAAAGCGGGAACTTTCCAGTCGGTATCGATATCGAATAGCTTGCGGACGGAGACTTCGGTATCGGGAAGCATGGGATCGGGGGCGGACGAAGGCATAATTAGTATTCCTGAAAACGGCATCCCGCCTTATTGGAAGGCAAGCGCGCAATCTAAACATTTGGAGCACATGAGGTATATCATAAAATTCGCAAGGACAACATTCGTTTGACGGACCCTCTAATACCAATCCCGAATTGAAGTGAATTGAGGGGGGCACAGGGGACACAATAAAAATGCCGGGAAAAACAGCGCAGAATGGATAACGGGGATTCGGGCATTTTTATAAGTCCTTACAAAACCCCGCCT
>CAYVBP010000059.1:0-10652 GCA_964449155.1 uncultured Rhodospirillaceae bacterium | reverse complement strand
GGTTTTTCGTGTCTTAAAGCCCGGCGGTGTTTTTGCGATCATGGCCGAGATTTACAAAGGCAGCCCCCATGAACAGCGCGACCAGATTTGGCTTAAAGGCTCGAAGATGGCCTATCTGGAACGTGAGGATTTTGAAAAGCTGTTCAAGGACAGTGGCTTTTCCGACATTCGGGCCGCGTTCGAGACAGAGAAAGGCCATATCTGCGTCCTCGGCGTGAAGCCCTCGCGTCCGTCATGATTTACTTCCCGATACAAAAATCCCTGAAAATAATATCAAGCAAATCCTCGACATCGACCCGCCCCGTAATGCGCCCCAGCGCGCGCATCGCCAAGCGAACGTCTTCCGCCATCAAGTCGATCTGAGCCGCGCTTTCCGCGCGCGCAAGATGGCTTACGCATTCCTCCAAAGCCTCCCGATGCCGCGCACGGGTTAAAGGCGGCGCGGAATCGCCTCTAAACTTCGCAGCAATCTCCCGTTCCAACCGCGACACCAGCGCATCGATCCCCGCGCCTGTTTTTGCAGAAACGAAAAGGGGATATTCGGCATTTTTTCCAAGATCTCCGAGCAAATCCGATTTATTGACAACGACAATCGCGTTTTCGCCGATCAACGCCTCCGAGGCCGCGTCTTTTTCCGGCCACGTAGCGCCGTCAAACGCAACAATTTTCAAATCCGCGTCCGTTGCATGCGCCCACGCGCGCCTGATGCCCTCGGCCTCAATCTTTCCATGCGCATCGGCCCCGTTAAAAGACGCCTGGCGCAACCCGGCCGTATCGGCCAGAATCACAGGATAACCGCCGATATCGAGATGCACCTCAATCACGTCCCGCGTCGTCCCAGGCGTCGGCGAAACGATGGCCGCCTCGCGCCGCGCAAGCGCATTCAAAAGCGACGACTTACCGGCATTCGGAGGCCCGAGAATAACGACGGAAAACCCCTCGCGCAGCCTTTCGCCACGGTGGCCGTCGTCAAGATGACGTTCGATTTCGCCCCGCAAAATCCGTAAAGCGGCCGCCTGTTCATCAATCATGGCAACTGGCAATTCTTCTTCAGAAAAATCAATTGCGGCCTCAATCCACGCAAGCCCCTGCGCCAACCGTTCCCTCCAGTCCTCGTAAAGCCTCCCCAACGCGCCGTCCATCTGGCGCAATGCCATTCGCCGCTGCGCCTCCGTCTCGGCGTGGACAAGATCGGCAACAGCCTCGGCCTCAGTCAAATCCATCTTGCCGTTTTCGAAAGCGCGGCGCGTAAACTCCCCCGGCTCCGCCAACCGAAACTCTGGCAAGCCCCCTAAAGCCGAGGCTACGGCATTGATAACGGCTCGCCCGCCGTGCGTATGAATCTCGACGACATCCTCTCCGGTAAAACTATGCGGCGCAGGAAAATACAAAACCAACGCGCGGTCGATAATCTCTCCCGTCAACGGCATCGCAATCTTGCGCAACGCAGCAACCCGAGGCTCGGGCCTCCCGGCGGGCCTGCACAAGCGTTCGGAAACCCTGACCGCCGCCTTCCCCGAAACCCGGAAAACAGCCACCCCCGCCCGCCCGGGCGCGGAAGCAAGGGCAAATATCGTCTTGTCGTCGTTCATATTTTCATCCAAAACCTTACATTCGGTAATGCCACATTGCCTTATTTTGGAAAACAACAAAGATGCAAAGTCCTTTATAAAAGTCGGTCTAACAAAAAAATGACAATCAAGGCATTATACGCCATAATATTGACGCGAACCCGTCATTAGCTTCTATCCTCAAGCCACTTCACGGAGCGACTCATGAAAGCCCTAAAAATAACCCTCTGCAGCTCAGTTCTGTTCCTCGCGGCCTGCGCGAGCACGCCCATGGGCCCGACGATCGGCGCGATGCCACCCAAAGGAAAGCCCTTTGACCAATTTCAAACCGACCAACTCGTCTGTAAACAATACGCCGAAGATCAAGTCCGTGGCCAAGCGGAACGCGCGAACACCACAGGCTTCCTCGAAGGCCTCGGCGGCGCAGCCTTGGGCGCAGGCCTTGGGGCAGCCATCGGCGGCGGCGAAGGCGCAGCCATTGGCGCAGCAGGCGGAGCCGTCGCTGGCACTGCGGTCGGCGCGCACACGTCTTCAAAAGAGCAAAAGAGCATCCAGCAACAATACAACGACGCCTATGCCGCCTGCATGGTCTCAAAAGGCAACGTTATAAACCACAAACAACCAACAGTAATCTACCAGTCCGCGCCGCCGCAAACAGTCGTCGTAACCCAACCCCCGCCGACAGTGGTTTATACGCAGCCAGACCAATACTAGAATGAATTAAAACAAAACCCCTTTCTCTTACGAGGAAGGGGTTTTTTCATTTCGCAAACAACGCTCGCGAATAGCCCTAAAAATTCCTAAACCCAAGCGCAAAGTTTTTCGGCTCCGGCAGCAAAGACTTGTCAATATTGCGCGAAGCCTCCTTAATATTTCCAAGCGTCTTTTCTCCGGTTGTCGCGATATTCTGAAGCCAATACGTTCCGCGATATCCTCTTTTATCCAGATCCTCGATCATCCACGCGATATCGGCCTCGTTTAGAATTTCCGCAGAAACCGTCGTGCGAACTTCGAACGCGATTTTCCCAGCGTTGGCTTCTGCGATCAACAAATCGAGGCTTTGGTAAAACGCCGCCTCAAACCGCGTTGTCCCCAAAATCTTCTCATTTAAATTCGGCGGACACTTATAATCCAACGCCACATAATCCAAAGCCCCTTCGCCGATCAACCTGCACAACATCTCCGGATTCGACCCGTTGGTATCAAGCTTCGTCTTAAACCCCATCGCCTTAACCTTGGCGACAAGATCGGGAAGCCCCGCATAAAATGTCGCCTCCCCCCCAGAAAAAACGACAGCCGTCAACCGCCCCTTACGCGTCTCAAGAAACGTCAAAAGCTCGCTGTCCTCTTTTTGCCCCTTATTCAAAACAATATCCGGATTATGGCAATAAACGCACCGAAGATTACACCCCGATACCCAAACAATGCACGAAAGCTCCCCCGGATAATCCAGCATCGAAAACGGCGTTATGTCATAAATGCGGGCCATAAAAACCTTTCCCATTAATAAAAAAACGAAAAAAGACAAAAAAGAACGTCATCTCCGCAAAGGCGGGGATCCAGTCGGCAGATGATTTCAAAGCCTTGCATGCAAGACTGTTTTCCCATCGCTGAATTATACTCCAAAAACAAGAAAGCCGCCCTTGTTTTTCAAAGACGGCTTTCTAATACCAATCCCGGATCAAAATGAAGCAAAGGGGACACAATAAAAATGCTTGAACCGCCGTTACCCGTTCCATACCGCCTTTTCCGGCATTTTTATTGTGTCCCCCGCGCCTGTTGATTCACTGCGATCGGGGATTGGTATAATCTCATTTCAAAGGAACGTCCCTACCCGCAGCATCCGCACTTTTGCACAGTCCCGCCAAACCTTCTCGTCTCTTCCTCGCAGCGTTCTTTTGACGGTTCCTTAAACGGCACGCGTTCGCGGTGCTCGCCTTTCTTGCCAATATTGAACCCTTCGACCGGCCGGAAGTACCCCATCACACGCGTCCAGACTTGTGTCTTGGCGCCGCAATGCGGACAATTCTGTTGTTCGCCGTTCAAATACCCATGCTCGTCGCACACCGAGAAAATCGGCGTAATTGTAATATAAGGCAACTGATAGTTCTCAAGCACCGTGCGGACCAACCGACGGCACGATTCTGTGCTATCCAGCTTCTCGTTCATATACATATGCAAGACAGTGCCGCCCGTATATTTGCACTGCAAGCGGTTCTGCAAATCCAAAGCCTCGAACGGATCCTCGGTATACTCGACAGGAATCTGGCTGCTGTTGGTATAATAAATGTTCGGATACGTGCCCGCCTGCGCCATGTCCGGAAAACGCTTGTGGTCTTCCTTGGCGAAGCGATAGGTCGCGCCCTCAGCCGGAGAGGCTTCAAGGTTATAAAGGTTCCCCGACTTTTCCTGATATTCGCGCAGTTTAAGGCGCATACGATCAAGAATACGAAGGCTCATTTCGATCCCTTCGGGTTTCGTCATATCGGCCTTGCCGTGCGTAAAGTTCTCAACCATCTCGTTCATGCCGTTAACGCCGATGGTGCTGAAATGGTTACGCAGATCTGTCAAATAGCGCTGCGTATACGGATAAAGCCCGCGCGCCAGCCCGTCCTTGACGAACGCGCGCTTTTTCTCAAGCGTGCCGTGCGCCAAATCCATCAAGTGCTCTAAAGCCTCGATCAGCTTGGCTTCGTTACCCGCATGCAAAAAACCCAACCGCGCCATATTGATCGTAACAACCCCGATCGACCCCGTCATCTCGGCCGACCCGAACAACCCATTGCCGCGCTTTTGAAGTTCGCGCAGATCCAACTGCAAGCGACAGCACATCGAACGGACAGCGCCCGGTTTGTATGCCTCAGGATTCTCATGACGCACGCCGTTTTCGTCGCGCGTATATTGGCTACCGATAAAATTCTGGAAATACGAACTTCCCACCTTCGCCGTGTTCGCGAAAATAACGTCGGCCACGCGGCTATCCCACTTGAAGTCTTCCGTAATGTTCACCGTCGGAATCGGGAACGTAAACGGCTGACCTGTCATATCCCCTTCGGTCATGACTTCGTAGTACGCCAAAACGATACGTTCCATCTCAGGCGCAAAGTCGCCATACGTCATATCCGTCAGCTTTTGAATTTCGGGACGGCGTTGACGCGCCATGCGCAACAGCTCGCCGTCACGCACGCCGTCGAACAAATGCTCGGAGCCGCACATCGGCAAAGTCGAACGCAAATCCGCCGGACATGTAATATCCATCGTCACGTTGGTGAACGGAGACTGCCCCCACCGCGCCGGAACGTTCAGGTTATAAACGAATTGACGAATCGCCTTAACGATTTCCCCGTCGCCGAGTTGGTCGATGAAAACGAGCGGAGCCAGATAAGTATCGAACGAGCTGAACGCCTGCGCCCCCGCCCATTCGGATTGCAGAATGCCCAAAAAGTTCGCCATCTGCCCCAAAGCTTCGCGGAAATGCCGCGGCGGGCGCGACGACACGCGACCGACAACGCCGTTAAACCCCTCGGTCAAGAGCTGGCGAAGGCTCCATCCCGCGCAGTATCCGGCAAGACTATCGAGATCGTGAATGTGATAATCGCCTTCGCGATGCGCGCGCCCTTCATCGGGCGTGTAAACGTCGTCGAGCCAAAAATTCGCGATGACCTTACCCGCGATATTGTTCACAAGACCCGCATGGCTATAGCCGACGTTCGCATTGGCATTAATTCGCCAGTCGGCCTTCGAAACATACTCCTCGACCGTGTCCGAACAGTCGATCATCGTTCCCTTGGAAATATCTTGCAAATTCGAAATCGAGGGGTCGGCGCGGTATGCCAAAGACGTGCTAGCCATGGAACCTTCTTTCATACAAATAGATGGGGAGACACAAGATGATGTATGATCTCGTGTATAGTAACACAACATATGGTATTATGTTTGATCTCGATCAAGTGAGCAAAATTTATTCGGGCACCTCCTATTTAGGACCAAAACCGTACGATATAAAGGGCAACGCTAAGCCCCACAAACAAAAAAGGCGAAAATGTGACCTTCGTAACCTGATATTTAAACACCCGAAACAATCCGATGTAAATCGTTGCCAAAACGGAACCTACACCCCAAGCGTAAACCCCAAAATCGATTCCGAAACACGCGACGGCAAGCATCGTCCATTTGGCATCGCCCATCCCGATTGCGTCATGCTTGAATTTGCAAAACCACGCGAAATTCAAAGCCCAAATGAAAAGCCCCGCGCCGATAGCATAGGCTAAATTCTGAGCGGCGACCTCCCACGACCCCCAATGCCCCTGAACGCCCGTAACAGCCATCAACCCCAAAAGAATCAGCAGCTCAGGCACAATCTCAGTGAAAGCGTCAATCGTGGCCGCCATGGCGAGAATCGCCAAGACTCCCGCCGTAACCCACCAGCCCTCGGAAGGCACGCCCGGAGCCACCTGCTCAAAAAACGTCCGAGCCTCAGACAAAAAAGAATAAACGGCAAACATCGACAACCTTCAAATTCAAACGCCTACGGCTGACACGGAGATTCCCCCGGAATCGGCAGCGTCGTCGGCGACGTTATCCAAACAATAAATTTCTGCGATTCGCTAGAAGGATCGTAAACGGCCTCGTCAGAGGCCGTCACCGCCGCCGCCGTGCTGAACTTAGCCGCGACCCGGCGCAATCCGGCAACGACGCCTTCGTCCGAATTGGGACTGGTCCCCATCGGCGCCGTCCAAATGCAGCGTCCCGCGGAATCGCCTCCGTTATAGTATTTCCAAGGATAAAACCCTCTCGTCGGCATAGGCAACATAATGCCGCTGCTTCCTGTGCTGCTCCCCCATAAAGCCGTTCCCATCGGATCGCAAACGAGGCACGCAACCATATACTGCGTCGTCTGTCCTTCTGGCGGCGTGCAATTTGAAGACCCGGCCGCAGGCGTATCCGGATACCCGTCCGCCGACGACGCGGACATCCCCATCGACAAAGCCATGCGGTACTGAAGGTTGCAATTATTGATCGTGTTGCGAACCAAATTCGCCTGGGCCACAACATCCGCGGCGATCCGGTCCGAAACGCTCGCGACATGGAAATTGCTCCCGCCCGTGGACATGACCACCCCGATAAGGCTCAGCAAAGCGATAACGAAAAGAATCGGGGCAATGGCAATGCCAGCATTCGAAGAAAACCGGCCATCTCCTCCGCCCGCGTTTTTCCCGTTCGCCGCAAAACGAAACAAACCAGCATCGGTAAGCGTATATTTATAGGGGAAAAGCATCGTGAATCTCCAAGAGCGGAGCCGCATTCTATCTTCTCCCCCAAAGAAAACCACCCCTCCTCTCAAAAGACTTTTTGCGCCCACCAACTTATTAGTGCAATATTGGCCCCGTATTTGGAAACAACCGCCATGCCGCCAGCATTTTCTGATTTTCTTCCGGACCTTCTTCCGGAAATTGCCGTAGAAATCAAAGGCCTGACAAAAACTTATGCCGAAGAGGAAGAAGCGTTAAAAGGCATTGACCTCAACATACCGCGCGGCAGCATTTTCGGGCTTCTTGGCCCTAACGGAGCCGGGAAATCAACGTTAATCAATATCTTGGCTGGGCTTGTCATCAAAACATCAGGAAGCGCGAAGCTATGGGGCTACGATGTTAACGAAAATCCGCGCATGGCGCGCTCATCGATCGGCGTCGTGCCACAAGAACAAAGCATCGACAGCTTTTTTTCCACGCGCGATTTGGTCGACATGCAAGCAGGCTTCTACGGCGTTCCGCCCGACGAGCGCCAAACGGACGACATCCTCGACGCCGTAGGACTGACAGACGTTGCGGATGCGCCCACACGCACGCTTTCTGGCGGCATGAGACGACGCGTCATGATCGCCAAAGCGCTCGCGCACAATCCGCCCATCCTCGTCCTCGACGAGCCGACGGCGGGCGTCGATATCGAACTGCGCAAATCTCTCTGGGACCACGTCAGAAAACTGAACGCATCAGGAACGACAATTCTTTTAACGACTCATTATCTCGAAGAAGCCCAAGACCTCTGCGACCGAATCGCCATTATCGACCGAGGCCAAATCGTCGCCAACGACACGACCGAGAATCTTCTGCGCAAGATCGACAACAAACGCTTAACCCTGATCGTCGACCGCGATCTTCAAGCGTTACCTGAGAACATGTGCGCAACAGGATGGGAACGCATCGACTCCCGACACGTCAGCGTCGCCTATCGCCCAAGCCAAACGGCAGCCTCGACCCTTTTGCGTACAGTCATGCTCAACGGATTCGGCATCGCTGATATCGTGACGGAAGAAACAGATCTCGAAGACGTATTCCTGCAACTAACCGGAAAGAAAGCTGCCGCCACCCCCGAACCAAGCGCCAGCCTGCAAATCCTATAAACCCATCCTCTATCTTAAAACGATCCCACCTTCCCGGCGAAGGCGAGCTCTTTTGTCAGGACACAATACAAAACCGCCGTCATCCCCGCGAAGGCGGGGACCCAGTTGATTTTTCAGTAAAAATTGATGCTTCCAAAAACCGTTATCCAGATGCTTGGTTCTTATTTGCAAGGTCATTACATATAGCCGTTGGTATAAGGCCAACTCTATTACCGAACAACGGGCGACTGATTCTTCAAAGATGTATTGTTATACCGAACGACCCGGCGCGCATACTCTTCGTAAGAATCGTTTCCCTTAATTTTGGTGCTCCAAACTTCCTGGCAAAGAGTCTGGTTCCCCGCGTCATACCACTGCTTGTATGACTTAGAAGGGTCCTTAATCTTAAAAACATCCAAATCGGCACCGCTCTTATCGGCATCCGAATTCGCCCCGCCGATTCCCATACACCCCCCGACAGAAACCATCGCCGTGACAAGCCCTAAAGAAACGGCAATAAAAAGCTTTTCGGCATCGGAGCGCCCAGCCAAAGGATTGTTCGTACATCTTTGAATAGCCATGTTTTCCCCCAAATCGTTTTTTTCATACAAAACATAAAAATTTATCGCGTCATCAACTGGTATCCGGACTTCGCCAAAGGATGCCCCAACCTTATGTTCGGCTGTCCCGGGTTAAGAGAAATATGTTTCCTGCCCCGAAGAATTTGGCGCGTGTTGTATTCTTCCTTCCTGCATTTGTCATAAAGCGCAGTCCTATGCAAAGCCCCGTTCAAATCCAAGCCCGACGTCGTCGCGCCATCGCAATATAAAGAACGAAGCATAGCGTTCGAGCCAAAAATACCGCCAGCCCCAGCAACGACCGCACTGGCAATACCGAATGAAAGAAGCCTAAAAACCAACGGGGTTTCCTGTCTAGACATAAAGCTCTCCTTTAAAAACCACGGCCTTGGCAAACACAAGATACTTTGCGTTACATTTTTCGATCAGGCAACTAATAGTTATGGTTAAGACGCAAATTTAATTTTTGAATTTTAAACAAAAAAGCCCGCAGCTTTCGCTGCGGGCTTTAAGTCTTTCGCGTTTTCGCTTATTGCGAAACGACGGTCACGCCGCGGCGGTTTTGCGCCCACGCAGCCTCGTTGCTACCAACGACTGCAGGACGTTCTTTGCCATAGCTGATCGTGCTGACGCGCGCGGCGGAAATGCCGGCGGCAACCAGATAGTTCTTGACGGACGTCGCGCGGCGTTCGCCGAGCGCGAGGTTGTACTCGCGGGTGCCGCGTTCGTCGCAATGGCCTTCGATCGCGACCTTGGCCGTGGCGTACTTCTTAAGCCACGAAGCCTGACGATCAAGCGTCGCCTGAGCTTCAGCGCTCAGATCGGACTTATCGAAAGCGAAGAAAACGCGATCGCCAACATTGACGACCATGTCTTCCTGCGTTCCGGGACGCGCCGCGCCGCGAGCGCCAGCCGCGCCGCCGCCCGTATCGCCTTCTCCTTCGTTGCCGCTAAGCGTATCGCAAGCCGATACGAGAACGAGCGTAGCCATCAGGCATACTAGCTTTTTAAACATCGGTTTTTCTCCCTTCAGGAACCTCTGGCGGTGCGCCGTTTCGCCCGTGCCGAGATAATTGATATTTGCCGCACTTTCCGCCGATACCCTACCGACGGCCCTTGCAACACAAACTCTCTCCGCGACCGGGTCGGGCATGCTCCAATTCGGAGACAACTACCCGTTCGGCGTGGGATCGAATTTAACGGGCGTAGCGTAATCGGATGGAAAGCGTGAATCAAGCACGAATACCAAAAAACAGGGAGCAGTAAAAAACGAGTATCGCTAAGTGGCAGGATTGCAACTACGCATGCTCAAAAAAGTCACGAATATGGCGGAATTATGGACGTTTTTGGGCGATCAAGACAGGTGATGCACAATCCCTAGAGTCCAGATCCTATTTCGCACATACGCAAAAACAACCCCGTCCACATTGACGCAAATGCACGCCCACGCATTCGCGGAATTGGCCCAAAAAAGCGAACCAAGCAGAAACGGATTATGCAAAACTTCTTTTCGAAAGCTTGACAGCTGGGTTTGGATCGGTCCGAAGGCCATCGGCGCAAAGCCCCAATGTCAACCCATAGCCATGCCCGGCTTTGGCATGGCCTTCCTCCATCGCAGCATTCCGGAAGTATTGCATGATGAAAACGCGGATAGCCGCCGTCAACGTCGTCGCGTCGGGTTTCTGGATCGACACGGAAGTGCAAACCTGATGCACGCTCGACCGCTCGCGTTGACAAATCTCACGCAAACCGTCCCACATGGCGGGTTCTAACCTGACGCTGGTCCGGTTGCCAGAAATCACAACGTTTCGGCTGATCAGTGTGCTACGCGGCAATGAAACACTCGATGCCCGAACAGCATCGTCCTTTTGGATGGAGGGTCTTTGGTTCATGATTTCAAGGATGGCTAGAGGTGGGAAAGAAACGACAACGATGCACTCATTGGTTGCAGTGTGCCACACGCGCACAACCCTTGCAAGATCTCATGATAGTTGATTTTTGAAAAAAATTCCACATCGAAAGTTGTATTTTTTCAAATCCACCGCCTAATTGAACAATCATTAAGCAAAAGGACAGGGAGACATAATTAAAATCCTGGAAAAGGCGATGCAGAAGGGATAA
>CAYVBP010000058.1:0-10987 GCA_964449155.1 uncultured Rhodospirillaceae bacterium | reverse complement strand
CCATCAAGCCCCCGGCTCTGCCGGGGGTTATTGATTATGTCCCCGGTGTCCCGTCGACTCACTCTGATCTGGAATCGGCATCAGTTGACGTCGCCGCGATAATTCGGATCAGGCAAACGGCTGGTTAGGCCGCTTCGCGGATCATTTTCAGCAAAGGCTCATGGATTTCGGCGTTCGAAGCGACAAAACGTCCATGAAGCGGGTTTTCGCCTACGACCATCGGGGATATGAAACCGCCGGCTTCCTTGACCAGCAAAATGCCCGCCGCGCAATCCCACGGAAAAAGGCCACCCTCCCAATAACCGTCATAACGGCCTGCCGCGACGTAAGCGAAGTCAAGCGACGCCGCGCCAAAACGGCGCACGCCGGCAACCTGCGGCATGATGGCTTGCAGTTGCGCGGCATAGTTCTTGTTCTTTTCCATCGCGCCTTTGAACGGAATGCCCGTGGCGATCAGGCAACTCGAAAGATCGCGACGCGCGGATACGCGCAACCGCTTGCTGCCGCTATACGCGCCTGCGCCTTTTTCGGCCCAAAACTGCTCGTTCTTGATGGGATCGTAGACAAGGCCCGCTATAACCTCGCCCGCTCTTTCGGCAGCAATCGAAATCGCCCAGTGGCCAAGGCCATGCAAAAAGTTCGTAGTCCCGTCGAGCGGATCGATAATAAAGCGCTCTGGTTTTCCGGAGGTATCGGCTTCGTTGTCAGCCTCCTCCATCAAAAAACCGAATTCGGGGCGCGCGCGGCTCAGTTCTTGCCTTAAAATTTTCTGCGCAGTGAAATCGGCGGTGCTGACAAAGTCACCGGGTCCCTTGCGCGAAACTTGAAGATTTTCGACCTCGCCGAAATCGTGGACAAGAGTCTTTGCCGCTTTTTCAGCGGCTTTGAACATGACGTTCATAAGGGCGGAACGAACGGGCATAAGGCCTAGTCCCTCGCGCGTTCGACGTATGAACCATCGGTCGTATTCACCACAACGCGCGTGCCCGCTTCAATAAAGGGCGGAACCAAAATGCGCACACCGTTCGACAGCTTGGCTGGCTTGTACGACGACGACGCTGTCTGACCCTTGACGACAGGATCGGCTTCAATCAGTTCAAGCGTTACGGTCTGGGGCAATTCGACCGACAAAGCGGCGCCTTCGAACGTCATGACTTTGCAAACCATGCCTTCGGTCAAAAAGACAACCGGTTCGCCAATGATGTCCTTCAAAATAACCAGCTGTTCATAGCTTTCCTGATCCATAAACGTATAATCGTCGCCTGCCGAAAACAGGAATTGCATTTCATGTTCCTGCAACTGGACACGTTCGATTGTTTCTTGCGTACGGAAGCGCACATTCGTTTTAATTCCGGTGCGGACATCGCGCATTTCGATCTGAATAACGGCGTTTCCCTTTCCGGGGATCATAATTTCGCTTTTAATGACGGCCCAAAGTTTGCCGTTGTAATCGACGACGTGTCCCTTACGCAGCGTATTGGCATCAACTTGCATGATTTAATCTTCTGTTCGGGTTAGCGGTTTCAGGACCTATTTAGGAGATAATACCGCAATAATCAAAGAAAAACCGCTGCGCAGTACCCCACGCAGCGGTTCTTAATCATAAAGTTCCGGGTCTTACCGGGCTTATTCCGCAGAAACTGACGCGGCATCGGGATCCGTCGCGACAGGAGCCTCGTCGGCAGCCGCCGCAGGAGCTGCAGCAGCAGCAGGAGCAGGAGCAGCAGACGTATTCTTCTTGGCTTTTTTCTTCGCATGCTTTTTCGCATGCTTATTGACATGGGCCTTCTTCACCGTCGTCTCAGCAGCAGCGGGGGTGGCCGTTCCGGCGACGGGGGCCGCCGCTTCCTGAGCCAAGACGGGACCTGCAACCAGCACGGCAACCAAAGCCGTCGCAATCATGTATTTCATCGAGCGCATAGTGAAAATCCTTTCGAAGGTTACGGGCTAGAACAGCCCTTGAGAACGTCGATGGTGAGACACGAGCATGGCAAAATGTAGGCGTCAATCAGACAAATTTTGGAACGAATTTATTTCCTTCCTATATCTCAAAAATGCCACAAATCATGGCAACAAAAAGGCAAATTCGGGTTCAGTCAATTTCTTGTAAAATCCCTTTTCTGGTTTAGAAAAAATACTGATATATATGAAGCCCGACTCAATTTTTTCTTAGCATTTCAGGAGAATTTAATGCCGCGCCCGTCCCTTCTTTGCGCCCTAGCGCTTGTATCGCTGTTTGTGGTCGCGCCATCCGTTTCGCCTTTTGCCCAAGATGCCGCCCTGTCGGCTGCGGCGAAAACGCACGATGCCGCCATTCAAACGCCTCAGGGCAGGTTTATTCAGGATCTCGGAAACAATGCGATAAAAATCGTCGCCAATAAAAAGTTTACGGACGAACAGCGTCAGGAAGCCTTTAGCGCCATGCTAAACGATGGCTTCGATCTTCGCACAATCGGACGCTTTGTCATCGGTCGCACGTGGAATACGGCAACGCCCGAACAGCAGGCCGAATACATGGATCTTTTTAAATCGCTTGTGCTTCGCACATACGGAAGCCGCATGGCGCTTTACACGGGCGAAGGATTTGAAGTCGTCGGCACAAGGCCGGAGTCGGAGCTCGACACGACCGTACTTAGCCAAATCACCCATCCTGACGGATCGCAAGCCACGAAGATCGATTGGCGCGTTCGGCAAAAAGACGGCAAGATGGGCGTTATCGATGTCGTTGTCGAAGGCGTCAGCCTCAGCGTGACTCAAAAACAAGAATATGCGTCCGTTATCCACAATAACGGGGGTCGAATCGACGGTTTGCTTCAAATGATGCGAAAACAGGTTCAGCCAACACAACCGACCATCTCCCAGCGCTGATACATGGTCCGCCAAGGGAGCCTTGGCCGTTTACGAAGGCTTGGACAAACAGGCAAGCTGTTCTAAAACTTGGCAATGTTTGTCAAAGCGGCCTTTATGTAATTCCGGTAGATCTTCGGCATAGATATCCGTTTGGAAATCTTTGACTGCTTCCGTTTCCATTTTCAGGTACGAAAACATATCTTCCAGTTCACGAAACATGAAATGCCGCTCGATATGGATGCGCATACGCAATACGAGCTCCTCCATATCCAGTGGTTTTATTAAATAATCGTCGGCGCCGCAGGATAATGCGCGAAGACGAGATTCTCTCTCTTCAAGAACCGTTTGAACGATGATTGGCATACGCGGTAACGACGCCGTCGCCCTGACATTTTCGCAATAACCGAAACCATCCATTTTGGGCATCTTGAGGTCAAGAAGCACAATATCAGGCCTTAAATCCATCGTTTTTTCGATTGCCTCGATGCCGTCGCCCGCCACATAGATTTTTGAAAACCCGGCTTTCTTCAATGCCGTCGAAATCAACAATCTTTCGAAGTCGCTGTCATCGACAACGAGAATTTTTGCCCGCGAAATTCTCTCGGTATTTCCGACCATAGTCATACTCCAACAGTTACGCTACACACCTTGAACGTATCGACAAGGGTATTGTATACGAAAAACCAGAAAGTAATACGAAGAATCAATGGCTTACAAATAGTTAAGCTATTTGCTCACGGTAAGGATGGTTGCATTCCCTTATACTCATAATTTAAAAAAGTGCAACCATTGAGCGAAAGAAAATATAATTATTTTCTATCGCTGCGTGTTGCATTCCGGCAACGATGCGCCAGCCAAGAATATGTGCAGCCACAATATTTTTGAAGATAGAAGTCCTCACGTCTGGCAATTTCGTACATCCGCACGGCTCCGCCACCTTTTCTCCAGTCGTAATCCCAATAGTTAACGTCGGCGTACTTTGACGTTGCGGAAAAACCACAGGCGTTGACCTGAGCCATATTTTTCCAGCGAGATATTCCAAAGCACGATGTCAATAACGGAAAGCCGTTTTCATGCGCATATAATGCAGATCTCTCTAAACGCATGCTAAAACATTGATCGCAACGCTTACCGCGTTCCGGCTCTGTTTCAAGGCCTTTAACGCGCGCGAACCAGCAGTCCGGATCGTAATCGGCGTCAACGAAGGGAACTCCCATTTTTAAAGCAAACCGCGCATTCGATTCTTTTCGTTTTTCGTATTCCTCGCGAGGATGGACGTTCGGATTATAAAAATACACGGTAAAAGGAAGCCCGGATTCGCACAGGGCCTCGATCACCTCTCCCGAACACGGCGCACAGCAGCTGTGCAGCAAAATTTTACCGGCATCCGGCGGAACAGGCAATTTTCGTCGTTCAATCATAGGATACAGATACCAAATGTTTTCAAAATTGCTGAAATCTTTTTTTCTTGCCCTCGCGCGACATTGAGCATTAATTGAAGGCACAAAAACGCGTTCATTCTTGAACTTAACAACAGGTCGCCTGCCTTATGCCAGCTGATAAAAAATATACGCACCGATGCTTTCGCGGCGCAAATGGAGATTCAGAGCACTTTTTTGTCCTCTATGCGCCGAAAAACCTTACGTTCGAAGAACAAACGGCTTGGGTTTATGACCAATACGTCAAGGCTTTGAAAGATCAAAGCTTGGGTTCAGAAACAGCAGTTTTTAAAAGAATATTCGTCAGCGACGCGATCAATCAATCGGAAGTCCTGCACCAAAGCCCTCTTTTCGCGGAAACAAAAAACAATCCCGTCGCCGTTTCGTTCGTACAGCAATCGCCCCTACCCGCATCGAAAATTGCTCTTTTGGCCTATCATATCGACAGCAAAACGCCGGTCGTCAAAAAGCGGCTGTCTTCTCGTCATATGCTTGTCGAAAAAGGCGTCGGACGTCACCTTTGGAGCACGCAGATGTGCTGCCGGTCGCATGCGGCAACGTCATCCGAAGAGCTTCAGACCCGAGAAGTTTTCGACGAATTGACGGGCGCTCTTGCGCATCACGACGCAAATATCAAAGATCATTGCGTCCGGACTTGGATTTATATCAAGGACGTAGACGTTTTTTATCGCGGCATGGTCAAAAGCCGCCGCGACTTGTTTATTGAAGAAGGCTTGACAGAAGACACGCATTACATTGCAAGCACCGGAATCGAAGGCGCGTGCGACCACCAATTCGATCTTGTATTAATGGATGCCTATTCGGTTTTGAATTTGGATCAAAAACAGGTGTTCTACCTGAACGACTTTGACCACCTGTGCCCGACGAAAGATTACCAAGTCACGTTCGAGCGCGGAACGCGCATCGCCTTTAAAGATCGCGCCCACCATTACATTTCCGGAACGGCAAGCATTGACAACCTCGGAAACACGCTTTTCCTCGGCGACATCATGAAGCAGCTTGAGCGCACCTTGGAAAACATCGACGTTCTTTTGAAATCAGGCGGCGCGACAATAGACGACATGATGTATTTCATCGTCTATTTGCGCGATTCAGCCGATTACGCGAACGTCGCAGCCGCCTTACGTGCGCGTTTTCCCGAGACCCCGACGGTTATAGTCAGAGGCGCGGTTTGCCGTCCCGAATGGCTGATCGAAATCGAAGGCGTCGCCGCGATTGCGCATAATGACCCCTCGCTGCCGCCGTTCTGATCGAAGAGGACCCAAATGCATAACAATGGTTCATCGTTTACCTACCTCGACGAAGCCGCTATCGAAGCCGCGAAAGTGAACGCGACGCCCTATGAATGGGCGTATACGCCCGCCGCCATTCCGAACCGGTTTGTCGATCAAGTCCTTGCCGATGCGCCCAGAATTCCCGACCGCGGCGGATATGCCCTGCCCGATTTGAAATACGGCCCCGAATTTGCGGGCATCGTCAACGATCTTTTGAGCGACCGTTTCCGCAAGATCGTCGAAAAGAAATTCGGCATGGATCTCAGCAAATCCCCGCCGTCTCTTGTCATGATGGGCAATACATCAGGGATGTATAATGAAGGCTATCCGCATACGGATTCGCGGCACAAGATCGTGACGGTGATCCTCGGCCTGACGCGCGCTTGGCCTTTTGAACGGGGACGCATGCGGATTTTAAACGGACCCGACATAGGCGATTGCGCATTCGAATTTGCCCCGGAATTCGGCGGGCTTTGCATGTTTAAGGTTTGTGGCAAATCTTGGCACGGGTTCTTGCCGCAAAAAGGACCGCGCATGAGCCTTCAGCTTTGTTACTGCGATTCCGAGGATTACGTGAAAAAGGAATACCGCCGCCATCATATCAGCGCCGTTCTAAAATCAGTGCCGGGGCTAAGCCAGCTGATAGGCCTTTTGCCGCGAAAAAACCCCAGCTCAAAAGCGCATCCAAAGAAATAGCAAGCCTCGGTATACCTCTTTGCTTCCCTTTGATCCAAAACATAAATATCCGGGAAATGGGGCGGTCGACGGGACTCGAACCCGCGACAACTCGGACCACAACCGAGGGCTCTACCAGCTGAGCTACGACCGCCACAAAGAAAAACCGCCATTCCTATAAGGTATAGGCAGGCGGTTTGCAACCTTGGTTATTTGTCATTTAACTGATTAAAAACAAAAACAAATTCCACCACCCCACCAAAGAACATCTTATCGGCAACACGGGATTCTCTAGGCTATCATATATTTAACAAGATTGTCAAGATGTTAGAGTTGTGCCACCTTCCCGCCGCGCCGCATTAGGGTGCCGCCAACGCAGCAACATGTAACCCAAGGATCGTCTATGTCCAAAACAAACAAACTTTTTGAATTGATAAAAAAGCACAATGCCCAGTATGTAGACCTTAGATTCACCGACCCTCGCGGAAAACTTCAACATCTCTCACATCACGTCGATACAATCGATGAAAGCACCGTAACCAACGGCGTAATGTTTGATGGATCGTCCATTGCCGGATGGAAAGCCATCAACGACTCCGACATGGCCCTGATGCCAGACGTCGAAACGGCCGTCATCGACCCGTTCTATGCCGAACCAACCGTGGCCGTCTTCTGCGATGTCTACGACCCTCTTTCGAATAAGCCCTATCTGCGCTGCCCACGATCGATTGCGCGGAAAGCAGAAGAATACCTTGTCTCGTCAGGCATTGGCACGAAATCGTACTTCGGCCCCGAGGCGGAATTTTTCGTTTTCGATCACGTGCGCTTTGCAACCGATCCGACAAACACCTTCTTTAACCTGCAATCGATGGAAAGCCCGTCAAACGCAGGAACAGATTATCCAGAAGGCAACCTAGGCCATCGTCCTCGCACGAAGGGCGGCTATTTTCCCATCAATCCCGTCGACAGCGCGCAAGACCTGCGCACTGAAATGACTTCGGTCATCAAGCAGATGGGCGTGAGCGTCGAAAAGCACCATCACGAAGTCGCAGCCGCGCAGCACGAAATCGGCATCAAGTTCGGCACCCTGATGGAAAGCGGCGACAACACGCAGGTCTATAAATACGTCGTTCACAACGTCGCCGCGATGTACGGCAAAACGGCGACCTTTATGCCGAAACCGATCTTCGGCGACAACGGCTCGGGCATGCACGTGCACCAGTCCGTGTGGAAGAACAACGAACCTCTCTTTGCGGGCAAGGAATACGCGGGCCTGTCTAAGGAAGCGTTGTACTATATCGGCGGCATCATCAAGCATGCGAAGGCGATCAACGCGATCACGAATCCGACGACCAACAGCTATAAGCGTCTGGTTCCCGGATACGAAGCGCCGGTCATGCTGGCCTATTCCGCGCGCAACCGCTCGGCATCGTGTCGCATTCCCTTCGCCTCCGGCGGTCCCAAGACCCGCCGCGTCGAAGTGCGTTTCCCTGATCCTCTGGCAAATCCCTATCTGGCCTTTGCCGCAATGCTGATGGCGGGCCTCGACGGCATCAAGAACAAGATCGATCCCGGTCAACCCTCGGACAAGGACCTGTACCACCTGCCCCCGGCAGAGCTGGCCAAGATCCCGACCGTCTGCGGTTCTCTGGAGGAAGCGATCCACGCTCTCGAAAAGGACCACAAGTTCCTTCTCGAAGGCGACGTCTTCACCGCCGACTTCATCGAAAGCTATCTCGAACTTAAGCGCGAGGAATGGGACCGTTTCCGCATGGCCCCGCACCCTGTGGAATTCGACATGTACTATTCGTCGTAATTCCGGCAAGAAAAAAGAAACGCGGGGCCAAAAGCCCCGCGTTTTTTATTTCTGCCGCAACCCCTATCTCTTCAAAAACCTCAACGTCGTATCCGCATAACTTCTCTCAAGAACCATCTCGCATCCCGGCAAACCGTCAAAAGCTTCCTTTTTGGCCGTCTCGGCAACAATCGCGGCATGCGGCGCAATCCATCCGGTCTTACTCAATGCATTGAAAGCCGGAAGAATAAGCCCCTTCCTATAAGGCGGCGCCAAAAACACAAGCTTACAAGCAAAAGCCGCTTGCGGCGGCTCGGTCGAATCCCCGGCTATAATTTGGCATTTATCGGCAATGCCAAGCGTCTGAGCGTTTTGCCGCGCAATCTTGAGCGCCTGCGCATCCTTGTCAAACAAGACAGCCCTGCCAGCGCCCCACGATAGCGCCTCGTAAGCCAACGCCCCCGTCCCGCAAAAAGCATCCAGAACGCAAACGTCTTCCGAAAAAACATCTCCAATATCCTTGCCCCATTCACGATGCGCAAGGATATTGAACAACGCCTCGCGAATACGATCCATCATAGGCCGCGTCGCCGTGCTTAATGGCGGCTCAATCTTTCGCCCCGACAGGCTTCCCCCGACAATGCGCATTATTTTTTCCCTCGCCCATCGAAAAACTTGCCCAATGATTCCCTCAACACGCGACGAGGGATCTCTTCAATCGCGCCGCGCGGCAACTTCCCCAAAGGAAACGGCCCAAAACCTACGCGAATAAGCCGCGTGACCTGAAGCCCCATATGTTCCATGATCTTGCGAACCTCGCGGTTTTTCCCCTCTCGGATCGTCACCGAAAGCCAGCGATTGGTCCCCTCGTCCTTCCCGTCTTCAATCTCGACCTTAACAGGCTCATAGCGAATGCCCGATATCGTCACGCCCTTGGCCAACCCCGCCAGCTTTGCCGGATCGACGTCCCCATGCACCCGCACGCGGTATTTCCGAAGCCATGCGTTTTGAGGCAACTCAAGATGCCGCGCAAGCTCCCCATCGTTGGTCAGAAGCAAAAGCCCCTCGGTATTGAAATCGAGCCGCCCAACGCTAACCACTCGAGGCATCTCCGGCGGCAATTTTTCGAACACCGTCGGCCTCCCCTGCGGATCCCGCGACGTCGTAATGGTCCCAGCCGACTTATGATACCGCCAAACGCGGGTCTCCTCAGCAGCTTCGATCTTTTTGCCGTCAACGCAGATAGCATTGTCCTCCGTCACATTCAGCGCGGCCGACAGCAAAATCTGCCCGTCAACGGAAACTCTACCCGCCGCGATCAACCTTTCGGCGTCGCGTCGCGAACAAATTCCGGCCCGCGCCAACCGCTTGGCTATGCGTTCGCCTTTAAAAGAAGAAATTGGAGTTTTGGATTTGGGATTCGGCATTCGGTATTTCCGTTATTGCAAAAACGCTCGTATATATATCCTATAAATATACCCATCGACAGCTCGTTCCGCAAACCTTTCCCCGCAAATCGAATGCCAAATCCCGAATTTCAAATCCCGAATCCCTCTTTTATGCTCCTAGCCCTGAAGGAAGCCGAAGCCGCCGCGCAAAAAGGCGAAGTTCCCGTCGGTGCCGTGCTTGTCTCGGACAAGGGCGAGATTCTGGCGCAGGCTGGAAACGAAACGGAAGCGCAATCCGATCCGACAGCGCACGCCGAGATTCTAGCCATACGCAAAGCGACACAGGCGCGCGGCGAACCTCGCTTGCCCGACTGCGATCTCTACGTCACGCTTGAGCCTTGCGCGATGTGCGCGGCCGCTATCAGCTTTGCGCGCATCCGCCGCGTGATCTTCGGCGCGTACGATCCGAAAGGCGGCGCCATCGAACACGGGCCGAGATTTTTTTCGCAGCCCACATGTCATCACGCGCCCGAAGTTATCGGTGGAGTCGACGAAAGACGCGCGCAAGAAATTCTGAAAAACTTTTTTTCAAACCTGAGATGATTATTCGAACGCGCCGCGCGACGATGAATTATCAAAGACGAGAGTCGTGTTGCGCGCATGCAACGCGTCGGAGAGATGAATCGCAAATCGAGTCATTTGTCGATGCCTCATGTAAAATTTAGTTGACTCTTTTTGTAACAAGACACAACATCATCACACTCTACTCTAGCTTAACTAAGGAGGTCATTATGGCTGCTAAGAAAAAGGCTGCTGCTAAGAAGCCAGCGAAGAAGCCCGTCAAGAAGGCTGCTAAGAAGGCAAAGAAGAAATAAGTTGATCCGCCCTTTGGGCGGAACGATTTGATACTTCGACCCCCGTTCAGAATGCCAAGCGATCGCGGCAAGCCGAGCGGGGGTTAAGTTTTTTTGGATGATATAAAAAACACCTATAAATAAAGGATAAATAGAACAATACACCTTCTTCTTTGCGCAAAAAAATTATGATTTTTTATGCGCAGCTCAAACAGCTCCGCGACCACCCCTTCACCGCTTTTCCTGTTTACGCTTGATAGTCATTTTATATTTTTTGTGCGCATGTTTTTCAAAATGTGTCGCGTCACAATTTTCATGGCAACCGATTTTATATTCGCCTAGTGATTCGCCAGAATGTCTTCATTTTGAATTTTTCGTCTTCTTTTTTTCTCACGACGACTTAATAAGCCCCGCTAAAATCAAAAATCTTGGCATCAGCCGACAATAAGATTCAATCCCTGACTTTAACGACTTATTAAGTTCGGCATTTCCAATCTTCGCAAAATAGATTCGGACAGACAGACGAACCCTATCCGCAAAACCCGCCATTGCTTGTCTGAACCGATCGAGTTCCGCCCCGGATTTTGGTAAAGCAAGCCCCGCTGTCTCAAAACTGCCGACGCCCCGCAATAACTCATACCAATCCCGGATCGCAGTGAATCGAAAGGGCACGGGGGACACAATCAATAAC
>CAYVBP010000057.1:8567-11011 GCA_964449155.1 uncultured Rhodospirillaceae bacterium | reverse complement strand
CCACTTTCCCCTTGCAAAAAGGGCGACTAGAGACCCGCCTTCGCGGGGATGACGGATAAGGGGGCGGGGATGACGACGCTTTCTGAATTGAGAGTCTTTTAAAACCGCTTGGAGCGATTCCCCATCAAGCCCCCGGCTCTGCCGGGGGTTATTGATTGTGTCCCTGTCAGTGTTTCTTTGTTTTATATCGTCATTCTCAAAATCATCTCCTTAAAAAAAGAAAGCGCGCGCTTTCCGCGGCTTTGCCGAAGCAAAGGGCGGCATGCTGCCTGTTCGGTTCGGGCTTCGGCCGATATCCCGCAATCTGCAGCTGGCGGGTCCGAAGGGGAACCAAACGCCTCTTTCGAGGCTAGGGGAATATATGGGAATAAAAACAGGAAGTCAAGGGAAAAATCACTCTTTGTATTTTTGAGGGGGCGGAGGGGTTTTTTGCTGAGATATCAACTGGATCCCCGCCTTCGCGGGGATGACGATGGGGCGGGGCGGGGGTGAGGAAGGGGGAGGAAAGGGAGGACGGGGGTGAGGAAGAGGGGGGGGGGGCGGTAAGGCATTGATATTTATGTGAATTCTGGCGATTTTTTCCTTGGTTTGTTGCGGGGCAAATGCTACAAAAACTTTGTGGATTTTAGCTTCGCGATTCTCGCAAACTGACTGAAAAAACAGGGTTTATAGTGACTGAAGATTCTCCCGCCATGCTGCCGCCTGACATTTCGTCTGTGACTATCGAAGACGAGATGCGGCAATCGTATCTTGCCTATGCGATGAGCGTCATCGTGTCGCGCGCGCTTCCTGACGTGCGTGACGGTTTGAAACCCGTTCACCGCCGCATTCTCTATGCGATGAAGGAAGGCGGCTACGACAGCACAAAGCCGTTCCGTAAATCGGCGCGTATCGTCGGTGACGTGATGGGTAAATACCACCCGCATGGCGACAGCGCGATTTACGATGCAATGGTCCGCATGGCGCAGCCGTTTTCGATGCGCCTTCCGTTGGTCGACGGACAGGGCAACTTTGGTTCGATGGACGGCGACAGCCCTGCCGCCATGCGTTATACCGAGGCGCGGCTCGACAAGGCCGCCGAAACGATGCTTGAGGATATCGACAAGGATACGGTCGATTTCCATCCGAACTATGACGAATCCACGCTTGAGCCGGACGTTTTGCCTTCGCGTTTTCCAAACCTGCTGGTCAACGGCGGCGGCGGCATCGCGGTGGGCATGGCGACGAACATTCCGCCGCACAATTTGGGCGAGGTCGTGGATGCGACGCTGGCGTTGATCCAAAATCCGGACATTTCGATTGAGGAACTTTTGGAAATCATTCCCGGTCCGGACTTTCCGACGGGCGCGTTGATTATGGGAACGTCCGGCTGCCGCGCTGCCATGCACACGGGTCGCGGCAGCGTCGTTATGCGCGCGCGGCATGAGATTGAGGAAATTCGCAAGGATCGCACGGCAATCGTATTTACTGAAATTCCTTATCAACTGAATAAGGAATCTCTTATTAAGCGCATTGCGGAATGCGTGCATGAAAAAATCATCGAAGGCATATCCGAGCTGCGCGACGAATCCGACCGGGACGGCGTGCGCATTGTGGTTGAACTGAAGCGCGACGCGATGCCTGAAGTGATTTTGAACCAGCTTTTTGCGCATACGCCTTTGCAATCGAATTTTGCCGTCAATATGCTGGCCCTGAACAATGGGCGGCCTCAGCAGATGAATCTTAAGGACGTCTTGACGGCGTTCGTCGATTTCCGCGAAAAAGTCATCACACGCAGGACAGAATACGAACTCAGGCAGGCGCGTGAGCGCGCGCATATTTTGCTGGGTCTTGCCGTTGCTGTCGCGAACATCGACGAAATCATTGCGCTGATCCGCGCCGCAAACGATCCTGCCGTGGCAAGGCAGCAGTTGATGGCGCGGGCTTGGCCCGCGAGCGATGTCGGGCCGTTAATCGCGCTTGTTGACGAAGCTTATGACGCGAAGGCCGAAAATCCGACTTACAAGCTTAGCGAAACGCAGGCCAAGGCTATCCTTGATCTTCGGCTGCATCGCTTGACGGGGCTTGAACGCGACAAGATCGGAAACGACTTGAAAGAAGTCGTTGCGCAGATCGCGGATTATCTCGATATCCTTGCCAATCGCGAACGCGTGTTTCAAATCATGTCGGACGAATTGGCCGCGATTAAGATCAAGTTCGGAACGCCGCGCCGCACGCAGATCGAGCCTGCGGAATTTGAAGCCGATATCGAGGACTTGATTCAACGCGAAGACATGGTCGTGACCGTAAGCCACGAAGGCTATGTTAAGCGCGTGCCTCTTTCGACTTATCGCGCTCAAAAGCGCGGCGGGAAGGGCCGTGTGGGCATGGCGACGAAGGAAGAAGATTTCGTCAGCGACATCTTTGTCGCGAGCACGCACACGCCGATGCTGTTTTTCTCGACG
>CAYVBP010000057.1:0-8467 GCA_964449155.1 uncultured Rhodospirillaceae bacterium | reverse complement strand
GTGCGCGTCTTTTCCGGACGCAACTCCGTCGGCGTTCGAGGCATTAAACTGGCCGAGGGCGACAGCGTGATTTCGATGTCGATCCTTAAGCATGTCGAAGCTTCTCCCGAGGAGCGCGCGGCCTATCTGAAGCAGCGTCGCGCCGCGACGGGCGAAGAAGAAAACGGATCGAACGACGGCGAAGAGGAAACGACGGCCGTTGTCGCGCTTTCGCCCGAGCGGTATGCGGAGCTGTCGGGGCTTGAAGAATATTTGCTGACGGTATCGGAGAACGGCTTCGGCAAGCGGACGTCCGCCTACGAATACCGTATATCCGGGCGCGGCGGGCAGGGCATCTGGAACATGGATATGTCCGAGCGTAACGGCCCCATCGTCGCGACGTTTCCGGTGGTCGGTTCGCATGAGATCATGCTTGTTTCCGACGGCGGGCAGATTATCCGTTTGCCGGTCAACGATATCCGTATCGCGGGCCGCCGTACGCAAGGCGTGACGGTGTTCAGGCTCGGCAAGGGCGAAAAGGTCGTCTCCGTCGCGGCGGTGGCGATCGATGAGCAGGAGGAAACGCCTGCTCCGGAAGGCACGGAAGCGAATGACTGACGGCGAAGAGCGTATCGGCCTTTATCCCGGAACATTCGATCCGATTACGCGCGGGCACATGGAAATCATCCATCGCGCATCGCGCATCGTCGATAGGCTGGTGATCGGCGTCGCGAAGAACCCAGGCAAGGGACCTTTGTTCAGCACGGCGAACCGCGTCCGCATGACGGAGCGCGAAATTGCCTCTCTTAGAAACGCGCATGGTAAAATTACCGTCATGCCGTTCGACAACCTATTGATCGATTTCGCCAAGAAAATCGGTGCGTCGGTCATTATCCGCGGTTTGCGTGCGGTATCGGATTTCGAATACGAAATCCAAATGGCGGCGATGAACTATCGCATGTATCCGAATATCGAGACGATATTCTTGTCGGCGACCGAAGGGACGCAATTCATTTCCTCAAGTTTCGTTAAGGAAATATCGCTGTTAGGCGGCGACGTCCGTCCCTTTGTCAGCGAGGCTATCGCTGAGGATATAGAGCGAGCATTTAAGGATAAGAATCTTCGTGGAAAGGTTCGCCCAATTGTGAGGGATTAATGGCACTAACTTATAGCTAGTCTTGAATAAATTGATTCAATTTTTGCACCGTCGTTCGAAAATATTTTGGTCCTGGAAATGGGTTTTTTTTGAATCATTGCAGACTCTTATGCCGCGCAGACGCGCGGCGATGGATTCCCGCTTTCGCGGGAATGACGAGATCATTTTATGCTTGATTGGCTATATCGATTTATTGTTGTTTTATGGGTTACCTAATTGTTCGGGCACTGTCTCTTTGGTAACGCCTATTTGCTAATTTACTAATTATTAATACCGTTACGATATAATTGCATGTTTATTTTTTAACTTATGGGGGCACCATGTCGTTGAAAAAGACCTTGTTTTCTTCTTTGGGGTCGTTTGCTATCGCGCTCATGGTTGGTGCGGCTCCCGCCCATGCAACTACTCTTAATTTTTCAACCGGGGCTGGTGCCAGCCAATTTAACTGGCAGCGTGCTACAGGTGATATCAATTTTGCTTGGGGGTCGCTGCCGAATGAGCGCATCCCCGCATATCTACACACGATCAAGCATTCCATTAATTCGACTGTAAGCCCCAGTCTTTGCGGCATTGGGATGACGAATTATGATGCAATTGCCCTATATGCTAAGGATTTTACAGGCGATGGGGCCGCTGATTATGTTTTGGATGAATCGGCCTATTTTAAACAAGGGGAATCGGAAAACTGCCCGGTGCGTATTTGCTCGGCCGTGAATTTGGCCATCTCAGGGGAAGCGAGGGTCGCTTGTCAGATTGCTTTGTATGTTAAGAAGTCGGGATCTCGGATCACTTCTTCAAAGGTGAATTCTGAAACGGATTCAGAGGCGAATTCTGAAGATCTTGGCCCCTGTCCGAAGGATGCTAGCGATAATACAACGTGTCGTTCAGAGTGTCCGGCAAGTCCTGATCTCTGCCCTACGTTTTTCAAATATAATTTTGGTAATCCGGCCTTAGAGCGTTATGCTTTCCGTTGGGAGTTTATCACAGCGACAGAGTATGCCAGATTAACTGCTGGTGTAACGAATATTTATGGCTCGAGGCTCTACAAGGATCCGCTTAATCATAATCCTGTATTTGTTATCGATACCAACAAGGATGCTTGCACGAACGAGGAGCTTCTCCTGTGGACGGACGGTGCTTTGTCTGGCATTGATTCTTTTCGATGCATGAAATTTCTCCAGTATAGTGGCAGTAAATTTTATGATCTATACGATCCTTCGCCCTATACTGGTTCGGCGGATAATAGCAGCATGATGACGCGCGTTGAGTTTAGCAATGCAGCCTCCGATGGTTTTCTGAAGGATGTTCCCGATGGTAGCGGTGTGTGCACAGCGGAAACCTGTCCTTGGCGCGGTTCTTCGAATAAGAATGGCGTTATGTCGTTAATTGGAAAAGACGATAAGACTTTCAAGCTTAATGGCTCGGCGGTTCCTTCCCAATATCGTGGATATATTGCTTTCCAATTCCTCGATTCGAGCGGAGCCTTATTCTGCAGGCAATACAAGAATTCATCTTCGGTGAGCTATCTTGTCCCGGCCGGAACGGATCGCGATCTTTTTAACTTTATATCGATAGTTCAAGCCAATGGACTTGATGGCGTTTCCTCTCCTTCGTCGGCAGCTAATAAAGGTGCTTATTCTTGCGCACATCGTTTTACGGATTGGGTGGGCGCGACCTCGTGTCCTTCCGTGCCCTGCAATACGGCTGTGACGATTGCAGCGGAACGTCGTTGCCAACGTTCCTCATCTGCTTATGGGGCCTGCTCTGAATGCGCAGGCATTGTGGATCCTCATCCCGTTGGTGGCGTTGCACATTTATGTACCTATAAAAGGATTTGTACGGGAGCTGTTTGTCCCCCGCATCATTCCTGTTTGCCTGCGGAAACGAAAATCTTGATGGCTGACGGCTCGGAGAAGGCTATTGTCGATGTTAAGGTTGGCGATAGCGTCATGGGCTTCTCTCAAAAGGAGGCTATGGGCTCATTATATGCGAGCAAGGTGGTTTCTCTTATGGAGACAGAGGATAGCAGCCTTGTGCGCATTAATGACCTGAAGATCACTGGCGGTCATCTCTTGGTGACAAAACAGGGTAAGGTGATCCCTGCGAATGCTGTGAAGGTCGGCGATATAATCGTTGGGCCTGATGCTGAGCTTGTTGAGGTCAAGAAAGCCGAACCTGCCGAAGATGGTGTTACCGTATATAACTTCAATCTTGAAGATGCCGATGGCTATGTTGCCAACGGAATGCGTGTGATGGCATTTCCTGTAGATAGATAAGATAGTTCTAAAGTCAAAGGAGGTTCTTGTGAAACGCATTGCAGTTTCTGTGCTTTCTGTTGTCTTGGCGTTGGGGGGCGAGATGGCTGCGCACGCTGCGTCAAAAGCTCAAACGGTTCTTGAAAGGGATCCGTTGCTTCGTCTTGCCATGCCTAATCAGGATAAAGGGGAGGGAAGCCGCAATGTTCAAGTTTACCAGGTTTCCTATGAAGGTCTTCCTCGTTTTATGAAGGCGCAGGCGGATATAATTGCACAATGTGCGGGAGGCGAAAAGTTCACCGAGGAGATGGGGTATTATGCGTATGTTTCAGATTATAATCGCGCGAATAAGCTAGAACCAAGTTATATTATAGATACTATGGCTCTTAAGGATAGGGATTTTTCGAAGTGCAATCTTGGCGAGATATGTCAGAACAGCCAATGCGCGATCATTGGTTTTATTTCAGATATTGAGGGGTGGACACGTTCTTTCTTTAGTCCCGCTTATAGATGGTCGTTTGAGAATGCGCCTCAAGGAAAAGAGGGTGCGCCTCAGGTCATGTGGATCCATGTGCTTTCTATGCGCGATGCTTCTTGTGAGATGCCTTTTGCTGCTGAATCGGAAGGGGGCTGTTTTAGGCGTTATGAATGGCGCAGAAGTGGATTGGCACCGGTTCCTCTAGATAATTAGGTTAGATGGAAATCTTGCAATAGGCCGTTTGTGAGTTTTGCGATTGGGGTTGTCGAGTCGCCAAAGTTTTTTTGTCATGTCCTCTGTGCTTTCCGGAACCGCTGTTGGACTCTTATGTTGCGCGATCCGGCTTCGCGATCGTCCTTTAAAACCGTTTATATTTGTTCGCAATAATTTCCGTAAGGACGAAGAAAACCAAATGGGATCCCCGCCTTCGCGGGGATGACGGTGTTTTTATCTGAACAGATCTAGATCTATTGCGCAGAAAAGACGAAAAACTCTTTTTATTCAAAGGTAAACCGTGATTTTTGCCATAGACGGCAATCTTTGGTGGAAAAAATGTTCCGTATAGTATATGAAAGACATACTAATTGTGGCTTTTTTGTGAAAGGCGACATAATCCGCAACCGCTATGAAAGGAACCCAAACGACATGGATTTGGAAAAGAAAAGAAATTCCAAACACATATCTTATCTTACAGCGGAACAACTCGACGAAGTGGCCTGGCAGATATTAGCGCCGGTCCAAGGCGTAAGTATCGGTAGAAAACCCCAACTAAACAATAAAACGCTACCGAAAATCCAAGAAGGGATTACAACCCTTTTGGATGAATACTTATACAACGCCGAGGCATTTTCAAAAACCTTGTTCGCACAAGCGGTTATGGATCAACTGGGCGGGTACACGCGCACAGAGATATTAAGAGACATTATCGGCGTGGCGGAAGAGCTAAGCGGCTTAAAGATAACGGTAAATTTTGGAGAAACGGACCCCGGATTTATCGCAAAAGCGAACAACGAAAGGGCATTTCCTCAATCTTACGTGTCTCCTTTGACGGCGCCGGAATCTGACAAAAATACTGGACTTTTGACCGCGTACTCCATATAAGTCCGCTCGTGAAAACAGTGTGGAAGGCGTTCTTCAAAACGCAACCCGAAGAAGCCGGACCACGCTTACCTGAGAATTCAGGTTCGGGGGACAACCAATCCCTTCACAATACGGTTACCTTGGCGGCGGTTTTGCCGTTCGCGAAGGCGTGAGTACATGCGGGCGATACCGCAGCAAACAAGGAGAAAACTATGGCTAAAGAAGTCGTTGGCCTTATCAAGCTTCAGGTTCCGGCAGGAGCCGCGAACCCGTCGCCCCCGATTGGCCCTGCGCTCGGTCAGCGCGGTTTGAACATTATGGATTTCTGTAAGCAGTTCAATGCCAAGACCCAAGGTCTTGAAAAAGGCATGCCTATTCCGGTCGTCATCACGGCGTATTCGGATAGGTCTTTTACGTTCATCACGAAGCAGCCGCCCAATACGTACTTCATCAAGAAGGCGGCGAAGATCGAAAAGGGAGCTCAGACGACGGGCACCCAGACGATTGGCAAGATCACCAAGGCCCAGATCCTTGAGATCGCGCAGAAGAAAATGGCCGATATGAACGCCAATGACGTCGAAGCGGCAGCCCGCATGATCGAGGGTTCCGCCAAGTCGATGGGCCTCGAGATTGTGGAGTAAGATTATGACTGGAAAGAAAATCCGTAACGCAGCGAAGAACGTGGATCGTAACAAGGCCTATTCTTTGGAAGAAGCCGTCAAGCTCGTTCTCAGCAATAGCAAGCAGACTTCGCGCAAGTTTGTTGAATCCGTCGAAGTCGCGATTAACCTGAACATCGACACAAAGCAGTCGGACCAAACGGTTCGCGGCGTCGTCTCTCTCCCGCATGGGACGGGCAAGACGGTCCGCGTCGCCGTCTTTGCCAAGGGCGAAAAGGCCGATGCGGCTAAAGCGGCCGGAGCCGATTTCGTCGGCGCCGACGATCTGGGCGAAGCTATCCTTGCGGGCAAGAGCGATTTTGATCGTGTGATCGCGACCCCCGACATGATGGGGATCGTCGGTAAACTGGGCAAGGTTCTCGGTCCTCGCGGGCTGATGCCGAACCCGAAGCTTGGCACCGTTACGCCGAACGTCGCGGATGCGGTCAAGTCGGCCAAGGCCGGATCGATCGAATTCCGCGCCGAAAAAGCGGGAATCGTGCAGGCGGGCGTCGGTAAGGTGAATTTCTCTGAAGCCAACATCTTGTCGAATGCGAAAGCCTTTATCGGAGCTATCGTTAAGGCGCGTCCCTCTGGCGTCAAGGGTACCTATGTCAAGCGCATCAGCTTATCCTCGACGATGGGGCCGGGCGTGAAGGTTGACTTGTCGACGGTCGGCGATCAGCAGCAGTAACGCCTTATACGAAAAAGAAAAACGGCGCTTTGCCTTTTGGTGAAGCGCCGTTTTTTGTGTTCCGATCTGTTTTAAAAATTCCGATATTACTTTCCACAAAAATTGCTATATTTACCCAGTGATACCAATCCCGGATCGCAGTGAATCGAAAAGGGCACGGGGGACACAATAAAAATGCCGGAAAAGGCGGTATGGAACGGGTAACGGCGGTTCGGGCATTTTTATTGTGTCCCCTTTGCTTCGAATTTCTGCTCTCAAAAACGTGATTCCAGCCACACCTTTTTGTCCATTATGTCTGCCGCCTGCGTCTTCCTTGAAGAAAATTGGCAGGTTGGAACACCGACTACCTCGCTGATCTCCTTGTTAACCCGGATTCGTTGCTCTGGACTTTAACCCCTTTTAAACCAGTTTGCCTCAGTTTGTGAAAAGCGACAGAGCAATATCTGCGCGATTCGTGCTTTAAGGAAAACGACGATGAAACTGGACATGCGTTCGATGAAATGCGCCCTCATTGCGGCATTAACTGTCATTGTCATTGGGTCTTCGGGCCTTGCACATGCCGAAGATTTAAAACAGGTTTCGTCATCGCCCATGACGGGGATAACGTTTGACGATGCGCCGTTCCAGCTTCCTTTGGATCGCAATTTTCAAATGGCCATGCTTACAGTCAGCACCGAGCTTGAACGTACCTGCGGCAAGATGGAAGCTTTTGGGTGGAAGGTTGAAAAAACCGAACAGCGCCGCGTCGACAGGATATTCAAGAACTCGATTAACAAGCTGCGTTCGCTCGGCTATACGGTCTCGCCAGAAACGCTCAAAGAAGATACTCGGGACATAACCATTTTTACGGCCGATCGCTTTACGGCCGATACGTCGAACAAGCATTTTATCTTTTTGTGGTCTGCGGGGAATCGCGGGCTTGTCCTGAATATTTGCGAAACAGACGGGCCGTTGGCGCGAACGGGGCGGAATCCTATTGGGCCAACAGTCGAAACGTTTCAGCTTCCCATGCAGGGCGCTACGTCGATGCAAGCCAGTCCTATGTGGAAGGGAAAGAAGAAAGCGGGATCGGCCGCCTTTACGCCGCTGGGCCGCTGGGTCGGCGGATACACCTGCAATCAGGGCCTTACAGGGGGTACGCTTAACATAAAGCAGCTGAAAGGACAGGATTTCAAGGGAACGTTCGAGTTCTTTCCGACGGATAAGAATCCGTATGTTCCTTCCGGTTCGTATGAGGTTTTTGGTCAATACGATAAGGAATCCAAGCGCATCCTTGTCAATCCCGGAAAATGGATCAAACAGCCGCGCGGATACTTCAACACGGTCATTGTCGGTCGGTTCGATCCCGATGCGGATACGTTCAGCGGATTCTTCCAAGGCATTCGTGGCTGCACGAGTTTTGAAGCTCATCACGAAGGGCCGCGCGTGAACGCCGTGAAGAAAACGGCTAAGAAGAAGAAAGCCGTTAAGAAGGCTCCTAAGAAAGAGGAGAATCTCTTAACCGTCGATCAAGTTCCTCTTGCCGCGCCGACTTCCGACGTAACGTCGTCGCCAATAACGATGCCTGAACCTATGACGGGAGATGGGAAAAATTCTGGCGTGGTCGATCCCGGCCCGTCGGCGATTGTCCCCGCGCCGGCAGCGCCTGCTGTTGCTGCGCCGATTCCGCCGCAAGAAGAGCCTGTTCCGGCTCAGGCGCAACCTCAGGCCCAGCCCGTTGTGTCGAATGCGATACCGATTCCTGAAAAGGAGCCTGTCCAAGCGCATGAGGTTCCTGCGGATACGCCAGCAGCTTTAGACGCGCCTGTTGTGCCGCCGCCGCCGCCAGCTGTTCAGTAACGCGATACTCGCTGATTATTCTTTCTGCGCCTTCGCGGGGATGACGGGTTTTTATAATACCAATCGTCGAATGAAGTGACTCGCGTGGGTCACGAGCGGTTGCGGGGAGCGTGGCGAAGGGATACAGGTGGTTCAATAAGATATAAGCGTACCGCAGAGCGAGTGAAGTCCAACGAAGGGGCCGCATTCATTGGTCGCTTGGTATAAGTCCTTACAAAACCCTCGCCTCAGGCGGGGCGACTAAAGGAAGTTATACATCCGAGTGAGTGAAGGACGTCATACCGACGAGCCTATGAAGTGACTCCACAACAACAAACGCCGTCATCC
>CAYVBP010000056.1:0-11259 GCA_964449155.1 uncultured Rhodospirillaceae bacterium | reverse complement strand
TGCAAACCTCCCGTCCTTTCAGAATTTTCCGGCTATTGAATACCGATAACTCAATTATGGTGCCCAGGAGAAGACTCGAACTTCCACGACCTTTCGGCCGCTAGCACCTGAAGCTAGTGCGTCTACCAATTTCGCCACCTGGGCCCATCATGGACACCCGAAACCAAGGCGTCAAGCAAGGGGTGGTGGTAAAACAAATGCCTGTCCCGAGTCAAGCGAAGGATTTAAGAAATTCCTCAAAAATTACCGACTTTTGCCGAAACAGCGTGGTTTTTAGCATGATAACGGAGTTTAAGAAACAGCCCCCTCTTTTTGACAAAAAATCGGAGCTTTTTTCGTGCGTCGACGCAGCCTTTAGTATGTTATATATCAGGTTGCCTTTTGCTGCGTTTGCACGAAACCTTTGTCATGAGCGAAACTTCAGAAAAATCAGCTTTGACCGTCAAGCCCCCCTCGCCAGAGAACATCTGGGCCGAGCTTTCGGTCGCGATCAATTATTTAACGCGCTTCAGTCCGCCGTTTAAGGACGAACCTCGGTCCGGGATCGTTCGCCGATCTATGGTTTGGTTCCCCGTCATAGGCGCGCTTGTCGGCTTTTTAGGTGCCAGCGTCGATTGGATCTCGACGATGATGCGCATGCCGGGAATGATTACCTCGACCGCTGCGGTCGTTAGCATGCTGTTTCTGACGCGCGCGTTGCACGAGGAAGAATTCGCCAATCTGATCGATACGTTCGGGAAAAGCCTCGATAAAACGCCGACCGTCGGCTGGCTGAAGGAAGAGCGTTCAATGCGATACGGAACGCTGGGCATCATTCCGCTGATTATCATCAAGATCGCGGCGATTGCGAGTCTGGCTAACAATCTTCTTGTTTTCCAGACCATGATCGTCGCCGCCTGCTGGTCGCGCGTACTGATGGTCGTTGCGGCAGCGTGGCTGCGCCCCATCGAAGGCGATCCCGTGGCGGATCATTTTCAGCAACCTCCCGCTCTTCGCGTCGTCTTAGCTGTCGGTATTGGCATCGCCATCGCGTTTGTCTCCTTGGGCGAGGAGGCCGCGACGATTCTTGCGGCAGGAACGATTGCAGGATTGATTGTCGCCCTCGTCGGCGCGAATCATCTAAGGGGCTATAACGGCGCTCTTTTAGGAACCTTGCAGCAAATCGTAGAGGTAACGATTTTCGGAATTGTATTAGCCATCCAGTAAGTCTCAAACCAATCTCGGATCAAAGTGAAGCAAAGGGGACACAATAAAAATGCCCAAACCACGGTTCTCCTTTCCGCGCTGTCTTTTCCTGCATTTTTATTGTGTCCCCCGCGTCCCTTCGATTCAACCTGATCCGGGATCGGTATCAAATGACAGTTTCTCTTACCACGGCCCAAAAGGTTTGGCCCTTTCGTAGGGCTTCGGCCAAAGGACAGTTTCTCCCAAATCGTGCGCCGCGCGCAACGGCCAGCTTGGGTCGCGCAAGAACGCACGGCCGATAAAAACGGCATCGGCTTGATGCCCGGCGACGATTTGCTCGGCCTGATGCGCATTCACAATCTGTCCCACCGCCCCCACCGGAATTTGAACCTTTTCCTTAATTGCCTGCGCAAAACGAACCTGATAGCCGGGACCCGTGACGATTTTCGTCCCCGGAATCAGGCCGCCCGTTGAGACGTCGATAAGATCGACGCCCTTTTCTTTTAGCTTCGAACAAAGAACGATGGATTGATCGAGGTCCCATCCGCCTTCATCGGCCCAGTCGGTCGCCGAGATGCGCACGATAAGCGGCAATCTTTCCGGCCATACCTTTCGCACGGCCTCGGCAATTTCAAGCGTCAGCCGCATACGGTTTTCAAGGCTGCCGCCGTACGAATCTGCGCGCTTGTTCGACAGAGGCGAGAGAAATTCGTGCATCAAATATCCGTGTGCCGCATGAAGATCGATGGCCTCATATCCCGCAGCCGCGCACCGCTCGGCCGCTTTGGCAAAAGCGCCGACAACGGCTTTAATTTCCTGCTCCGTCAACGCGCACGGTTTGGGCGACTTTTCATCGAATGGCACCGCAGAGGGGCCCGCTACGTCCCATCCGCCATCGCTCGGAGCAACATAGCCGGTAGATTCCCACGGAATCCCCGTTGACCCCTTCCGGCCCGAATGCCCAAGTTGAATTCCTGGAATGCAGCCTTGTTCTTTAATGAACCGAACCATCGGTTTCGACGCCTCAACATGCGCGTCGGCCCACATGCCGAGGTCTCCGGAAGAAATGCGCCCCGCAGGCAAGACCGCAGTGGCTTCTTGAATAAGGCACCCCGCGCCGCCCACAGCCCTGCTGCCGTAATGCATCAAATGCCACGCATTCGGCATCCCGTCTTTGGCTTTGTATTGATCCATCGGCGACAGAAAGATTCGATTCCTGAACGTTACATCGCGTAGCTTTAAGGGCGTAAAGAGAACGTTTTTCATTTTTTGTCCCCGGCATCGTTATTCAGATGGTCGCAAAGTGGCGGATTCGCCAGTCAAGCAGGATGGCGAAAACCTCAATCCATTGATTATCATAGCATTTTTTTCGATGCTCAAAAAGAATTATTAAGATTGCGATAATTTATTGCCCTAACCTATTGATTATGTTATTGCGCTGACTCCCCACTTTCATAGCAAGGAAGCCGGGAAATTTTTTGTTTCTTACAACCCGTTTTTCCCTTGAGGAGGGATGCTTCGTGCAAGTTCTCGTTCGTGATAACAATGTCGATCAGGCGCTCCGCGCTCTAAAGAAAAAGCTGCAACGCGAAGGCGTATTTCGTGAAATGAAGCTGCGTCGCAACTACGAAAAACCGTCGGAACGCAAGGCTCGCGAAAAGTCCGAATCCATTCGCCGTCAGCGCAAGGTCGAACGCAAGCGCAAGGAACGCGAAGGATTTTAAAAAAGGATCCGGGATTCGGTTTTCGAATTATATTTCCCAAACTCCTAATTCTAAATCCCGAATCTCGGATCTTGAATGCCACGATTATCCGTCATTTTCCCTTTTCATAACGAAGCCGTTGGCGTTCGCCGCTCTCGTCAAAGGCTTTTCCCTGCGCTGGGCCGATTGGGTCTGATTTACGAAAAAATTGGCTACAAATAAGCCACCATGTTCGACAGGCCTCCTTCCGATCTTTTTGTCACCGCACATGTCCGTCAGGCCGCGCGGGAAGGCATTCCTATTGTCGTTCTTCGTAAAGGGGATCCGACTGTCGGCACTTTGATCCTGAAAATTAACCTGCTAAACGGAACCGCAAGGGTTTTGATCGAGGCCCGATACGGAGACAACCGCATATGGACTCCCGCGACATCCGTCGATCCGATGCCCGAAGCAGACGCCGACGCCTATCTTGCACGGCAAGGTAATATCGATCCAGACGCTTGGATCATCGAGATCGAAGATAAAAAAGGCCGCCTTTGGTTCCCGGGAAAAATTTCCGGTCCTTTCTGATTTCCGAATTTCTGGTCGCGGCGGATGTCTACGGCAGCAACGGCGACCATGCGGGATCCGAAGCGTCCGTCGGGGTCGGGATCTCGCGCTCGTTGTATCCCGTCAAATCGACCGAGTACAGATGCGGTATGGTCCCACGGCTAGACGGCGCACCTTTAAAGTACATCAGCACGCGACCGTTCGGTGCCCATGTAGGGCCTTCGGCATGCCACGATTCGACAAGTTGCCGTTCGCCGCTGCCGTCCGGACGCATGACGCCGATATAGAAATGGCCACCCTGCATTTTCGTAAACGCGATCAAATCGCCGCGCGGCGACCACACGGGCGTACCGTAGGAGCCGTTGCCGAAGCTAATGCGCCGCTGATTGCCGCCATCTACGTCCATAACGTATATTTGTTGCGAACCGCCCCGGTCGGATTCGAACGTTATGGATCGCCCATCCGGAGAGTAGCAAGGTGCCGAGCTGATTGATGCCCCGCTCGTCAGCTTACGGATACGGCGCGTGCGCAAATCCATGTCATAGATATTTGATGCGCCCTTTTCTGACAAGGCAAACACGACGCGCGAGCCGTCCGGCGAAAAGCGCGGCGCAAAAGTCATGTGCTCGAAATCGCCTAAGACCGTTTGCTTTCCTGTATCGATATTGAACAGGTAAACGCGCGGCTTATTGTTATAATAGGCCATATAGGTGATAAGCTGCATCGTCGGCGAAAAGCGCGGCGTCAAGACCAGCGCACGGCCATCGGACAAAACGCGGTTGTTTTCGCCGTCCTGATCCATAATCGCAAGCCGTTTTGTCCGGTTGGTCATCGGACCCGTTTCGGCAATATAAACGATGCGCGTGTCGAAATAGCCGTTTTCACCCGTGATCCGCTTATAAATCGCATCTGCAACGATGTGCGCGACGCGACGCCAGTTCGAAGCGATGGAGAAATAGGAAAGCCCCGTCATCTGCTGTTCAGAAAACACGTCCCATAGGCGGAATTCAACCTTGATTCTTCCATCGGCCTGCGTTTCGACCTTGCCCACGACCAAAGCTTGCGCGTTCAAAACGCGCCAGTCGGCGAAATGGGGCTGAATCAGCAACGACGCAGCATCTTGCACGAACGAGCGTGGATCGACCGCCCCAAACAAGCCCGATCTGACAAGGTCGTTTGTGACAACCTGCGCAATATCGCGGCCGAACTTGGCATCGTTGGCGTTCCCGCCAAAAAAGGCAGGAATTGCGATAGGAATTGGCTCGACCACGCCGCGCGTGATGTCTACCTTGACCTCGGCACGCGCCGATGACCCCAGTCCGAGGAGGACAAGCGCAACGACCGCGACAAGCCCCTGAAGCCCGAATCCCAAAACCCAAATCCTGTTTTTTTTCATAGCATATCCCTCGGATCGAAAGTGAAATTGATGCGTTTCCATTGCTCGTACTTATCCGGCGCAAGCTCAAGCGGGCTGCACCGCGGATTGCGCAACGCGCGGATCGCAGCATCGGCGGCAGCGCGGAAGAAAGGATCGCTTGCATAGCGCCCCTTGTCAACGACATCTGCGTTCGCAACCGTGCGGTCCATGTTGACGTCGATAATGACCTCGACAATCAGGTTTTGCGCATCGCGCGCGCCGATCGGCGGATTCCAGCATTGCTCAATCTGACGGCGCAAAGCATCTTCCTCGGTTATAGTCAGGCGCGTCGATAACGCCGGCCCTACGGCCGTTGCTGTGCCCGCCCCCTCAGTCGCAGATGACGTTTTAGAATCGGCTTTTTGATCGGACTTCAGCCCGGGTTTCATTTTTGCGACATCTTTTAAAACGCTCCCCAAAAGATCTTGTGTTTGCGCGGGCTTTTCCGCTGGCGGCTTGGGTTTTTCCGCTGGTTTGGGAACGGCCTTAAGAGCTTCGACGATATCTTCAATTTTCGGCTGCGTCTTCTTAACCGGCTCGGGTGCCGGTTTAGACTGCGGTTGCGGCGCGGCCGCTGTCGGTGCGGCGGGCGGTGGCGGCGAGGGCTTTGCCTCATCCGTGCTGATACGGGTATTTGTAATCTCCGCTATCGTCACGATCTCAAACGGAATGGGGCTGCGATGCGCAGGCAACGGCGGAATCAGGCGCGGAAGCGTAATAAACAGAAAAGCGAACAGCAAAACGTGCAGGCCAACCGATACCGCTAGGCCCGATTTCAGGCTATCGTCATTAACGGTCGGAACGTACTTCATGCCGGACCCTAATTCTTGCCCGTCGGCAATTCCGCGACCAACGCGACCTTGTTGAACCCGGCAGCGCTGATCAGCCCCATAACCTCCATAATGCGGCCATAAGCAATTTCCTTGTCGCCGCGCACGAAAATGCGCGCGTCGGGATTGACGCCCGATATAGATTTAAGCTTTGGGATAAGTTCGTCCGAACGAAGTTTCTTGTCCTGCAAAAAAATTTGCCCATCGGAACTTACGCTGACAACTAGCGGTTCTTTATCTTGGCTTACCGTACGCCCCTGCGTCTTCGGCAAATCGACCGGAACGGCAACAGTCATCATCGGCGCAGTCACCATAAACACAACCAAAAGCACAAGCATCACGTCGACAAACGGCGTCACGTTGATGTCCGACACCGGACGCGCAGCGCGGCGGCGCGTGCCGCGACCGCTTGTAGCCTGCATTACCGGCGCCGCCATGTGCCCTCACTCCCTTCCGCCGACGATCCCGGATGCACGTCTTCGAGACTTCGCGACAGCGTTGCGATAAAGTCGTTGGCAAAATTGTCAAGCCGCGCGGCATAGCGCCCAAACTCGGTCGAGAACTTGTTATAGGCAGTCGTGGCCGGAATAGCGGCAATAAGACCGACAGCGGTCGCGAGCAGCGCCTCGGCAATGCCCGGCGCAACGACGGCAAGGCTCGTGTTCTGGGCTTTGGCAATGCCGATAAAGCTATGCATGATGCCCCAAACGGTCCCGAACAAGCCGATAAACGGCGCGACGGACCCGACGGAAGCAAGAAACGTCATCCACGTTTCGACCATGGCCATCTCGCGCCCGATTGTCACGGACAGGACGCGATCAATACGCGACATGACTGTCGCACGGCTAACGGGATTGGCGAATAAACCCTTGTCCTGCGCGTTGCGCCACTCCTTCATACCCGCGATAAAAATCGCCTGCATGGGATCGGACGGACGCTTCATCTTGTCATAAAGGGAATCAAGCGAACCGATGGACCAGAATTTTTCTTCGAACCTTTCGGCCTTTTCCTTCAGGCGCTTGATTTTTCCAATCTTGTCGAAAATGACAGCCCAAGAAAGAATCGATACCATCAGAAGCGCGACAATAATCAACCTGCCGACGATATCGGCATGGATAAACAACCCCACAAGGGACATGTCGTTGGCAGCAACGGATCCTGCCAACTGCGTGGCATTTACAACGGCGACGGGAGAGGCATCCATGTGTTTTTTCTTCGGTTGGGTGTTACAGGAATTGGGATTCGGGATTCGGTAAATAGAGATCAACGGATATGATAAAACAAGCTAAAATATCTCGAATCCCGAATCCCAATTCCCAAGCTTTATCCCCCGAAAATCTGGCGTAAATGGGGCGGAATGCGCACCGCCCGGCCGGTCGACAGATTCACGGCCACAAGAACGATCTTTATATCAACCAAAACAGAGCCTTCGCGGGTTATTGTCTGCCCCATCGTCACAGAGCTGTTCTTGCATTCGATGATCCGGGTTTCAACGTCCAGAAGGTCGTCAAGCCACGCGGACGCACGGAAATCCATTTCAAGATGGCGCGCCACAAGAACGACCCCCGGTAGTTCCCCGGCATCTTTATGCCCATGCTTGTATTGGGTATATCCCTTCGGCCGCAAGTATTCCGTTCGCGCGCGCTCGGCAAATCCCAAATAATTCGCGTGATAAACCACGCCAGCAGCGTCAGTGTCTTCATAATAAACCCTAACCTGAAAATGTCCGGGTTTTGGATTATCGGTCGTCTGCGTCATTTTCCGTTCCATTCCCTATTGTCGAAAGCCAATCGCCTTGCCTCCCCGCAGGCAGGGTCAACCCGATATGCTTGTATCCGGCCTCCGTCAACATACGTCCGCGAGGCGTGCGCTGAAGAAGGCCTTGCTGAATCAGATAAGGCTCAATAACTTCTTCAATCACGTCGCGCTGCTCTGATAAGGCTGCGCCTAGCGTTTCTACGCCGACGGGTCCGCCAGCATAATTCTCGGCGATCAGGCACAGGTATTTCCTGTCCATGGCATCGAACCCTAAACAGTCGACTTCCAGACGCGATAGCGCCTCGTCCGCCGCCGCCGCATCGATGGAGCTATGCCCCGCAACGGAGGCAAAATCGCGCACACGCCGCAAAAGCCGCCCGGAAATACGCGGGGTCCCGCGCGCGCGGCGCGCAATTTCCGCCGCGCCATCGGATGTCAACGGCATATCGAGCTTGGCGGCGGCGCGCGCAACAATAAGCTGCAACTCGTCGGGAGAATAAAACTGAAGCCTAAGAGGGATGCCAAACCGTTCGCGCAAGGGCCGCGTAATAAGACCGCTGCGCGTTGTGGCCCCAACAAGAGTAAACGGCGGAAGATCGATACGAACGGAACGCGCCGCAGGCCCTTCCCCAATCATAAGATCAAGCTGAAAATCTTCCATCGCCGGATAAAGGATTTCCTCAACCGCCGGATTAAGACGATGAATTTCGTCGATAAAGAGAACGTCGTGCGGCTGAAGATTCGTCAAAAGCGCCGCAAGATCCCCCGCCCGCGCGATTACCGGCCCGGATGTGCCACGAAATCCAACCCCCAGCTCGCGCGCAATAATCTGCGCAAGCGTCGTTTTTCCCAATCCCGGCGGACCGAACAATAAAGCATGATCGAGAGCCTGCCCCCGTTGCTTAGCCGCAGCGATAAAAACCTTAAGATTCGCGCGGATTGCCGGCTGCCCGATAAAATCGTCAAGCATCTGGGGACGCAAAGCGACGTCCGGAACATCTTGCGGCAAAGCCTCGCGTTCGACAAGGCGTGGGGCAACGGGAGAAGTCGTCATCAGGCCGCGCTATCCTTCCTGCTCAGTTCCATAAGGCTCAGCCGAATAAGGGTGTCAAGCGTAGCCTGCGGATCGCGCTGGCTTGCAGCGGACACAGCCGCAAATGCCTCGGCCCGGCGATAGCCAAGGTTCGTCAGGGCCGACAGGGCGTCTCCTTGAAGGCTTTGCGGCAAAGTCGACGCCGCGCCGGGCGCAAGCCGCACAGGCGAAGCCATAAACGACGGCATTTTGTCTTTAAGTTCCGTCACAATCCGCAACGCGAGTTTCGGCCCTACCCCATCAGCCTGCGTCAACGACGTTTTATCCTGCGCCGCAATCGCGTGCGCCAGCTGTTCGGAAGACATTGCGCCAAGAATAGACAGGCCGACTTTTGCGCCCACGCCTTGAACCGTCGTCAACAAACGGAACCATTCCTGTTCGCTTTTGTCCGCGAATCCAAAAAGATTGATCGCATCTTCGCGCACTTGCGTTTCAATGCGCAGGCTCAAAGGCTCCCCCGCCGCGCCAATATTCCGCAGCGTCCGCGCCGAGCACGCCACGACATAGCCGACGCCGTTCACATCCAGAAGGACATGCGAACCCGTTACGCTGTCGATAATGCCCGATAGTTTGCCGATCATGTGAACCTTTAAGCCTTGCTGCCCGCTCTTTTCTTGCGCTCGAATAACGGCATGAAGATAACAACAGATGCCATCGGCGGGAAAAAAATCATGCGGAATGTAGATTGTACCTTGGTTCTCTATTTGTACCTCTTTTTTATAGTCATAAGCAACATCGTATCAAAAATCGATCTTGCTCCGAAACGATGTTCAATGTAGCCTATTACCGGTTTTTGGTATTTTATTATTCCATTCTTTTTTCGCAACGGCTCAAGGAGGCTTAAGTTGCTGTTCGGTTTGATCTGTGTCCTTATTATCATGTTTGTCCTTCTTTTTTACGTGGATAAGTACGCCGAAATCACAGACTTCAAGAAAAACGCGATCAATAGTATAACGCTGACGGCCATGCTTTGGCTCCTCTATGCTTTCGGCGTATTCCAACCGCCGCCTTTCCTCGCATTCGAACTCTAATTTTGATTTCATGCTTCCTCCTTTCGGGAAAATCGTCGTTTTAACGGGCGCAGGCATTTCCGCCGAATCGGGCATTCCCGTTTTCCGGGGTCCCGACGGCCTTTGGCATGGGCGACGCGTCGAGGATGTTGCAACTCACAACGCTTTGTGCCGCGATTTATGGGGGGTTAACGCCTTTTTTAACGAGCTTCGGGGCTTTGTCAGGGATTCAAAACCGAATCCAGCTCATCTCGCGCTCAAGAAGCTCGAAGAGAGCTTCGGCGACGATCTTCTTGTCGTCACGCAAAACGTCGATCCCCTTCATGCGCGCGCAGGCAGCAAAAACCTGTTGCCTATGCATGGCGAATTGCAAAGCATCCTGTGCGCCGCCTGCGGAAGGCGGTCGCCATTTTTCGGCAACGCCTTAAAAGAAACGCCCTGCCCCGCCTGCGGGACACCGGGACGTTTGCGGCCTGACATCGTTCTGTTCAACGAAATGCCTTATTTCATGGACAAGATATACGTCGCGCTCGCGAACTGCGATTTGTTCGTCGCCGTCGGCACATCGGGATTCGTTTACCCGGCGGCAGGATTTGTCGATATCGCCGTCAGCACCGGTGCCTATGCTATCGAGGTCAATCTGGCTGAAACTCAAAGATCGCCGGCCTTCAACGAAAAACGCGCAGGCCCCGCGGGACAAACGCTGCCCGCCCTTGTCGAGGAACTGATCGCGGGAAGAAAACAATAACGCGTCATAAAAACGGACGTTCGGCAATTTCGCGGATCGCTTCGAGAATCTTGTTGTGTTTTTCAACCGGCATTCCGTCGACGCTGAGCGCCTGCATGCCCGTAACGCCGTCCACGGCAGGGCCGTCGTAGACCATGGCGCGAAGAATTCTTTCGTTATTCTCCCGCGTCAACGCAGCCATAAGCGGCGCTTTCCATTCCTCGCGCAAAACAGCCAAAGCCGCCGTCAGCGCATAAGCGGCCCAGTTCGACACGCCCGCGACGATCAAATGGTCGGCGGGAACGGCGCATGCTATCGTTTCTCCGCACCGAACGTTTTCCGCAATCAGCCGTTTTTCAAGGCAACCCATCCCGATCTCGTTGCCGCCGTCGCCGATCGCAAGTTTGGCCCACGGACCGCCCAGAAACACCTTGTCCAAGGCAACGGTATGCATGCCGATATCTTCGCCGCGCATGTTTCGCGGCGTGCCGTCGGCGCTGCGGCCGCAACGTTCTATCGAAAGAGCATGCGTAATTCCTTCCGCAATCCATGTCTTCGTTATAGCCTCAAGCGAATCCGGCCCGGCAACGTCGACAGGGACGGAAACGCCCGCGCCGCGCAATGCCGCTTCGCAAGCGCCGAGGCACGGCGCATCGGTCACAAGCCTGCATGGAACGCCTGCTCCGCAAAGCCCCGCGATCAGCAACGCCGCGCCGAGCGGCCCGTCCGTTTCGCACGCCGGAGGATTTCCGGAAGGAATATAAAATCCCGTCATGACGCCGATTTTAGGAAACCGGCCTTCCGCGACCGACAATGCCGCCGCGCGCAGCTCCCCTTTCGAGGCTGCAAATAGAGCGCCCAAGTTCCGTCCTGCATCCTCGTGGATGACGGTTTCGATCTCGTCTATTCGTTCGGCTTGAGGGTCAAAACTCACTGAACCAAACCCAGTTATCCGGATCGCTGTCAATTGCCGCGGCTACCGCCTTT
>CAYVBP010000055.1:0-11478 GCA_964449155.1 uncultured Rhodospirillaceae bacterium | reverse complement strand
TCAAACTGGGTCCCCGCCTTCGCGGGGATGACGGCGTTTGTTGTTGTGGAGTCACTTCATAGGCTCGTCGCTTCGCGGGGATGACGGGTTTTTTATGATGTGGGGCATTCATCCCCGCTCACGCATGATCCTTGCTTTGTCGCGGGTCCAGTCGCGTTGTTTGATGGCTTCGCGTTTGTCGTGTTGTTGTTTGCCTTTGGCGATGCCGATTTCGATTTTGGCGATGCCGCGCTTGTTGAAATAAATCCCCAAGGGCACCAACGTCATGCCTTGTTTCTTGACCGCGCCAAGCATTTTATCGATTTGACGCTTGTGCAGCAGCAGCTTGCGCGGACGGCGAGTCTCGTGCTGCAAGTGCACGCCCGCTTGCTTATATTCGGGAATATACGCGTTAATAAGATAGATCGCGTTGTCCTTGGGCGACGCAAAGGATTCCTGTATGCTCGCCTGCCCCGTGCGCAAGGATTTAACTTCGGTCCCGGACAGAATCATTCCTGCCTCGACCGAATCTACGATAAAATAATCGTGTCTGGCTCGGCGATTTAACGAAACATATTTTTGCGCTAACGCGCGTTCTTCGGCTTTTGTCGTCATACGCCCTTATTTAGCCGACATAAGAGTTGGCGTCCATCCGTGAATCTGTTAAGGCAGAGGCTATGTATCGTTTTCTTATGCTTTTTCTTGGTCTGTCCCTTGTTTCTTTCCCTGCGCACGCGGCGAATAAAACGGCCTCTTACTATCACAACGCCTTTGCCGCAGCCGCAAAAGGCAAGACTGATTTGGTCGAATCCCTCGTTTCGCGCGGGCCGGACCCTGTCTTAAACAAAGTCCTTCGGGGCTATGCCATGGCCATGCCGGACAATCACTACGACTTTCAGCAGCTGGATGCGTTTATCCGGGATAACCCCGCTTGGGCGGATATCAAAGGCATCCAAATGATCGCCGAACGGAAACTTCCGGTTTCCTCGATGCCCCCTGAACGCATCGTGGCATGGTTCGAAGAACGTTCTCCTTTGACCCTTGTCGGCTTTTATCGATATATCGACGCGCTGAACATCCTTGGGTACGGCCAAAAGGCTCAGAGCCTTGTGCGCAAGCGCTGGATCGAAGATGACTTTACCGCAGACGAACAAACGGCCTTTTACGCCCGTTTCGACGCATGGCTTACTTACGAAGACATGTGGGCGCGGACGGACCGCCTTCTGTGGGATAACGAACAAACGCAAGCCCGGCGCATGACCCCGCTTTTGAATGCGACGGACAAAGCCGTCATGGAGGCCCGTTTAACGCTCGCAGCCCAATCGTCGAACGCGCGCGCGGCGCTGGATCTTGTGCCTGACGACGCAAAAAATGAGCCTGGAATATTATTTCAGCGCCTGCTTTGGAACGTCAAAGCCGATCAAGACGACGAAGCTTACGAAATATTGCAAAATGCCCCATCCGATCTCGGCAACCCCGAAATTTGGTGGGAACAACGCCAGATCATGGTCCGACGCGCGATTGAAAAGCATGACTTTGCGCTGGCCTACAGATTGGCGGAAAGGCACGGGCAAACAGCGCCCAAACAGGTTTCGCAGGCCGAGTTTCTGTGCGGTTGGCTTGCGCTTCGGTTCTTATCAAAGCCCGAAGACGCTTTAACCCATTTCCGCAAGCTTTACGGCATAGCTTCGACCCCCATCACAAGCGCTCGCGGCGCTTACTGGATCGGCAGAGCTTACGAGGCGATGGGAAAAACAGAAGAAGCCACGCAGGCCTACACAACGGCGCTGACCTTCAACACAACCTACTATGGGCAACTTGCCGCGACGCGGATATACGACAAGCCCTTGTTAATTATTAAATCCGATCCACGTCCGCCCCAAGCCGAACGCAAAGCTTTTTTTGCGCGCGACAACGCCCGCGCAATCATAAAACTTGCCGAAATCAAGGAAATTGGCCGAGCGCGCGCCTTTTTCCGCGCGGCGGCCGAAAATGCCACAAAACGCAGCGAGTTCGTGATGCTGGCCGAAATCGCCCAACGCATCCGCCGACCGGATTTCGGGATCCATGCCGTCAAAGCGGCAGGCATGAAGAACATTTTAATCCAAAACGGGGGCTTCCCCGTCATAACCTTGCCTGTCCCAAATCCTCCGGAACCCGCATTGACGCACGCGCTGATCCGGCAGGAAAGCATGTTCAATCCCGAAGCCGCCAGTAGCGCGGGGGCGCGTGGCATGATGCAGCTGATGCCGCGAACCGCCAAGGACATGTGCAAAAAGCTTGGGGTCAAATACAGGGAACGGTCGCTGGACAACCCCGCATACAACATGAAGCTGGGAACGTACTATGCAAACATGCAAATTTCGCGCTTCGATGGCTCGTATATTTTGGCTTTGGCAGGGTATAACGCGGGTCCGGGACGCGTGCGCGAATGGATTGAACTGTTCGGAGATCCTCGATCCGGCAGTATCGACCCCGTCGACTGGGTCGAACTGATCCCGATATACGAAACGCGCAACTACGTCCAACGCATCCTTGAAAGCCTCCAAGTATATAGGTCCAAGCTTACCGGGGGACAGGCACCCTTGGCGATTGCCGAGGACATGAAGAAGTAATACAATTCGAAACTGGATTCGAAAGGAAAAACCATGCCACGGGAATTCCTGTTTCTGTTTGCGGGAATCGGTTTGTCTGTCGTCGCGGGCGGCGTCGCGGCGGCCGTATTCTGGCTGAAAAAACTCCGTGAAACGGTCCTGATTTCCATGATGGAAATGACGGGGCACCAGATTCGGGCGACAAAGCATATAAACGACGCTTTAGACCGGCTTCAGAAGCATCAGGACGCCATTTCGCGCCAGATTCACGCCCTAACTGAGGAAGAATTGCGCCTTAAGCAGGAACTTTCGGCCGTTTCGAGCCGTTTAGAGCTTGAAAAGAAGGATAATTCGGGTCGGCCAACGGTTCATTAATCTGAAGCGTTACGTGAGCATTATCGCCGAAATCAAGTTTCCTTCTCGCTTTTTTCCCTTCAGGGTCGAATATCGATGACTGAAGAATTTCTCGGGATCGGCGCACGTATCGGCCGGAGAAGCTTCAACTGATTCCAAACCGGCCCCCTTAAGCTTTTCGATAATATATCCTTGTAAATCAAATAAATAATGACCATCCTTAATGTCATATATAAAGAAGCGTTCGTTCTGTTTTTTTTCGGCCAAAAACGGTTCCGGAAACTCCGGTCCTACCTGATAGGACTTCTGCCAAATGCATGGGCCTAAAGCCGCACGGATCTCGCCCCTTTTTGCCCCCAGTTTTTCCATCGCGCCGAGCGTATTTTCCAAAACGCCGCTCAAAGCGCCGCGCCATCCTGCATGGGCCGCGCCGATAACATGAGCTTTTGGATCGGCAAACAATACGGGCACGCAATCGGCGGTATTGACCTCAAGAACGATCCCCCTCTTACGCGTGACCAAACCATCGGCTTTCGGCGCGTCTTGAGGATCCCACGGAGTCTCGACGACTATTACATCAGCCGAATGAATTTGCTTACAGCACACGAACGTGCCGCCCAGCCGTTCGCCAATATGGGCCTTGGCGGCAACGACGCTGGGCAACAAAGAATTCCCAAGGAACGGGCTTCCGAGTTTTTTCGTAAAAAAGCCGTGCCTGATGCCGCGATGCGCGGCAAGGTTGCAGGCGGTAAAAACGTCGTCCGTCATCAAAAATATTCCCAAAATTGCATGAATCCGGGTATATCCGTAAAGAATCGCGTTTACAAAAGAAATATTAACCAAGCCCCCCTAACGTGATTTACTAGAAGTAGCACCAACAAAACGGATACACGACATGTTAGTCATTATCGGATTTGCGATCGTTGCCGCTTGGGCTTACCTTGCGGTTGGGCATGGATTGTTCTGGTTGCCTTTATGGCCGGCAGCACCGGGGTCGCGCGTGGACACGCCGTCCGTCGATATCGTCATTCCCGCCCGAAACGAAGCAAAAATAATTACGCACGCTTTACCGTCGCTGCTGGCGCAGAAATATACGGGCGACTGGAGGGTCATCCTTGTTGACGACGACAGCAAAGACAAAACGGCGGACGCCGCAAACAAAATCGCGGCCGAGATGAAAAGAACGGACCGCTTGGTGGTCGTCAAAGCCCCTCCTCTGCCCGAGGGATGGAGCGGCAAGGTTTCGGCCATGAACGCAGGCGTAAACGCGGGAACCTCGGACTACATTCTGTTCACTGACGCCGATATCCGCCATCCTCTGAACAGCCTCGAAAGGCTCGTGTCGCGCGCGCAGACGAAAAACCTCGATCTCGTATCGCGCATGGTTAAGCTGAACTGCACAAGCATCGCCGAAAAGCTTCTTATCCCGGCTTTCGTTTTCTTTTTTATGATGATGTATCCCTTCCGCCAAGCCAACAGCCCCAATTCTCCCGTCGCCGCTGCGGCCGGAGGCGTCATGCTGGTTCGCCGCGACATCCTCGATAAAATCGGGGGGCTGGACGCCATTAAATCCGCGATCATCGACGATTGCAGCCTTGCCAAAGCCATTAAACAAGCAGGCGGCCAAACGGAAATTACACTGACCGAAGACATCGACAGTCTGCGCGGCCACTCAAGCATCAAAGAAATCTGGAAAATGATCGCGCGCACTGCCTATACCCAGCTGAATCATTCGCCGTTCCGCCTTGTTCAGACGATTGCAGGGTTGTTTTTCTTGTTCGTCTTTCCGCTCTTGCTGGTGGCCACGGCTCCGTCCGCTTTCTCCTTTGCGCTGGGCGCGGCGGCCATGGCGGTCATGTTCGTTCTTTATGCGCCGATGGTACAACTGTATAGGATGCCCGTCGTTTGGGTTCTGACTTTGCCGATTGCCGTCTTTTTCTATGGAGCCGCGACAATCGATTCCGCCCGCCTCTATTACAAAGGCGAAGGCGGTCAATGGAAGGGCCGCATACAAGCGCAAAAAACGGCCATCGGCCAATAGCATGACGATCCCGGCGACGCCTCAAACCGATCTCGCAAGCGGGAAAAACGCGCAAACCGAAAACTTCCCTGTCGGGTCGTTTTTGATACGGCCTGAGCTGAGGCCCTCTATCCATGCCTTGTACCGCTTTGCGCGGGCCGCCGACGACATCAGCGATCATCCGTCGCTGACGCCGGAAGAAAAAGTCGCGATGCTGGATAAATTCGCCCGATGCCTTCTTGACGAGAGCAACGACGAGATCCCTCCGGCAGCGAATTTACGTAAAAGTCTGCGCACAACGGGAACGTCGCCGCAACACGCGCTCGATCTTTTGACGGCGTTCAAGCGCGATGCCACGCAGCTGCGCTATCGCGATTGGAACGACTTGGTCGACTATTGCGCCTTTTCGGCTTCTCCCGTCGGACGCCATGTGCTTGAATTGCATGGCATCGGCAAGGAAACGTGGCCTGCGAACGACGCTCTTTGCAACGCGTTGCAGATCATCAATCACATTCAGGACTGCGCCGACGATTATCGCGAGCTGAACCGGGTATATTTGCCCATGGACATTCTGGCAAAACACGGCGCGCGGATCGAGGACCTATCGGGCAAAAAATCCTCGCCGGGCCTGCGCGCGGCATTGTCGGAAATGCTCGATCTTCTTGAGCCTTTGCTGGCTCTCGCGCAAACGTTCCCTGCCCAAATCCCGGACCTTCGGCTTAGGGCCGAGACATCCGTTATTTGCGCGCTTGCAGAACGGCTAACGGCTTTACTGCGCAAACGCGACCCCTTGTGCGATAACGTCAAACTTGGCAAACTTTCGGTTCTTTGCGCAACGATTTCCGGCGTGATAAGGGCTTGGCTATGACCGAACTCTCCTACGACGACGCAATTCGGGCAGTTAAGGCCCAAGTGGCCGCCGCCAACACGTCCTTTGGCGCGGGCATGGCCGTTTTACCGAAAGACCGGCGCGAAGGCATGTACGCGCTTTACGCCTTTTGCCGGGCCGTCGACGACATCGCGGACGAAAGCGCTTCGCCGGAAGTCGCGGCGGAAGGATTGAGGGAATGGCGAAACCGCATTTTTGAAGCCTTCCAAGGCAAAGCCTCGGACGCGATTACGACGGCCCTCTTGCCCGCCATCGGGAAATTCGGCCTTATCGAAAGGGATTTTCAGGAAATCATTGACGGAATGGAAATGGATTCCGTCGCGATTATCGCGCCGGACATGAACGCGCTCGACCTTTATTGCGATTTGGTTGCCAGCGCCGTGGGCCGGGTTTCGGTACGCATATTCGGCGCGGCGGGAAAAGAAGGAACGGGCGTGGCGCACCATCTGGGACGCGCGTTGCAACTGACGAATATCCTGCGCGACCTTGCCGAGGACACGAAACGAGGCAGACTTTATCTCCCGAAGGATCTTCTGGACGCGCATGGGATCGCCCAGCGCGATCCGTCAGCCGTGCTGAAAAACAGTCAACTGGCATCCGTTTGCCGCGACGTCGCCGTGATCGCAAAAGGACACTATGCGCAAGCGGAAGAGCACATGAAAAAATGCCCGCCAGACGCCATACGCCCGGCCCGCATCATGCGCAACTACTACGAAGCCATTCTCGAGCGCCTGATTAAAGAAGACTGGCGCGACGTAACGATGCGGGTATCTTTGCCGCCGTTGACAAAAGCCTTTCTTGTCCTGAAAGGCTTTTTTGGATCATGAACCGTCGCGTCCACATAGTCGGAGCGGGTCTAGCGGGATTATCCGCCGCCTTGCAGCTTGCTCTTTCCGGAGAAAAAGTCGTTGTTTACGAAGCCGCGCCGTTCGCCGGGGGACGCTGTCGTTCGCTGTTCGACCGAGATCTCGATTGCCGCATCGACAACGGCAACCATCTTGTTCTGTCCGGAAACGCCGCCGTCAGGGAATATCTTCTTCTGACAAACGCGCTCGACACAATGGGGGGGCCGGGACAACCTGTGTTTCCGTTCGCCGATCTTGAAACGAAAGAGCGCTGGGATATTCGGATGAACAAGGGCCGCGTCCCGTGGTGGGTCTTCAACAAAGACCGCCGCGTCCCCGGCACGGAGGTCAAAGATTACGCGTCGGCGCTGCGCGTTTTTCTGTCAGGATCGACGACAACGCTGAAATTCCTGACCCATCGCCAAAACGCCCTCTACCGGCGTTTTTGGGAGCCGTTGGTCGTCGGGGCATTGAATACGGAACCGGCCATCGCCTCGGCCTCGCTTCTGCGCAGCGTGCTTGTGCAAAGCTTTGCGGCAGGCGGCGATAAATGCATTCCGCTTATTCCTAAAGTCGGGCTGACGGAGACGTTCGTAACGCCCTGTCTGAACATGCTGCGCCAGCACAAAGCCGATGTCCGGTATTATCACCGCCTGAGATCGATGCTGTGGGAAGGCGACAGCGTTCGCGAACTTGTCTTTACAAACGGCTCGGTCGAAGTCGAACCGCAGGATTGGGTGATCTTGGCCCTGCCCGCTTGGTTCATGCGCGAAGTCCTGCCCGAAGTGCCGACGCCGAACGATTTCCGGTCCATCTTGAACGCGCACTTTAGAACCGACACGCGCGACATCGAACACGGGTTTGCAGGCGTGATCGGCGGCTATTCCGAATGGATCTTCACGCGCGCAGGCATCGTTTCCGTAACCGTCAGTTGCGCTGAAAGGTTTAAAAGCATCCCGACGCGCGATATGGCTGCTCTTTTATGGAAAGAGATTGCGACGATTTTGGATCTTGATCCTGAAAAAATACCGCCCCACAGGATATTTTTGGAAAAATTCGCGACAATCGCCGCCACTCCGCATCAAGACACCCGGAGGCCTGCCTCCTATACGGGTTGGAAAAACGTCGCGCTGGCGGGCGAATGGACGGCAACGGGCCTGCCGACAACTATCGAAGGCGCGTTACGCTCCGGCATGAAAGCCGCCCAAGTCGTCAGACGATGGGGATAAAAAACGAAAAGGCCGGAAGCAGGAAATTCATTCCCCTTTTCCGGCCCCGCTTATTCTCAATATATTATTCGTCGTTCGAACCGCGAATGCGCTTGCTGACGTTTTGGTAGGCGATGCGCGCATGATCTGCGCAATACGGCAAGCCTTCCTGAGCCGGACAGCCGCAGAAGCGAAAATCGGGGGACCGGGGATCGCCGATGGGCCAACGGCAATGACGTTCGCCAGCCTTGGTCATCGCGATGCCTTCGGAACGGACCGCACCGCCTATTCCCTCCAATGAACGAAAAATATCGCGCGCCGTCGGAATGGGTCGCGCTGCCGGCGCGCTGACAGGCGTCGGAGCGACGGGAAGATGGCGCAGCATGCGTTTGCGGCCGGATTTGATCGAGGCCATCCCGCCGGTGGCGCATTGCAATCCCGTCCCGGGCGTGTTCGCAGACTTCTGAACGGACAGTTTCAGACGATGGGCCTTTCCGATAACCGCATTTCTGGTCAGCCCGCCGATGACCTCGGCAATTTCGCTCGCGCTGTGGCTTCCCCACATATCCTTGAGCATTTGAATTTTTTGCTCGGTCCATGTCATGTCTTGAACTCCTGCGGTTTGTTTTGGCGGGAGGACTTGGCTCGAAATTAAGCAAAGTCCCTTTATTTGAAGGCGTTAACCACCAGATGTTGTGGCTTACAGCAAGGTTCATACCACGGAGGACGAATCGATTCTACTTAACACATCATGTTGTGGATAATATGTGAATTTCAACTATATGTTGTCCTGCAAGCCTATGAATCGTTTACCTTTTATTAACCTATATGTCTGTGTTTAGACGCTGAATTTGTCTATATTTGGTAAAAATGAGGCAACTTATCCACAACTTTTTGAAGTTTCGCCTCGTCGCGGAGACTGAATCGATCCGATGATTCTATCGAATAAGGTTTCTTCAAGCGCATTCGTCCGGATGTTTTAACTACGCATTTTTAATTTTCTCCGACCTATACCGATCTTGGGTCGGAGTGGACTGGGCACTGGGGACACAATAAAAATGCCGGAAAAAACGGTGCGAAAAGGATAACGGCAATTCGTGCATTTTTATTGTGTCCCCTTCGCTTACGTTTCTTTTTTGCATGGATCGTCTATGAAAAAAAACATCCGGATATTTTCAAAACTGATTATCCTTACTACGTGCTGCGCCGCACTGTTGCTCTTGCTTTTGGCAATCAACCTTGTCCAAATAAAAAACACGATGCTGACGGATCGAAAAGCCGCCATCCGGCAAACCGTCGAATATGCGATTAGCATCGTCGACTATTACAATCGCCTTGCCGAAAGCGGCGTCCTTCCGGAAAACGAAGCTCAAAAACACGCCAAAAACGTCGTGAGAAACATCCGGTACGGATCGAACGGCTATGTGTACGGTATCGATTTCAGCGGCAACATGATCTTTCATGGCATCCTGCAATCGCTTGAAGGCAAGCAGCTTCTTAACCAACAGGACCCCAACGGAAAATATATTTTCCGCGAAGTAATCAAGGCCGGACTCGCGGATGGCGGTTTTGTATCGTACATCTGGCCAAAACCCGGTAACACGCCCCCATACCCTAAAATCGTCTACGCAGCGCCGTACAAGCCATGGAACATGATTGTCGGCAGCGGAGATTACATCGACGATATCGACACCGCCTTTCGCGAGCAGGTTGCGGAATGGGCAAAAAGAATTACTCTGCCAATTTTGCTGTTGTTTTTTGTCGCCTATTACCTTGGCCGAACGATTTCAAAACCCATTACCGAACTTGAAAAAGCAAAAGAAGCGGCCGAGGCGGCCAATCGCGCGAAAAATGACTTTCTATCGACGATGAGCCATGAGATCCGCACGCCTCTTAACGCGATTATCGGCATGTCGCAACTCCTTATGGACAGTGATATGGAGGGGGAAAAAGCTTCGTGGGCCCGCATTGTCAACCAGTCCGGAGAAGCCCTGCTTTCTTTAATCAATGACATTCTTGATTTTTCGAAAATCGAAGATGGAAAACTCAAGCTTGAAGAAATTAATACCGACCTCTGCGCAACGATTGCGGAAGTATCTGACGGTCTATCGCTTAAAGCATGCGAGAAAGGCGTCGAATTGCTGGTTGATTTTGCCCCCGACATGCCACAATACGCAGTCTGCGATCCTGGCCGGTTTAAACAAATTCTCTATAACCTTGTTGGAAACGCCGTTAAATTTACGAAAAAAGGCCATATCCTAATTAAAGTCTCGTCACAAAACGGCGACAATGACCGCGTAACGTTAAACATCAGCGTTTCAGACACGGGCATCGGCATTCCGAAAGACAAGCTCGAGTATATTTTCGAAAAATTCTCGCAAGGCGAAGAATCGATTTCTCGCCGTTTCGGCGGCACTGGGCTTGGCCTGACGATAGCCCGTCAACTTGTTGGATTAATGGGCGGTTCGTTGAACGTCATCAGTGAGGAAGGCATCGGATCGACGTTTTATTATGACATCCACATCAAACGGGGCAAGATCGAACAGGAGATCAACTCGGTTCCCGGAGTCGAGATCCGAGGCCTGCGCACTTTGATTGTAGACGACTACGACGTGAGCCGGCTCCTGTTGCAAGAAACCCTGACTAAGGGCTTAGGATTGCGCTGCGATCCCGCAGCGACGGCAAAAGAAGCAAGGGAGAAAATTGCATCCGCCATACGGGAAAACGATCCTTATACCTTTGCGATCCTCGATTATAGGCTTGAGGACGAAAACGGAATCGTCCTCTGCGACGAAATCACGGACAGCGGAAAAAACAAAATGCCGATTGTCGTCATGCTGACCGCTTTTGGTCGCTTTGCCTCTCTTGAACGCATGAAGCAGCACGGCGCCTCGGGATTTCTCGTCAAGCCGTTCTTCCCGCTCCATTTAAAAACAGTTTTGAAAATGCTTATCCACGGATACAGGGAAAACCTGCCGATGCCGATGATAACGCGCCATACGATAATCAAAATGCTAAGGGAAAACACAAACGATAACATAAAGAATCTGATTGATTCCGTGGCAGGAATGCGCGTCCTCGTGGCCGAAGATATGCCCGTCAACCGTCTGCTGATGACAAAAATTCTGGACAAGTTCGATTGCAGCATCGACACAGCCATAAACGGCAAGGAAGCCATGAAAATGGCAATGGAAAACGACTATGACATCATATTCATGGACTGCCATATGCCGGAAATGGATGGGTTCGAAGCGACGCGCAAAATCAGAGAAGCCGAACAATCCAAAGGAATTCACAGGACCATCGTCGCGCTAACCGCCGATGCCATGGTCGGCGACAGGGAGCGCTGCATCGCAGCCGGAATGGACGATCATATTGGCAAGCCCTTCAAGCAAGAGCAGATTGCCGAAGTCATGAGCACATGGCGGCGCCGCAACAAATTTTGATAAGTCCTTACAAAACCCCCGCCTCAGGCGGGGGGACTAAAGGAAGTTATACATCCGAGTGAGTGAAGGACGTCATACCGACGAGCCCATGAAGTGACTCCACAACAACAAACGCCGTCATCCCCGCGCAGGCGGGGACCCAG
>CAYVBP010000054.1:0-11711 GCA_964449155.1 uncultured Rhodospirillaceae bacterium | reverse complement strand
GGGAGATAATCTTCATAAAGCCCAAGCTGCGAAGCTCGCGCGTCACCGGCCCAAAAATGCGGGTGCCGATGGGTTCCTTGTCCTTGTTAATCAGAACGGCCGCATTGCGGTCGAAACGGATCAGCGTACCGTCCTTGCGATGCAACGCGAAGCTTTGGCGCACGATCACGGCCTTGTGAACCTCGCCCTTCTTGACCTTGCCGCGCGGAATGCATTCGCGGATCGACACGACAATAATATCGCCGATCTTCGCCGTCGTGCGGTGCGACCCGCCCGGAACCTTGATGCAGCAAACGGCCTTTGCGCCGCTGTTGTCCGCCACATCGAGGACTGTTTCCATTTGAATCATGATGATCCCCTACTTTAAACCGTTACTCAGCTGCCTTGTCGTCAACCAGCGTCCATCTCTTGCGCTTGCTGATAGGCGCGCACTCAATAATCGAAACGACATCGCCGACCTTTTTGCTGTTCGTTTCGTCGTGCGCCGCATACTTCTTGGACTTGCGGATGTACTTTTTGTAAATCGGGTGCATAACGCGACGTTCGACCAAAACCGTGACGGTCTTGTCGCCTTTGTCACTAACAACCGTACCCTGCAATACGCGACGAGGCATTTCCTATACTCCCTTACTTCTTTTTCGCGGTGCGGGCGCGTTCGCCAACAACCGTCGTAATTTTCGCGATTTCCTTGCGAACGTGGCGCGCGCGCGCTGTATTCGCCAGCTGGCCTGTCGCCTTCTGAAAGCGCAGGTTAAACTGTTCCTTGCGAAGTTCGGCCAAGCGCGTTTCCAGCTCCTTGTCCGTCTTGGCCCGCACATCGGCGGATTTAACTGTGTTCTTGGCCATAATCTTAATCCCTAACTTCTATCCGTTACGCGAGGCGCTGCACAAATTTCGTCTTAATCGGCAACTTGGCGGCCGCGAGAGTAAACGCCTCTTTAGCGACCGACGCCGAAACGCCGTCCATCTCAAACATGATGCGGCCGGGATGCACGCGGCACGCCCAAAATTCCGGAGCGCCCTTACCCGAACCCATGCGGACTTCGGCAGGTTTCTTCGAAACCGGAACGTCGGGGAACACGAGGATCCACAAACGCCCCTGACGCTTCATCGCGCGGGTGATAGCGCGGCGAGCAGCCTCGATCTGACGAGCGGTCACGCGTTCCGGTTCCAGAGCCTTAAGGCCAAAAGCGCCGTAGCTAAGCTTGAACCCGCCCTTTGCCGCGCCGTGAATGCGGCCCTTGTGCGCCTTTCTGTACTTAGTGTTCTTCGGTTGCATCATGATCGGATATCCACTTCTTAATTATTGCTGCTGCGAACGCGACTGCGAACCTTCCATCTGGCGCTTTTCATGCGCCATCGGATCGTGTTCCAAAATCTCGCCGCGGAAAATCCAAACCTTGACGCCGCAAGTGCCCATGGTCGTAAACGCCGTAGCCGTGCCGTAATCGACATCGGCGCGCAACGTGTGAAGCGGCACGCGGCCTTCGCGGTACCATTCCATGCGCGCGATTTCCGCGCCGCCCAAACGGCCGCCGCAATTAATGCGAATGCCCAAAGCCCCTGCCCGCATGGCGGACTGAACCGCGCGCTTCATGGCGCGGCGAAAGCCAATGCGACGTTCAAGCTGATCGGCAATACCGACGGCGACAAGCTTCGCGTCAACGTCCGGCTTGCGGACTTCGACAATATTCAGGTTGATCTCGGCTTCGGTCATCTTGCCGAGCTCAGCGCGCAGCTTTTCGATATCCGCGCCCTTCTTTCCGATGATAACGCCGGGACGCGCCGAATGAATGGTCACGCGGGCGATCTTCGCCGGGCGCTCGATAACGATCTTTGCGATCGAGGCAACCTTGCCGATATGCTTAGTCAGATAATCGCGGATACGAAAATCTTCGTGCAACAGCTTGCCGTAGGCTCCGCGACTGGCGAACCAGCGGCTATCCCACGTGCGGTTAACGCCAAGACGCATGCCGATCGGATTGACTTTTTGACCCATCTTCTACGCTCCCGCCTTCGCCGAAGAAGCCTTGGCTTTCTTCGTTTGTTTGGCTTTGGTTTCGGTTTTCGTTTTTGTTTCGGCCTTCTTCGAGAAGCTACGCGCGCGCTTAGACGAAAGCTTGGCGTCGGCTTCCTTTTCCTTGACGACGATTGTCAAGTTGCTAAAGGGCTTTTCGATGCCGGCGCTCTTGCCGCGACCGCGCGCATGAAAGCGCTTCATCACGAACGAACGGCCAACCCACGCCTCAGCAACATAAAGCTTGTCAACGTCGAGGCTGTGATTGTTTTCGGCATTGGCGACCGCTGCCTGCAAAACCTTCTTTACCTCGTTCGAGACGCGACGCTTTTCAAAAGTCAAAAGAGTCAACGCTGCCGCCGCACTCTTGCCGCGAATGATCTGCGCGACGAGGTTCAGCTTGCGCGCGCTGGAACGAATGGCTTTTGCCTTAGCCAACGCGCCGCTTTCCTTGCGCAGAGTTTCCTTTAAATATGCCATTATTAAGCTCCCTTATGCCGACTTCTCGGTCTTCTTCTCGGCCGCACTATGCGCCTTAAACGTGCGGGTCGGCGCAAACTCGCCGAACTTGTGGCCGATCATGTTCTCCGTCACTGACACGGGAAGGAACTTGTTGCCGTTGTAAACGCCAAATGTCAGACCCACGAATTGCGGTAAAATCGTCGAGCGACGCGACCAGATCTTGATGATCTCGTTACGACCCGACGCACGTGATTTATCCGCTTTCTTAAGCAGATAACCATCGACAAAAGGTCCCTTCCAAACTGAACGTGCCATTTTCTTCTTCCTCTAATCTTGGACAACGGGGACAGCGCCCTGAAGTCCTTCCAAGTGTTTCTTCAACCCAATCATAGTAATGTCCTCGTGCGCCTTTTTACCGCGAAACGCCTCGCCTTGTTTCACGATGTAGTACATGTACCCCCTGCGCAACTCTAACAATTTTGTCATCTCAAGCCCTGCTTTCTCCATTTGCTTCTCAAGGCTTGGTTCCTCTAAGATCATCGGCTGTTGAATACCCAACAACATGTAGATCTGTTCAATCGGTATACTCGTCTGCGTTTGAATTTCATCGGGCGTAAAACCAGCCCATTCCCTCATGAAATTCTCTTGCTCCGATTCTTCTTCCAACTCCCTCAAGGCTTCCATGCGGCCCGCCTTATGGGCCCCATCCATATACTTGTGCAGCATCTCAAAAAGAATTTCCAAGTCTTCCATAGGAGCCTCCTTTGCGATGAGTTGAAATTACGATGACTGACTGTCCTTCCTCTTGTTGGCGCGACGAACGATAAAGCGGTCCGTGCGCTTGTTATTCCTAGTCTTCGTACCCTTCGTTCCCTTGCCCCAAGGCGTAACAGGATGCCGGCCGCCCGAAGACTTGCCTTCGCCGCCGCCATGAGGATGATCGACAGGGTTCATCACGACGCCGCGAACGGAAGGACGAATCCCCTTCCAACGGCTGCGACCCGCCTTGCCAAGCTTAACGTTCGAATGATCGGCGTTCGAAACCGAGCCAATCGTCGCCATGCATTCCTGAGGAACGAGGCGAAGTTCGCCCGAGCTAAGCTTAACCTGAACAACGCCCGTATCGCGACCTGCGATTTGAACGAACGTCCCGGCGGAACGCGCGATCTGCCCGCCCTTGCCCGGCTTCATTTCAACGTTGTGAACGATCGTGCCAACGGGAATGTTCTTAATAAGCATCGCATTGCCGGGCTTGACGTCAACCTTCTCGCCCGAAACGACAACGTCGCCCTTTTTGACACGTTGCGGCGCTAAAATATAGGACTGCGTGCCGTCCTTGTACTTAATCAGCGCAATAAAGGCCGTACGGTTAGGATCGTATTCCAAACGCTCAATCACAGCTTCGACATCGAACTTGCGGCGCTTGAAATCGACCACGCGATAGCGACGCGAATGACCGCCGCCGATGTGACGGGTCGTAATGCGTCCGCGATTGTTGCGCCCGCCGGTCTTCGTCAGACCCTCGGTCAGCGACTTGACAGGCTGGCCCTTCCAAAGCTCGGAACGGTCCACCTGAACCACCTGACGGAGGCCCGGGGTTGTGGGCTTGTAATGTTTAAGTGCCATAATAACCTTCCCTTACACGCCGGTTTGCATGTCAATCGAATTGCCTTCGGCGAGCGTCACGACAGCGATCTTCACATCGCTGCGGAACCCGACGCGGCCGCGGAAACGCTTCGTCTTTCCCCGACGGTTCAGCGTATTGACGGCCGTCACCTTGACGTTAAACAACGCCTCGATGGCCGACTTGATAATCGGCTTTGTCGCCTGACGCGCGACCTTAAACGTATACTGGCGATGCGCCGTCACGTTCGTCGCCTTTTCCGTGATGACGGGCGACAAGATCACGCCATAGTGCGCGGCCGTAGGGGCTTTCGCGGTACTGCTCATTTCAGCCTCTCTTGCAATTGTTCGACCGCGTTCTTGGTCAAAACCAAAACATCGCGGCGAAGAATGTCGTACACGTTCGCGCCTTGCTCGGGCAAAACGTCGATGTGCGGAATGTTGCGCGCGGCCTTGGAGAAATTCAGATCCAAGTTCGCGCCGTCGATAATCAAAGCCGATGTCAAGCCAAGCTTGGCGAACTTCTGAGCCAAAGCCTTCGTCTTAGGCGCATCCGTCTTCGCGACATCGAGAATAATCAGCTTTCCGTCTTGTTGCTTGCTGGCCAACGCCATACGCAACGCAAGCTGACGAACCTTCTTGGGCAAATCGTGCGCGTGATCGCGAACCACCGGCCCAAAGATAATGCCGCCCTTGCGGAACTGCGCCGAACGCAGACTGCCTTGACGCGCATGACCCGTGCCTTTTTGCGAATACGGCTTCTTGGTCGTCCCGCTGACTTCCGAAACAATCTTGGTCTTGTGATTGCCCGAGCGGCGCTTGGCCAGCTGCCAATTCACCGTGCGCGTCAAAATGTCGCGGCGCGGCGTGACGCCAAACACGTCGTCCAAAAGATCGATCGTGCCGACTTCTTTGTTATCGAGGCTTTTTACAGTCGCTTTCATAATTCTACCCTACCCTTATGCCGCTGCCGTTTCGGCTTTCGCCTTCAACCCGGCGGGAAGCGGCGCTTCCTTGGGGCGTTCACGCTTGACAGCGTCGCGAACAAAAACATAACCGCCTTCGGCTCCCGGAACAGCGCCGCGAACCATAATGACATTCAATTCCGGATCGACCGAAACGACCTGAAGATTCAAAGTCGTCACAGTCCTGTCGCCCATATGACCGGCCATCTTCTTGCCCTTGAACGTACGGCCCGGATCCTGACGCTGGCCGGTCGAACCGGGGCTGCGATGCGAGACCGAGACGCCGTGCGTGGCGCGCAAACCGGCAAAATTCCAGCGTTTCATGACGCCCGCATAGCCCTTGCCGATGCTGACCGACGTCACGTCAACAAACTGGCCGGAAACAAAATGCGATGCGGAAAGCTCGGTGCCAACTTCCAAAAGCGCGTCTTCGCTGACGCGAAACTCTGCCATCTTTTTGGACGGCGCGATCTTCGCCTTAACGAACTGTTCGCGCTGAGCCTTTGCGACGTTCTTGACCTTGGCCTTGCCATAACCGAGCTGAACGGCTGCATACCCGTTCTTTTCAACCGTGCGAACGCCGGTAACCTGAACGCCGTCAAGTTTCAAAACGGTCACGGGAATATGCTCGCCCTTGTCGTTAAACACGCGGGTCATGCCGAGCTTGGTCGTAATAAGACCTGTACGTTGCGATTTTTTTACTTCAGCCATAGCGCCCTCTTAAACCCTGATCTCAACGTCGACGCCCGCAGCCAAATCGATCTTCGACAAAGCATCGATTGTCTGAGGAGTCGGCTCGACGATATCCAATAAACGGCGGTGCGTGCGGACTTCGAATTGCTCGCGCGATTTCTTATCCACGTGAGGCCCGCGATTGACCGTAAAACGCTCGAACCACGTCGGCAGCGGAATCGGACCGCGCACCTGCGCGCCCGTGCGCTTGGCCGTGCTGATGATCTCGCTCACCGACTGATCCAGCGTCCGATGATCGAACGCCTTCAAGCGTATACGTATCGTTTGCGTTTCCATGGTTGTACCCTCAAATCCCTTAATCTTCCCGGAGATATCCTCTCCGAATTCCGTTGCCGATTTCCGGCTATCTCCATAAAGGCCGCGACGACTACGCCGCCTGTTCCGCTCACCCTGAGCGCCCTTACAAATCATTCCCGAACTATGAGCGTTTTTCCAACGCGACCCATTAACTAACGTAAAGCCTCAAGGAGGCCCCGCGCCCCTAATTATTAGGGAACGCGGGTAACAATCCTCTTACTCAATAATCGACGCCACAACGCCTGCGCCAACCGTACGGCCGCCTTCGCGAATAGCGAAGCGCAAGCCCTGATCCATAGCAATTGGGCAAATCAGGTTCACTTCGCACGTGATGTTGTCGCCGGGCATGACCATTTCCGTGCCTTCCGGCAAACGGACTTCACCCGTCACGTCCGTCGTGCGGAAGTAAAACTGGGGACGATAGTTTGTAAAGAACGGCGTATGACGGCCGCCTTCGTCCTTGGTCAAGATGTAGCATTCGGCCTTGAACTTTGTGTGCGGCGTGATGCTGCCGGGCTTGGCAAGAACTTGGCCACGCTCAACATCTTCACGCTTCGTGCCGCGAAGCAACGCGCCAATGTTGTCGCCAGCCTGACCTTCGTCCAAAAGCTTGCGGAACATTTCGACGCCCGTCACGACCGTCTTTTGGGTCGGACGAATGCCGACGATTTCAATTTCTTCGCCAACCTTGATGATGCCCTGCTCGACGCGGCCCGTAACGACCGTGCCACGGCCAGAGATCGAAAACACGTCTTCGACCGGCATCAAGAACGGCTTGTCCAGCGGACGTTGAGGCTGCGGAATGTACGCGTCAACGGCGTCCATCAACTTCAAGATCGCTTCCTTGCCGAGCTCGGGGCTCTTGTCTTCCAAGGCGCACAAAGCCGACCCACGAATGATCGGGGTCTTGTCGCCGGGGAAGTTGTACTTGGTCAAAAGATCGCGGATTTCCATTTCGACCAGCTCGGCCAATTCAGGGTCTGCCATGTCCATCTTGTTCATGAAGACGACGATCGCCGGAACGCCGACCTGACGGGCAAGCAGAATGTGCTCGCGGGTCTGGGGCATCGGGCCGTCAGCCGCCGAAACGACGAGGATCGCGCCGTCCATCTGGGCCGCGCCGGTAATCATGTTCTTGACGTAGTCGGCGTGTCCCGGGCAGTCGACGTGCGCATAGTGGCGGCTCTTCGTGCGATATTCGACGTGAGCCGTGTTGATCGTAATGCCGCGCGCCTTTTCTTCCGGAGCAGCGTCAATTTGATCGTAGGCCTTGAACTCGGCCTGACCTGTTTCCGCCAACGCCTTTGTAATGGCCGCCGTCAACGACGTTTTGCCATGGTCAACGTGACCGATCGTACCAATGTTGCAGTGAGGCAGACTGCGGTCAAACTTTTCTTTAGCCATTTTACTCTCCGTTTTTGCTCTTTGTTGCGGTTGACTAATAACTACCCTATCCTCGCGACCTTACCCGGCCAACTTTTCCTTGATCTCCTGCGCAATCTGCGCCGGGACCTGTTCGTAGTGATCGAACTCCATCGTATACATCGCGCGGCCTTGCGACATCGTGCGAAGCTTGTTGACGTATCCGAACATATTCGCCAGAGGAACTTGCGCATCGACAGTGCGCGCATTGCCGCGCTGATCCATGCCGTTGACTTGTCCACGACGGCTGTTCAAGTCGCCAATAACGTCGCCAAGATAATCTTCCGGCGTCACGACTTCGACCTTCATGATCGGTTCGAGAAGCACTGGCCCGGCCTTCGGCATACCTTCGCGGAAAGCCGCGCGCGCCGCGATTTCGAACGCCAAAGCCGACGAGTCGACATCATGGTAAGCGCCGTCAACAAGCGTCGCCTTAAAATCGATAGTCGGAAACCCGGCCATAACGCCCGTGTCCTTGGCGGCATTGAAGCCCTTTTCGACGCCGGGAATAAATTCCTTCGGAACCGATCCGCCGACAACCTTGCTTTCAAACGAGTAGCCCGTTCCCGGCGCAACAGGTTCCAGCTCGACAATAACGCGGGCAAACTGGCCCGAACCGCCCGATTGCTTCTTGTGCGTGTAATCGATGGTGTATTTTTTGGTAATCGTTTCGCGGTACGCAACCTGCGGCGCGCCAACATTCACATCCACCTTATAGGTGCGCTGAAGAATATCGACCTTGATTTCAAGGTGAAGTTCGCCCATGCCCTTGATAACCGTTTGCCCCGTTTCCTGGTTCGAGGCCAGATGGAAGGACGGATCTTCCTGCGCCATGCGCAACAAGGCGTTCGTCATCTTGTCCTGATCGCCCTTGCTCTTCGGCTCAATCGCCATTTCGATAACGGGATCCGGAAACTCCATGCGCTCGAGAACGATGGGCTTCGCGCTGTCGCACAGCGTATCGCCGGTCGTCGTATCCTTCAAAGCCGCCAGCGCAACGATATCGCCCGCATAGGCTTCCTTGATTTCTTCGCGAGTATTCGCATGCATCAAAAGAATGCGTCCGATACGTTCGCGTTCGCCCTTAATCGTGTTCATGACATAAGAGCCAGATTCCAGCTTGCCCGAATAAACGCGGGTAAACGTCAAGGATCCGACAAAAGGATCGGTCATGATCTTGAACGCTAAAGCGGACATCGGCGCGTCGTCGGCGGGCGGACGCTCGTCGGCCTTATCCTTATGATCGACATCGAACCCCTTAACCGCGCCAACATCCAACGGCGACGGCAAATAATCGACAACCGCATCAAGAAGAAGCTGCACGCCCTTGTTCTTAAAAGAAGAACCGCAAAGGATCGGAACAAACTTCATCGCAATCGTGCCCTTACGGATGCACGCGTTCAGAACTTCAACCGATGGTTCCTTGCCTTCAAGGTAAGCTTCCATCGCAGCATCGTCCATCTCGACAGCCGTTTCAATCATGCGCTGACGATATTCCAAAGCCTGAGCTTTCAGAGATTCCGGAATTTCTTCGTCATGGAAATTCGCGCCCAGCGCCTCGTTCTCCCAAATGACAGCCTTCATGCGGCGCAAATCGATCACGCCCTTAAAATCGGCCTCAGACCCGATGGGAAGCTGAAGAACCAAAACATTCGCGCCCAAACGGTCGCGCACCATGTCGACGCAGCGAAAGAAATTCGCGCCGATACGGTCCATCTTGTTCACGAACACCATGCGCGGAACGTGATACTTGTCGCCCTGACGCCACACAGTTTCGGTCTGCGGCTCGACGCCCGAAACGGCATCGAGCAAACAGATCGCGCCGTCAAGGACGCGAAGCGAGCGTTCGACCTCAATCGTAAAATCTACGTGTCCCGGCGTGTCGATGATATTGATGCGATGGCCGTTCCAGAAGCAGGTCGTGGCGGCGGACGTAATCGTAATGCCGCGTTCCTGTTCCTGCTCCATCCAGTCCATCGTGGCGGTGCCTTCATGCACTTCGCCAACCTTATAGGACTTGCCGGTGTAAAAAAGGATGCGTTCAGTCGTCGTCGTCTTGCCAGCATCGATGTGCGCCATGATGCCGATATTACGATACTTCTCGATGGGAGTTTGACGAGCCATTTCAAAAATTCCTTACCAACGGAAATGGGAGAACGCGCGATTGGCTTCCGCCATGCGATGCGTATCTTCGCGCTTCTTCACAGCCGCGCCGTTCTGATTGGCCGCCGCCTGAATTTCGGCCGCAAGGCGGTCTTCCATCGTGTGCTCGCCGCGCGCGCGGGCCGCCGTAATAATCCAGCGCATCGCCAGAGCTTCGCCACGAACCTTCGGCACTTCGACCGGAACCTGATAAGTCGCGCCGCCGACGCGACGTGAACGCACTTCCAGATGAGGTCTAACGTTTTCAATGGCATTCTTGAAGATCTCAAGCGCATTGCCGCCCTTCGAGTACTTCTGAATCTTTTCCAAGACCCCATACAGAATGTGTTCCGCGACGGACTTTTTCCCAGCGTACATCAGCACGTTCTGAAACTTGGTGACAATGATTTCCCCGAACTTCGGATCCGGAAGAACCTGACGCTTTTCTGCGCGACGACGACGAGCCATATTTCTCTCCTCTTACTTCGGACGCTTCGCGCCATAAAGCGAACGGCGCTGCTTGCGATCCTTGACGCCTTGCGTATCGAAGGTGCCGCGAATGATGTGATAACGGACGCCGGGCAAATCCTTGACACGGCCGCCACGGATCATGACGACGCTGTGTTCCTGAAGGTTGTGCCCTTCGCCGGGAATGTACGAAATGACTTCGTACCCATTGGTAAGCCGAACGCGAGCGACCTTACGCAAAGCCGAGTTCGGCTTCTTCGGCGTCGTCGTATAAACACGCGTGCAAACGCCGCGCTTTTGCGGGCATTCCTGCAAAGCTGGAACCTTATCGCGCTCTTTGTCGGCGCGGCGGGGCTTCCGGATCAACTGACCGATCGTAGGCATCCAAAATCCTCTCTTCATAATCTCCGGACAAAGCCGGAAAAAACAATGCACGAAACCCACATCGGCGCGCGTCTATATCTTGCGTTCCGCGTGGGAGATATCTCTATACACCGGGCGACCCTGCTTAACTTCATCCCTCGAAGCCAGCCGTTTCGTCGTCGCAGGCTATCATCACTTTCGCAACATCCAGAGCCGCGTTTGAACCGAATTCCGCGAACACCCGCAAAACCAATTCACCACCGATTCTGAAAAGGCAGGCGTTTTTATGCTTTTTCTCCCCAAGCGTCAAGGAGATTATTGATTTCTTATTAAAAAATTCCCAGCTCGGCCGAAAGTAATAACTTTCTCGGTTTACGAGCAATTTTAGGCTAAAATAGCATCGTTATGACGACGGAAGGTCGTCGAAAAATCATTATATCCGGCAAGTATATTATGAGCGTCACACCCTGCTTTTACCGATATTCTCCGGCAAACCATAACTCTGCGACCTGCCATTATGGCAATCCCGAACAATTCGGGCTAACGCCGCAGAAGCGATTTGTTCGGTGCTATAACCGCGTTTTATTGGACAACACCTCCGATAAATCGACAAAACCCGCCTTTTTCGGACTCTTAGCGCCGCTGGACCCCGCATGGTGCATAGAAGATCACTATTCCGGAAGCCCGATGCTGCAAGCCGTGCTCGAAGACATTCCTTGCAATGACGTAAGCCTTTTGAAGATCTCCGTCGAACCCGGCGACAAAGTTTTCGTCGGCGATTACGGCGTTCATTTGGAAACCGGATTTAAAGGCTATGAATACAGCGATCCAGACATAGTCAAACGCGTCACGAGCGCCTACGTAAAAAGCCTTATTCCCTTTGAAGAATACATTCCCGGAACGCATCGCCTGCCAGAAGTCGCCTGCTTTCAGAAAATGCCCGCAAGCCGCATCCGGATAATCGAAACGCAAAGCCAGCACCGACTTTCCGAACTTATCCGAACAATCAAAAATACGCAGTCCCCTCCGGCACCGAGCAGCAATGCCCCATCCTACAAAAGAAGGGCCATCGACTATTACCGCAACCATTCACCATAACATTAACGCCGCTATATCGCGGCATGCTGACGATATTCTAAAAACCCATATATTTATGAAGGCAATTTTGTCATATTTCACATTCACGCCAAGCTCTAACG
>CAYVBP010000053.1:0-11905 GCA_964449155.1 uncultured Rhodospirillaceae bacterium | reverse complement strand
TTTCTCCCCGACCTCAAACTGGGTCCCCGCCTTCGCGGGGATGACGACGTTTGTTAATGTGATGAGGAGGCATTTCTATTCTATTCAGGACACAAGGTTTTCTTCGACCTTCTGGCAAATGTAGTGATAAAGGCAAACATGGCCCTGCTGGACCAAAGGCGTGTCCTTTGAAGGCACCTCAAGCAACACATCGCAAAGGCCGGCCATTTTTCCGCCGCCTAATCCAACCATGCCGATAACGGTCATTTCTTTTTTTCTCGCCTCAGCAATTGCGGCTAATACGTTGGGAGAATTTCCCGATGTGCTGATCCCCCAAAACACGCCGTCTTTTTCGCCGAACGCATCGACCTGCCGGGCAAAAACAGTGTCATAGTTATAATCGTTAGCCCATGCCGTTATGACGGCGGGATTATCGCACAGCGCGATACATTTGAACGCAGGGCGTTCTTTTTTAAACCGCCCCACTAGCTCGGCGGAGATATGCAGGGCATCTGCAGCCGATCCTCCGTTGCCGCAAACCAAAACAGCGCGTCGCGCGCGCAATGCCGCCGTCACAATATCGATAACCCTGTCGACATGCCCAGCCATCGACGCCGATTTGGCCATCGTCGCGATAATATCCGAGGACCGTTGTAAAAATTCCTGAAGGGACATGAAAAACCTTTCCCAGAGTTAAACGAGTTTCCGCGCCAAAACGACATCGCGGAAAGGAATGACGCCTTTTAAAACGTCGTCTTCCCCGACAATCGGAAGCGCCCGGAACCCATAGTGATTGAACGTCTTGATGGCGGTTGCGACCGTATCCTCCTCGCTGAGCGATACGACGTTCGCGACCATGATATCGCCCATATGGCTGGATGGATCGGCCTGCAAAAGCTCCTTGATGTCAACGACGCCGATCAAAACTCCCGTCGGTGACGTAATATAAATATACATGACGACATCGGCATCGTGAGCCAATTCGCGGAAATTGGCGATAATGTCGCTGACAAGAGTCTCGGTCGAAGCCGGAATATAATGCGACGTCGCAAAACCTATAATATGGTCGTCGTGCTTATCCAAAAGCGCGCGCACTTTTTCGCGTTCTTCCGGATCGATTTTCTCGAGAATTGCGTCGGTGTCCGTTGCGGGCAATGCCGCCAAAATGTCGGCGGCCTGCGCGGTGCTCATGTCGTTGATAAGTTCCGCAGTACGGTTGACCGATAGCGAAGCGACGAGTTCGCGCTGGACTCGCGGCTCGATTTCTTCAAGCGTATCCGAGGCTTTTTCCGTATTTAGCTGATTGAAGACAGCCATGCGGTGTTCGGGCTCTAACTCCTCGATAAGGTCCGCGATATCGGCGGGGTTAATCTCCGACAGCTTTTCCTTAAGGACGTTTAGTTTTACATCGCCTTTAAAACGCCCCATGTCGCTCGGCAGGGGCGCGACGTAAGACCACGGTATGGTATCGTCCTTAATCCTCTCGGCGAGGCTGCGGATAAAGTCGCTTAAACGGCGAAGGCCGATCCGCCGCAAAAATCCCGCGCGCGAGCAATCCACACCGAAAATATACAACTTATTGTAATGGGCTCGCAGCTTGATGTCGTACACGACCTCAACCTCGGCGTCGTTGCAATCGAGAATTTTTTTATCGAGCAAATAGTCGCGCATGCAAATCTGCCCTTCTTGCGGCTCGCCCTCGTACGGTTCCAGCGCATCGATCGCAAGAATCGAACGCCCGTGATGATCCAAAAACGCCACCTTGTCCCACGGCACAAGCAGGGACTTGTATCCAAACGGGCGGTTGATAACCAAATGCGTTACTTCGGGCACATGCCCGTGAACCGTCATAATCATGTCGGCCAGCCGCCCGACATCCTTGTCCTTGACGCGAGCTTTCCCCCCGATAAGGTTGCTCAAAAGATAGCCCATGTTGTTTTCTAATTTCGATTCAGCCATGGTGCCGCCTTTCCTGCCTTACAGCACGGTATAAAATTTAAAAGCGAGAAGCCCGATAAGCAAAACAAGATAAACGCGCAGCACGACCAGCGTCCACCTGACGGCGGGGGTGACTTCAAGCCTTGGCGTGGCATAGCGGCGGTTGATCGAACTGATTTTTCCGACGTTGCGCGAAAGCATCGACATGATCGCGTGCCCGATGGTCATAAAGCCCCTCCTCAACCAAACAAATTAGGGAACAACGCGCTGACTGCGTATAAAGTCGATAAAACGATAATGATGCCGACGATTGCGCAGTTTACGACGTTCTGCAAGAACGTATTGGCGTGTTCCCCCATCGTTTTTTTATCGTTCAACAACAGGATTAGAAAGACCAGCGCGGCGGGCAGCAGCGTAACCGCGACAACCTGAACAAAAAGCGTAATCAGGACTAAAGGCGCGCCGGGAATCAAAACGACAAGCCCGGCCGTCACAAGAGTAATGAAGTAATTCAGGTAAAAGATAGGCGCTTCCTTGATCTTATTGTTCAGCGAATGGGCCCATCCGAAAACCTCGCCGAACGCCCATGAGCTGGTCAGCGATATGCAGATCGCGCCAAGCAATCCTGCGTTAAACAGGCCGATGGCCAATAGTTCCCCGGCATATCGGTTGGTTTTCATAATCATCTTTGAGGCCTGAGCGGCATCCTCGATCTCAACGCCGTTAAGAAGTGTGCCGCTGACGATAACGATGAACACCGCGATTAGAATTGTCGCGAACGCGCCGATGATCGTGTCGAGCCTGCCAAAGAAGATGTCTTTTTCTTTAAGCCCCTTATCGACGACTGACGATTGCTGGAAAAATAGCATCCACGGCGCGATGGTCGTGCCGATATTGGCCATCAAGAAAAAGAAAAGCTGGCCGTCAATCTTGCCCCCAAAATTCGGGATAAAGCCCTGCTGCACAATGTCGCTTACGTTCGGATGAACGAGAAACGCGCACGGAATATAAACAAGGTTCAGGCCGCAAAAGATCAGGGCGATTTTCTCCCACGTCCAATAGCGTCCTTTCAAAGAAATAAAGGTTAAAAGACAGCAAACGCATGTCACTGTAATCCAAGGGGGCACGCCAAATAGCTTTAGAGCCGATGTCATGCCGACAAATTGGGTTATCAACGTCAGCCAGTTGACGATAATCAGATCGAGAAGCGAAAACCATCCCCAAAACGGCCCGAAACCGTCGAAGATCGCCTCGGCATGGCCGCGCTTGGTCACAGCGCCGAGCCGGACAGTCATTTCCTGAATGAAATAGGCGACAGGTCCTAAAAGCACGAGGAACCAGATTAAATTATAGCCGTATTTCGCGCCCGTGGCGGCATAGGTCGTAATGCCGCCCGCGTCGTTATCGGCAACCATGACGACAAGCCCCGGACCCGCGATAACCATGTAAATGCTGATCGCCTTCCAGATCCGGCGCGCACGATAGTATAGCTTTGTAATCCAATTCATGCGCCCCTCCGCAATGCGAGGGACGAACGGCTGAAGAAACGGAAAAGGCGTTCGCCCGCTCCGTCGCCAAGCCGACCAAAAGACTTACGAGTCTCGGTTGCCATTCACACCTCCCGGACAATCCCGCTTTAGGGCAAGAGGCGCGGCGTAATATCAAGCGCCGTTCATCCTCATGTAAAAAAGCAAAGGATGCTGGAGACAATCTTTACGTGCAGCCCATCCGTCAATCCAAAGGGGCTGCAACTAGTGTCGCCGTCCATATCTCTCTCTAACAGATAAAACATGCCCGGAATTTGACCGGACGCCTTGCGCGGCTTGTAATACTCCGTTCGACTTTCTGTCAAGGATTAAGAAAAAAGGCTCTTTCTTTTCAGAAAGAGCCTTTCAGAAGCGCGTTTTTAATGCCACGCCCCATCAGAGTGCAAACACGCCGTTGAAGGAACGGCCCTGCCGTTAACCGTCCTGTAATAGGTCCGGCACGGCCCGGCTGAAACATACCTCGGCGGGGGCGCGACGACGTAAACTTGCGGCGCGGGCGCAACGACTATCGGCGCATAGTAATAAGGGAAGTGCGGTCGATAAGGCCGATGTCGCACATGATGGTAAGGCGGCGACACACGATGAGGATGTGCCGATCCAAAACTAAGATCGATCCTAAATCCGTCCCCACCGCGCGCTTGCGCGGGAGTGGCAACTGCGAGGCAAAGAACAAAGGCCGTTGCCAAAGCTGCAAAACGTTTCATGATGACACCTCCTTGATGAAAAACTTTCGTTTCCTGTTCCAGACAGGCCCGCAGCGAGCTTTGGCCCGATGGGGCTTGTCCGGACACAGGGTTATTTCTTCTGATCCGCAGCATCGGCAGCTGGCACTGGCGGCATCTGACGACCGCCTCTACGATCTCCGAAATGAGGTCCTTTGCCGTCCCTCATGCCGCCCGGTCGCATGCCACAACGCTGGAAGTGACCGATCATCGGCGCGACCTGAAGACGTTCTTCGGGCGTAAGCTTATCCGCAAAGGATGCAAAAGCTTGCGCATGAACGTTCGAAAGCTCGCCCCTGACCTCGTCGATCTTGGATTTAACTGCCAGATAAGCCATCCTGTTAAATGGCTGAGCTTCAAGGATCCTGCGTTCGTTCATACGAAGCTTACCCATTTCGACAAAAAGCGACTTATTGTCCTGACGCGCCTTTTCCATGGCCGCCATAACCATATCCTTTTTCTCCTGTGGCAGGTTCTGGCAAGGATGGTTGCGCATCGGCGCAGCTGCGCCCCTGCCCTGTCCTCCCATCCGCATGCCCTTATTGACGTAGGGACCATCGCTCTGTGCGTTAGCGGCAGCCGATATCCCGGGCGCTGCAATCAGCGCTGCGGAAAGCAAAAGCACGCTTATTTTAGATTTGTATTTCATAGTGCCTCCTTGTTTAAGTTGAAAAAATCACCGATTAAGTTCCGCCAACCGATGACGCCCGTCCGGAGAAAGCTTCGCATATCCCTCCGTTACGATTTCTTTCGCAATCGACTCGACTTCGACCTTAGCCATGCTCCAGCTATCGAGAGCCTTTTTCAAGGCCTCCTGTCCGCCCAAATCTTGCTCGAAAGTGTCCGCAAGATTGGCTGTCGCCATGCGCATGCGTTTCTGAGCCCGAATCATCGCGGCCTTTTTGGACTGCGTGATTTCGCGGAAAGCTGCGGCATCGGCGTCTCCCAAATACCGGGCCATGCCGTCGGCTAAAAAAACGCCGTGACGCGACGTCAGCGCCATAAGCGGAAAATGCCTAGGCCTGACGGGCGGAGAACTTCCCGCAAGAGTGCCGACCAAAAACAGGTTTAGAAAAACCGAGACGGCAAGCGTTCCAACAATGAACCGGGCTTTCCGGCGTTTGCGGGCATAAAGAGATGCGTCATTCGGCATAGTCATCGTTTTCCCCCCAAGATAAAGAGTGCGACGCGTCGTCCGCATACGCAACTAAAGACAAATTTCCCGCATAAGGAACCGAAGAAACGTCCTCGCGCACAGAAAGCTGTCCGACCGTAAAACCAAGAACCAAAAGGAGAACCGAGGCAAAAGCCGACGCGCGCGAAAAAGTCTGGCGCAAGTAGCCGTCGATTATCCATGCGTCCGGCGCCGACGGAGTCTGCGGCAAAGCATCGATGCGCGCAAAAATATCGCTTTCGAGCGCTGACAGATACGCTTCAGTAGCCGGGTTCACCGGATCGTTCGCCAGCAAAAACTGGCGGAGCTCTCTATCGTCCAAAACAGATTTTCCCGGGAAAAAGAATTTCATGACGCTTTCCCTCTTTTTAAAAATTCCTCACAACGACCTAAGCCGAGCTTGGATAAGCTCTTTTTCAAATTTGCACGCGCGCGAACAATTAAGGAATCGAAAGCGCGGGGCGTCATATCCATCGCCGCAGCCGCCTGTGTCTGCGAATAGTCCTCGAAATAAAAAAGAGAAACGGCGGCGCGCTGGCGGTCCGGAAGTTCCAATAAAGCGGCGGCAACGGCCTTTTTTTCTTCGGATGCTGCAAGAAGATCGAATCCATCGGCATCGCCGGATGGTAGTTCTTCGATGATGTCGAGCCCTTCACGTTCGCGGTGGCGGCGACGGCAACTGATGGCCTGATTAATGACAATGCGGCTTAACCACGTCGAAAAAGTAGCCTTGCCGTCCGGATCCCACTTCCACGCGTTCTGCCAAACGCGCAAAAAGGCCTCTTGCGCGATTTCGCGCGCCTGTTCACGATCCAAAACAATTCTTTGAGCCAAGGCAACCATTCGAGCCAAATACCTCTTCATCAAAAGGGCAAAAGCGCCCCTGTCGCCGTCGGCGACCATCGACAACAGCGCATCGTCGGAAAAAGCCTCGCCCTTCGCCTCATCGAGGCCAACGGCGAGCTCATCAACCATTCTCAAATAACAGGAGCTCACGTCGTTCCCTTCGAGCACGATGTCTATGCCCTAATACACGCAGGAGAAAGCCGGAACCTTCGGCGGAAAGAGAAATAATATAGCAGAATTCTTTCCCGACATCTTTATCCTCGGAAAAACAAGGATTTTTATCGTTTGAGACTATTCTTCCGACCGTCGTTTTGAATGCTTTTTTCATCGGAGAACGAAAAGGTGCCCCCCGGCATCTATTAATACCTTGGTCGTAAAAGTTAGGATTTTTTAACCATTTAAACCTTACTCTCTGCTGGATTTTCACATTTTTGACTGCGAGGACTTATGCCCTTTCCCTATACGCCCCCATTGCCTGAAATCCGTTTTGTGCTGACGCGCCTGATCCAGCTCGACAAGTTGTCGGCGCTGCCGGGTTACGAATCGGTCGGAGAAGATATCGTCGATGCAGTGTTAACCGAGGCCGGGAAAATTGCGGCGGAAGTCTTCGCTCCTCTTAATGACACGGCCGATAAGGAAGGCGTCAAGTTTTCAAACGACCGCGTAACGATGCCCACAGGATGCAAGGATGCATACCGCGCTTTTATAGACGGCGGATGGAACGGGCTTCAAGTCGACGAAGAATTCGGCGGTCAGGGACTGCCCTCTTTGGTCGGTATGTCCGTATTCGAAATGATGCAGGCGGCAAATGTCGCGCTGGCGCTGTGCCCTATGCTGAACGGCGGCGCAATCGAGCTTTTATCCTCGCACGGCGATGAAGCGACGAAGAAAAAATATCTGCCCAAGATGGTTAGCGGCGAGTGGGGCGGAACAATGAATATCACCGAGTCCCAAGCAGGCTCCGACGTCGGCGCAATCAAGGCCAAGGCCGTTAAGGAAGGCGACCATTACCGCGTGACGGGCCAGAAAATATTCATCAGTTACGGCGACCACGATATGGTTGAAAACATCGTTCACCTTGTGCTGGCGCGTCTGCCCGATGCGCCTGAAGGCACACGCGGGTTGACATTATTCCTTGTGCCGAAGATTCTTGTTAACGACGACGGAACCTTGGGCGAAAGCAACGAAGTCCGTACGGTATCGGTTGAACACAAGCTTGGCCAACATTGCAGCCCGACATGCGTTCTCGCGTTCGGGGATCAAAAAGGATCGGTTGGCTACCTGATCGGCAAGGAAAACGGCGGAATCGCGGCCATGTTCACAATGATGAACAACGCGCGGCTAAACGTCGGCGTGCAGGGGCTTGGCGTGATGGAGCGCGCGTATCAGCATGCAAGGGACTATGCGAAGTTCCGCGTTCAAAGTCGATCGGTCGACAATCCAAAAGGCGCGCCCGTACCCATCGTCCAACATCCGGACGTTCGCCGCATGCTGACGGAAATGAAGGCCTATACGGAAGCTGCCCGGGCCATCGCTTATGCCTGCGCATTCGCCATTGACACGGCGCGGCGCGCGACTGACGAAAAGCAGAAAGCGGAAGCCCAAGCGCGCGTCGGACTTCTGACGCCGATTTGCAAGGCGTGGATCACCGACAGGGCGTGCGATGTCGCCTCGACAGGCATTCAGGTTCTTGGCGGAGTCGGATATGTCGAGGAAGCCGGTGCCGCGCAGCATTTGCGCGACGCGCGCGTGCTGATGATCTATGAAGGAACCAATGGCATTCAGGCGGTCGATTTAACGTTCCGTAAGCTTCTCGGCGATCAAGGGGTCGCCTTCCGCGCGATGGCCGACGAAATCGATGGTTTGTTGAAAAACTGGCCAAGCTCCCTGCCCGGCGACTTTAAGGCTGTTCACGACAACTTGGCTCACGCTTTGGCTGCGCTGATGGATGCGGCCGTTTGGCTACTGCAAACCGGCAAGGCAAATCCGGCGCTTGCGGCGGCTTCGGCAACGGCATTCCTTCAGCTTTTCGGCGATGTGCTCGGCGGATACTTTCTCGCACACGAGGCCCTTTTGGCGCAAGAAGACTTGACGGCTAAAAAAGGCGATCCAGAATATCTGGCCTCTAAAATTCTGACCGCTCGGTTTTATGCCGCTCAGATTTTGCCCCATTGCCCGGCGTTGGCTGAAATCATTCGGACAGGCGGAGGCCCGGTCACAGAGACAAGCGAATCGACTTTCATATAAACGACTTGGCGTTGACTTCGTTAAGCTATGTTTTATGATCTTATAGTTAACGCTGGAGATTGAACAGCTGAGAGGATACGTCCATGGCTATGCGCGTTACGTCGTTCTGCGTTATATCCGCTTTTGCATTAATCATTGCAAGTCCGGCGGTTACCCGTTCAGCCTATGCCGACCTAGCGGCCTGCGTTATCCCGGAATGTGGCACAGCATCCGGCAAATATCTTGAAGCGAAACCGTCAGTTAATTTATGCAAGGCCGGAACGCCATCCGCTGTCAATGGCAGCGGACCTTGGACATGGACCTGCCTGCCCGGCGCTTGCGGAGGACACGCGGCTGCATGTAAAGCGTACCCCGCAGAAGATATCGATGGCGTGTGCGGCGCGGCTGCTGGAAAAATTTATGCTCAGGAACCCGAAACGAATCTATGTAAATCGGGGACGCCATCAACGGTTTACGCCTCGAACAGTTTATGGCGTTGGACCTGCGTAGGTTCAGGAATCGGCAATACGGCTTTATGCACGGCGAACCTTGACGCAGAAGTGGGCATCCCCTCTGTCGATGGCGTGTGCGGTACTGCCAACAAAACTAAAGTAAACGAACCGCCGACATCTGACGAAGCTTTATGCCGCAAGGGAACGCCAACCGACGTTTACACCTTGCCTCGCTGCCAAGGAGAAGTTTGCGCCGCTGTCATTACCGGTTATGGATGGCAATGCAAGGGCATCGATTTTGGAAAAACCGCAACGTGTTCGGCAACGTTGGGAGGGTCACCAATTAACGGCATATGCGGAACAACCAACGGAACAACCGTGGACGCCCCGCCAACATCGAGCGCCGCACTTTGTAGTGCGGGGAGTCCCTCTGATGTTTCCCCCCAGTATTCGGACGTTTCCTGCCCAAAATCGGCAAAAAAAGCAGATTGCAAATCCCCAATTTTGACGGGGTACGACTGGTCCTGCGTTGGATCGGGCGGCGGAACGACAGCGGATTGCGCAGCTCATGCGCCAATTGCTGGAATCTGTGGGGCCGCCAACAACGCGACATTATCGACTGCGCCGAAAGAAAATCTTTGCACGATTGGATATTCGTCGGCGATTAAAAAGGTCCTTCGCGGCAATAGCTATAAATACGAGTGGACTTGTTCAGGATTGTTTGGCGGAAATGAGGCTTCGTGCGCGGCAAATGTCGCGTCGGATATTGTTATTCCGGTTGTTAACGGCGCTTGCGGTCCTGACAACGGCAAGACCGTAACTTCTCCTCTGACAGAAAGCTCTAAGCTGTGCCTTAAAGGAAGCCTTTCAAATTTTGTCGGCCATGGTCTAAACGGCGGAACAAGCTATGCTTGGAAATGCCTAGGGCTGGAGGGAGGCTCAACCGCAACATGCGGCGCGACGTACAATGGCGGCGGATGGGGAACCTGCGGCTCAGCCAACGGAACAACGATGTCTTCTCCGCCGACAACAAAAGCACAACTCTGTAGCGTGGGGGCAGCTTCGCGCGTCACAGCCTCGTCATCGGGATATACATGGGCTTGTAAGGGAAACGATGGGGTAGCGATTAAGTGCTCGGCCAAGCGCAGGAGTGACTACGGTGTTTGCGTTATTCCGGAATGCGGTTCTTCAAATGGAAGTAATTTTACGTCAAAGCCGACGGCAAGTTTATGTAAAGCTGGTACGCCGTCATCGGTCGTAGGCACAGGGCCATGGACATGGATATGCCAGCCAGGTGCCTGTGGCGGAAAGGCCGTATCTTGTTCCACACAAGTAATTGTTAACGGCGTATGCGGCAGCCTTCCCGGAACGTGTAAATCCGGAGAGGCGCTATCCGTAACAAGATACGGAAATAAAATTACATGGGCGTGCCGCAGCGCAAATGGGGGAACATCCGCGAACTGCTCGCTAATTGTCTTTAACGGGAAATGTGGCGCAATTCCGGGAACGTGCTCAACGGGAGCGCCTGCCGACGTTAAAACGACGAACGGCAATATGACATGGACGTGTGTTGGCGCTAACGGCGGGAACAATGATTCATGTTCGGCAACGACGGGCGTTAAGGGCGTTTGCGGAACAACAGGTGGAACATGTAGCGTCGGATCGCCGATAAACGTTACGACGTTAAACGGAACGACGCTATGGACCTGCCAAGGCTATAATGGCGGATCGTCCTCATCCTGTTCGATAGCATCGCCTATCGATGGCGAATGCAGTAGCAACGCTGGCAAATGCCTATCGGGAACGCCGACAAACATCGGTGGTGCATTTGGTATGATTTCTTGGGTCTGTCAGGGGGTGTCGGGGGGCAACTCTGTTAGCTGCTCTGCTAAAGTTTCCAGTGGTATTGGACGCCACAGAAAACAGTAAGTGAAGAAGCCTTTTATCATTTGTCGCTTTGAGGCCACAAAAAGGCATATCGTGTTACAGGAAAGATTTGCTCCTCACTCGTTGGCCAAAAGGATTTCGTCGCATCGGGTTCTTGAAAAAACAATCTAAGAGAGGTTCCCATGACTAAACGCACAACTCTTGCAACGGCCCTTCTCTTTGCGGGAGCCCTTTTCCTAAGCGGTTGCGTTGAGAAAGCGCCGCCCAAATTTTCAGCTCCGACCCCGATGCCACAAAAAGGCCCGGATGTATCGATGGACGATGCGAAGGTGAATATTCATTTTTCAAAATTTGGCAAGTACGTTAAAGCCGATGTCAGGGCTGTGTTTGCAATGCGCCGTTTGTACGGAAATCCCTTTAATAAAACAACTGATGCTGAATGGATGTCTTTTCCGCTTTATTATCAAAACGGTTTGTCGGTTCCATTTACCCAAGCCTTTAGCATCGCCGTTGACGGAAAGAAAGTTGACCCGCTTAGCGCCAACGCGCCGAGGCCCAACGTCTGGGATACTCTCGACGATCAAGGACGGCATCGGAAACAAACGGGCTATTTCTGGATGACCCCTATTGCCAAGGGTCAAACGCGGCTGATCAATGTTAATTATTCGATCCTTATTCCTTATGAAAAAGTCGACGAAAAAGCGGCGATCGCGCATAAAAGCAATGGGAAAATTGCATCCAAGCCAAAAGCGCAGTTTACTTACTTCCTTCGTTCTGGAGCATCCTGGAGCGGTCCTTTGTGGAGGGAAACCGTTCATGTTGTCGCCGGCAAAGGCTTAAAAATGAAAGTTGAATCCCCAAATGATATCAAGGCAAAAATTGAAAAGCCCCAGAAAATCGTATGGGATTTAAAAATGGCGGATCCCAAAGAGGACATTCGGATAGACATTTTGCCAGATGCAAAATAACTTCCGGTTTTCAGGTATCTCTGAAGCTGCAAGCCTAGGCTTGGTTTATGCGCTTATTACCTTTTTTTGTCGGCGCACGGGGTTTTCTTTCTTTGCAATTCGCTGGTATAACTTCCTTTAGTCGCCCCGCCTGAGGCGGGGGTTTTGTAAGGACTTATAAAAAACT
>CAYVBP010000052.1:0-12252 GCA_964449155.1 uncultured Rhodospirillaceae bacterium | reverse complement strand
AAAAAATGGAGCGGGCGACGAGGATCGAACTCGCGACCCCGACCTTGGCAAGGTCGTGCTCTACCGCTGAGCTACACCCGCATCCAAAAATCAGGGGGCACCAACAGCCCCCCTGCCGAACAGGCCGCGATAATACAAAGTGTTTCCGTGAATGCAAGGAGATTCTCATCGCCGCCGTTGTTCCCACATTTACAAAAAAATGGGCCTGAAAACAGGCTGTTCCGGAGCTTCGTTGCCTCGTTCGCGCACAACGCCCTTGACCCCGCCGCCCGAATGGATGATTGTTCGATCAGTCCCTCTTCTTTTTTCGCCTGCCCGTCATGAACGAAGCCGAAGCTATTGAAATCTGCCGCGAAGCTATCGTCGTTATGCTGAAGCTCGTCGGGCCTATCATGCTGGCTGGCCTTGTCGTGGGCATTATCATTTCGCTGATTCAAACCGTTACGCAAATCCAAGAACAGGCTTTAACCTTTATTCCCAAAATGCTCGTCATCTTCGGCATTACCATCTGGCTGCTGCCCTCCATGATCGCGACGCTTGGGGGGTTTACGCAAACGCTCGGCAACCGCATCGTCCAAATCGGCCACTCAGATTGACCGCCGCCGCGAAATAAGGATCGAGAAAAGGCGATAAGAAAAGCTTATGCAAACGTTCCATCCCGACGCTTTTCTTTCCGGACACGTTTTTGCGTTTCTGATGCTTCTTTCGCGCGTCGGGGCCGTTCTTATGCTGTTTCCGGGCATCGGCGAAACGTATGTCGCACGGCGCACGCGCATGATTCTGGCTTGCCTGATTTGCTTCCTTTTGCTTGAGCCTATGCTTCCCCGCTTTCCGCCCATGCCGACATCGACGGCAGAATTGGCGCGGCTGATTTTTTATGAAGTCGCCGTTGGCATCTTTTTCGGTCTGCTTATCCGCCTGATTCAAAGCGTGCTTGAAGCCACAGGCATGATTATCGGCATGCAATCCGGATTGTCGAGCGCCACGATGGTCAACCCTGCCCTCGCGACGCAAAGCCCTTTGCCCAGCGCTTTTCTCAGCATCGTGGCGCTTGTGCTGATTTTTTTGACGGGCATCGACCATCTTCTTATCCGCGCGACCGTTTCTTTGTACGACACTTTCCCGCCAGGAGGACATTTGCCGGTGGGCGACATGACGCAGACGATCATTCGGATCGCAAACGAATCTTTTACGGTCGGCATCGAACTTGCCGCGCCCTTTCTTATTATGGGCCTTTTGCTGTTCGCCGCGATGGGAATTTTGCAGCGCCTTTTGCCTAACGTGCAGTTGTTCCTGATTTTGCTGCCTGTCGAAATCTGGGGTGGCTTGATGCTTATGTCGCTGACAATCGCGGGAATTTTGACGCTTTGGCTGCGCTACGTCGACCAGTCTCTCGAAACGCTGTTTCGGACTTGAGGACGGCTTCATGAGCGACGATCAGGACCAAAAAACCGAAGAACCTACCGGGAAACGCCTCGAACAGGCGCGCGAAAGCGGCCAGTTGGCGATCAGCCGCGAAACCGCCATGTGGGTCGCGCTCTTGGGCGTTTTGCTTGTGTTCAAGCTTGCGGTTCCGCCGATGGCGAGCGGCCTTGCTACATCCTTGCGCGTGTTTATCGAAAACCCTCATCAATTCGCGCTTGACGATGTCAGCGTTCAAACGCTGTTCTTGCATGTTTTGACGGAGACGGCGCGGATCTCAGGCATCGCTTTTTTGGTATTCATGGGATCTATCGTTCTGGGTTATATGATTCAAACTGGCTTTTTCTATTCGTTCGATCTTTTGGCTCCCGACTTTTCGCGGTTGTCGCCCGCACGAGGATTGAAGCGTCTTTTTTCGGTCAATGCGCTTGCCGATCTTGTCAAAAGCCTCGGAAAACTGTTTTTTCTTGGATTGATGGCCTATGTGGCGCTTAAGCCCGTCATGATGGAATCCCCCCAATTTACGGGATTTTCCAGCGTGCATATCATGGAATTTTTGCACCGGGAAGTCGTGTACATCATCGCAATGTTGTTGCTGGTTTTGACAGCGATTGCCATCGCGGATTTCTTTTTTGCGCGCTTCCAATATTTTCGAAGCCTTCGCATGTCGAAAACGGAAATCAAGGACGAGTTCAAGCAGCAAGAAGGCGATCCGATGATTAAGGGCCGTCTACGCCAGTTGCGCATAGAAAAAGCGCGCAAACGCATGATGGCGCAAGTTCCGAAGGCCGATGTCGTCATCACAAACCCATCGCACTATGCCGTCGCGCTGCAATACGATCAGCTCAAAATGGCAGCGCCTACGGTCGTCGCCAAGGGCATCAACTTGATCGCCGAGCGCATTAAGGAAATCGCCGAGGAAAACAGGGTTCCCATGGTCAGCAATCCGACGCTGGCGCGCGCTTTGTATGCGACCGTCGAGGTCGACGATCAGATCCCGACCGAGCATTATCGCGCCGTGGCCGAGATTATTTCCTATGTCTACAAGCTAAAAAAGAAAAAATAACCATTTTTCGGCGAAAAAATGCCGTAAATGAGTCACTACGGCAAAAAATGGTTTTTTACGCTCTTTGATTGCGTCGCATCTGCCTCTATAATCTTTCGACCTTTTTACAGATTAGATCGAGAAAATTTATGACTATTGCCTGTTGCCCCCTTCGCCGTCGCCAAACCAAAATTGTCGCAACGCTTGGACCCGCTTCGTCGGACAAGAAGACGATCCGCGCCCTGTTCGACGCTGGCGCGAACGTTTTCCGGTTGAACTTTAGCCACGGCACGCACGACGATCATCGCGCGCGCATGAAAATCGTTCGCGAGATCGAAAAAGAAACAGGCCGCCCCATCGCGGTTTTGGCAGACTTGCAGGGCCCCAAGCTGCGCGTCGGGACCTTTGCCGCAAAATCCATCGCGTTGCGCGCAGGACAAACTTTCCGCTTTGACCTCGACCCCGCACCCGGCGACGAAACGCGCGTTCAGTTACCGCATCCCGAAATCTTCGCCGCGCTTGAGAAAGGCGCAGAGCTTCTGTGCGACGACGGAAAAGTGCGTTTGCGCGTCGAAAAATGCGGAAAGGATTTTGCCGAAATGGTTGTTCTTTCCGGACAAAAACTTTCGGATCGAAAAGGCGTTAACGTTCCAGACGTCGTTCTTCCCCTGTCGCCTTTGACGGATAAGGATCGCGCGGATCTTACGGTCGCGCTCGATATGGGCGTCGATTGGATTGCGCTTTCCTTTGTGCAGCGCGCCGAGGACGTCGCCGAGGCGCGCGCCCTTATCGGCAAACGCGCCGCTATTGTTGCCAAGCTTGAAAAACCTTCGGCGGTAAAATATCTCGCGGAAATTTTAAGCCTTGCCGACGGCGTGATGGTCGCGCGCGGCGACTTGGGCGTGGAAATTCCGCCCGAAGAGGTTCCTCAGATTCAACGCGAAATCGTGCAGGCCGCGCGAAACGCCGGAAAGCCCGTTATCGTCGCGACGCAGATGCTGGAATCGATGATCGAGGCACCGACGCCAACGCGCGCCGAGGCTTCGGACGTGGCCACCGCCGTTTACGAAGGCGCGGACGCGGTCATGCTTTCGGCCGAAAGCGCAAGCGGCAAGTATCCCGTGGAAGCGGTCGAAATCATGAGCCGCATTGCCGTGCGGACACTGAACGATCCGTCGTGCAAAGCGGGCCTTGAAGCCTATAGATTGAGCTTGGAAAACACGTCAGCCGATGCAATCACGGCCGCAGCCAAGCAGATTGCGGAAACCGTGGAAGCGGTCGCGATTGTGACCTACACGACTTCGGGACAAACGACCTTGCGCGCGGCGCGCGAGCGCCCGTGGATCCCCATCATGTGCCTGACGTCGAAGATCGAAACGGCGCGGCGGTTGATGCTCGTTTTCGGCGTTCACGCCGTTTATACGGAAGACGTTCAAAGCTTCGCTGAGATGGTCGACAAGGCAACCTTCACCGCGCTGCGCGACACCCTTGCGCAAAAGGGAGAGTCCATCGTCGTGACGGCAGGGGTTCCCTTCGGTTCGCCTGGGAACACCAATACGCTAAGGCTTGCGGTTGTGTGACGCGAAGTCCGTTTTTTACGGCATCGACGAAACCAGACCTGCGATTCCCGGAGACATAGAAGACGATGTGCGGTCGAGCAAGATGCTTTTTGGCGTCGCGCCTTGGCCGTAAACTTGCCGGTTCCATGTCTCGCGCGGAGATATGACCGAGCCTTCCAAGGATACGCCGACAAAAAGGCCTTGCGACCGCGCAAACGCATACATGTCGGATTTCATGCCCAAGCCCGTCGCAGCGTTCACGCCCTGCCCCAGTTCGCCTACAGCAACGCCCGCATCGCCGCCGAGCGTAACTTCGCGCGTTAAAATGGCGTTCACGCCTTTTTCGGTCATAACGAGGATGATAAGTTCGGAGGCCTGACCGCCAACCTGAAGCCCCCAACTGATTCCGCCGATGGTATAGAACGCAGGATTGCTCCACCGGCCATCGGCGCCGCGAACCAGCATCACGCCGTTGCCGCCGCGACCGCCAAAAAAGAACGCCGCGCGAATGAGGTTCGGCACGACGATAATCGCTTTGGCGCGAGTCGAGAGATCGACCAGGCCGGGATACTGCGTATCGCCCATCATGCTTTGAAACGTCACGCGCGATTGGTTAATGAGTTTTTCGGGTTCGTTTCCGATATCGCCCGAGCTGCGACAGCTGGCCAAGGCTAAAAAAGCCGCGAAAACAAGCAGAAATCGTCCGTTCATTCGACGCATGGATTCCTCCGTGAGTGATTCTTAATCATGCCTGTTTTTAGGCTTAAATTAAAGGCGTTTATCGTTCGTGGACGCCTTTTCTGCCCCCCCAATCTTGAAAATCTATAAACGGCTTTCTCAACCAATACGTTAAGAATGTTTTTCTTTTTATTTTCACCCACTCATGAAACAATATCCCTTATATGTGTAAGCTATTTTCAGGGGCAGAATATGAACGAAGATATTACTGATGCCGACTCTTTCTGTTTTTGGCCTTCTCGAAACGGCAAGGAAACGCCTGAGATTGCTCTAAGCAAAACCATAAAGAATCTGCCGCGCAAATTCCCGTTGGTGTTCGGAGCGCAAAACGGCAATGCCACAGACATGTTCTCTTATCTGGACCTCAGACTGATCAGCGACGATCTTTTCCTAAAATCGGGTCACGTCTCTAATGGAGCCGTTCTTATCGATTTTAAATCCATAGACAACGAAGCGAAGCTCTTTGCGCTCAGCGCGATCAAGGAACTGCTGTCCTCCGAATCCGGCATAGAGGCAAAAGTTGTGCCCGGCAATTCGTTAGCTCCCGACACAGTAAATACAATTATGAAGGCGCTGAAAACCGAATCCGGAATTGAGTCTTTGATCGGTAACGGAAAATCCTCGATCGTTCGCGGGTTTAACGCCCGCTTGTGCGTCCGTCTTACCGGCAATAATTTTGTCGACGGACTGAAAACTTTCGAGAATTTAGCAGAAACCAATGAGCTAACCCCCTTAACGCACAAAGCATTCGATGGGGTATTAAAATATCGCGCGTATTCCATGCTCCCGAAACGCCCCGGAAATTTATCGGATACTCAAATAAGAGATCTGATGAACGACGCAGAGATAATTAGCCCCGATCTTTCTCGCTTTCTTGCGGTTATGATTTCAAAAAAACATGCCAGCGCGGCGACTATTAAGAGCCAAGATAGAGAAACGGCCCGTGTCCTGCTTGCAAAAACAGGTTTTGAACCAGCTGCGCTGGTCGAAGACTTCGATAAAATTATCGGGGATTCCGAAAAAATAGGGTCGAATGTTCGCGCCGCCGTTATCGATATTCTGGAAGAAACGGCCGCAGAGGCCTCCCTGAACGCTTTCAGCATAGATAACCGGCTGAGAATGACGCCTCCCGCTGTCGGGAAAAGCGCGGAATATACGAAGGAAAAAGAACAAATTGTCAAAAAATTCGGCAAACTCAGCGGCACAAAGCTCGTCGAATGCTTTGACACCATAGGCCGGACAACCTTTACGGCGCATAACGATGGCTTATTTCCTGCCGCACTTGAATTTTATCGGGAAAAAGCGGACGCGCTCGCCTCAAGTGCGCGGAGAATCCGAGCGAAAATCGACGCTTTGTCGATGCCATCTCCAACTTGATTCTCTTTTTGCGCCCGCTGCCCAACGAACTGACCTGCGAGAAGATTTTTGGTATCAGGAAGGCGGCTTTCGGAAAATTCTGTTTTTGCTGATACCAATCCCGAAGCGAAGGGGACACAATAAAAATGCCCAAACTACGGTTCTCCGTCCCGCGCTGCCTTTTCCTGCATTTTTATTGTGTCCCCCATGTCCCTTCGCTTCACTTTGATCCGAGATTGATATGAGATTCCAACTGGATCCGCTTCGCGAGGATGACGAGAAGGGCGCGGAAAGGACGGGTGTTTTTGAAATGAGAACCCGTTCATAGGGCAGCGGTATTATTTCTTTTTCCGGCCCGCCTTTTTTTCGGGCGCCGCCGCAGGACTGGCGGAATGAAAATTCTCGCCGCCCACCGTACGGGCGATTTCCCATAGCCTGTCCGCCGTCTCGCTCGCCAGCTTTTTCCACCTTTCGGCTTCGGTTTGGGCGTGCTGGCATGATTGTTCCAATTCCGCCACGCGGCGCTTCCAGAAATCCATCTGGAAATCCTGCGTTTGCATCTGGGATTTCAGGTCTTCGACCTGCTGGCGAAGGTGGACGTTTTGGGTTTCGGCGACCTCGCGCCCGCCCGTCAGGAACGAAAATACGCTCGATGATTTAAACTGTTGGGCCGCAGCCGCGCGCGCCAACGCGCCGAAGCTCAGCCCGTCGCGCGACAGCATTTGGCGGGCTTTGCGCACCGCCACCAGCGCCTCGCTTTCATGGCTGGAATCCGCAAGGGCAAGGATTTTTTCCAGCTGTTCCGATCCACGTTCATCCATTATGCCGAATTCATAGACGACTTCGGCCGATTCGTATACACCTTGCATAAGGGCAGAACCTCATTATAGTCTTCCCCCGTTTATCCCAGAAAAAAAGGAAAATCCCTTGAAGGCTCTTAAGACCCAAACTCTTTCAGGACGCGACGTTTTGCCGGTCATCGAAGGCGGCAAAGGCATATCCATTTCTACCGGGCAAACCGCAGGCGCGTGGGCTGCGGCTGGCGGCGTCGGCACTTTTTCCGGCGTAAACGCTGACAGCTACGACGCGAACGGGAATGTTATCCCTCAGATTTATCATGGGAAAACGCGCAAGGAACGCCACGAAGAGCTTATCGCGTATGCGATCTCCGGAGGCATTGCGCAGGCTAAAATCGCTCATGACGTTTCGGACGGCAAGGGCCGGATCCATATGAACGTTTTGTGGGAAATGGGCGGCGGCGAGACAATTCTTAACGGCATTCTCGACGGTGCCAAGGGCCTGATTCACGGGATTACCTGCGGCGCAGGCATGCCTTACCGCGTAGCCGAAATTGCGGCGAAGTACGACGTTTTTTATTATCCTATCGTTTCCTCGGCACGAGCGTTTCGCGCGCTTTGGCTTCGCTCTTATAATAAGCACAGGGAAAAACTTGGCGGCGTCGTTTACGAGGATCCTTGGCTTGCGGGCGGGCATAATGGCCTTTCGAACAGCGAAGATCCGCATAAACCCGAAGACCCCATGCCCCGCGTCATCGCTTTACGCGCGCAGATGAACGAATACGGGCTTCAAAACACGCCGATTGTTATGGCGGGCGGCGTGTGGTGGATTTCGGACTGGGAGCATTGGCTTGACAACCCTGAAATCGGTCCTGTTGCGTTCCAGTTCGGCACGCGGCCTCTTTTGACAAAAGAAAGCCCTATTTCGAACGCTTGGAAGCAGCGTCTTTTGACGCTAAAGAAAGGCGATGTGTTTTTGAACAGGTTTTCACCCACGGGCTTTTATTCGTCGGCCGTCAGCAATGCCTTCCTTGACGAACTGAAAGAACGCTCCGAGCATCAGGTCGCCTATACGCACGAGGTGGTTGGCGCGCACACGGAAAGTTACCGCGTCAGCGCCGTCGGCAATCCCGTTTTTCTGACTCCCGCCGACGTCGCCCGCATCAAGGCATGGAAGGCTCAAGGCTTTACCAAGGCGATGCGCACGCCCGACAGCACGCTGATTTTCGTGACCGACGACAGGGCCAAAAGGATCCAGCACGATCAAGCCAACTGCACGGGATGCTTGTCAGGCTGCCATTTCTCGAACTGGGCGCAAAACGAAAAAGGCACGACGGGACGCATGCCCGATCCTCGGTCTTTCTGCATTCAAAAGACGTTGCAGAAAATCAGCCATTCCGACGAGATTGAGGATGTCTTGATGTTCTCTGGCCATAACGCCTATCGCTTCGGCGAAGATCCTTTCTATGCGAACGGTTTCATCCCGACAGTCAAGCAGCTGGTCGAGAGGATCGCGACGGGGTACTGAGCCATGGCGACGCCCGTATTCTTCCTCATCGCAGGCGAGGCTTCGGGCGACAATCTTGGCGCGGGTCTGATGCGGGCGCTTAAATCCAAGCTTGGCGGCGACGTTAAATTTATGGGGGTCGGCGGACCTAAGATGCTGGCCGAGGGGCTGGATCTTCTTTTCCCGCATACCGAACTGATGCATTTCGGCATTTTCGAAGTCGCACGCCATGTGCCGCGGCTCTTGAAGCGCATCGATCAAGCAGCCGAAACCGTTCTTGCCGTCCGGCCCGCCGCCCTGATTACGATCGATTCTCCGGATTTTTGCTTTCGCGTCGCAAAAAAGGTCAGAAGAGAGGATTCCCGCCGAATCTCGAATCCCGAATCCCGAATCCCTCTTGTCCATTATGTCGCGCCGACGGTTTGGGCTTGGCGACCGGGACGGGCGAAGAAAATCGCGACGTTTCTGGACCTTCTTTTGGCCGTGTTGCCTTTCGAACCGCCTTATTTTACGCGCGAGGGATTGCCGTGCGCGTTCGTTGGCCATTCCGTCGTCGAAAGCGGCGCGGACGAGGGCGACGGCGACGCTTTTCGCGCCGCATTCGATATCGCGCAAGACGTACCGTTGCTTGCCGTTCTTCCGGGCAGCAGGAACGGCGAGATCTCGCGCCTTCTGCCTATTTTTCGCGAAACGGTACGACGGCTTGCGGTTAAGCATCCTTCGTTGCGCGTCGTTATTCCCGTCGTTTCGCATTTGAAAGACCGCATCGTTGCCGATGTCGCAGCGTGGCCCGTTCCCGTCACTGTGGTCGAGACGGAAAAGGACAAATTTGACGCGTTCGCCGCATCGACCGCCGCGCTGGCGTGTTCGGGCACCGTCGCTCTTGAACTGGCGCTGGCGCGTCTGCCTTCGGTTATCGCTTACAAGCTAAGCGCTTTGACTGTTTTTCTGTTTAAGCGCTTTATTCGCGTCAGGTTCGTGAATCTTGTAAATATCATGCACGATGCGCCTGTCGTTCCCGAGTTTTTGCAAGGCGATTGCACGCCTGAAAAACTCGCTGAGGCCGTGGACGTTCTTTTGAGCGATAAATCCGTCCGCAAAAAACAAATCGCGAAGCTGGAAGCGGCGGCTCAATGGCTTGGCAAAGGCAAGATTGCGCCTTCGGCGCGCGCCGCCGAGGCGGTCCTTGACGCCATTGAGCCGCCTGCCGTTCTTCAGGTTCTTCCCGCGCTGGTCACGGGCGGCGTCGAACGCGGGACGGTTGAGATGACGAAGGCGCTTGTCAAAGCAGGGTTTCGCGCCTTTGTCGCTTCCGAAGGCGGCCCGCTGGTTAAACAGATCGAGGCGGTCGGCGGAACGCATATCGCTCTGCCGTTAGCGTCTAAGAATCCGGTTACGATGGCCGCGAACGTTTTCCGCCTGAGCCGCGTTATTCGCAAATACAAAATCGCAATCGTTCATGCGCGGAGCCGCGCGCCCGCATGGAGCGCCTATTTCGCCGCAAAAAAAACAGGGGCGGCTTTTGTGACGACTTTTCATGCGCCTTACGGCGCAAAGTCGGCGCTGAAACGCCTGTATAATTCAGTCATGGCAAAGGGCGCGCGCGTTATCGCGATTTCCGACTTTGTCGCCGATTATGCGACGCGGACCTATGGCATCGCCAAGGAAAGCCTGCGCGTCGTTCCGCGCGGCGTGGATGTCGAAGCGTTCAATCCCGAAAAAGTCGATCCTGCGCGTGTCGATGCCTTGCGCCGCGCATGGAATATTTCGGATGGGACCCGTGTCATCCTTCTTCCCGGACGGTTGACGCGCTGGAAGGGCCAGCTTGTTTTTATCGATGCCCTCGCCCAGCTTGAAGCGCGCGATTTCGTCGGCATTATTGTCGGCGGCGGCAAGGACAGTTCCTTTGGCAAGGAAGTCGCGCGCGCGATCGATGTCGCCGGATTAGATAAAAACGTTTTCGTTTTCGACGCCTGCGCCGATATGCCCGCGGCTTATGCCCTCGCCGATATCGTCGTCGCGCCATCGACCAAGCCCGAAGGATTTGGCCGCGTCGTTATCGAGGCTCAAGCCATGGGCGCCTTTGTCGTGGCGGCCGATCACGGCGGCGCCAAGGAGACCGTTATTCCGGGAAAAACGGGATGGTTAACGCCGCCCGGAGACGCAAAAATGCTTGCGCATGCCCTTGAAACCATTTTTTCCATGCCCGAAAAAGACCGCGCCGTGATATCATCGTGCGCAATCGCGCATATTCGCGACAACTTTACGACAGAGGCCATGGCCTCGAAAACGTTGGCGATTTACCGCGAAGTGTTGCACAAGCGCCTATTATAACTGGAGCCCACGCAGATGTCGGAGCCTTTAGGTCTCGGCCAAATCGCCGAAATGATGAGCGAACTTCGCGCCTATCAAAAGCGCACGGTCGTCGTGAAAATCGGCGGAAATTCGATTGCCGAAGACGATTTGTTTTTATCCAAGATCGCGCGGCAGATTCTTTTTCTCAACACAAACGGCGTGCGCATCGTTTTGGTTCACGGCGGCGGGCCGCAAATTGACATCGCGCTGGCCGACAAAAACATCGAGACGGTCAAAGGCGACGACGGTCGCCGGATCACAACGCCCAAAGCGCTTCATGTCGTCACGCGCGTGATGAAAGAGCTTAACAAGCAGGTCGTAAACGCGCTTGTCGAGGCCGAATGTCCTAAGGACAAAATTTTCGCGGCTTATAAGCAGAAGGGATATTTTGTCGAGGCCGAAAGCCTTGATCCTTCGGACCCTCACGGAAATCGCAGCGGATATCCCGTCGATGTCAATGTCAACGCGCTGGAACGCGCTTTGCGCGACGGCAAAATTGTTATTTTGCACTCGTTGGCCATCGGCTGCGACGGAAAGACCGTGTATAACGTCAACGGCGACGATTATGCGATGATCGTCGCGCGGGCAATGCGCGCGAAAAGACTTATCCTTGTGACCAACGTTTCGGGCGTTCTTGACCGCGACCGCAAGCGCATTCCCGCAATCGACCCCTTGACGGCCAAGCAAATGATCGACGACGGCGTTATTACAGGGGGCATGATCCCCAAGGTCGAAAGCGCTTTGGCTGTCGTCAAGCAAGGCGTCGGCGGCGTCGCCATCATCGACGGGTTCCGTCCTTGGGCTATTCTTGGGGAGCTTTTGACCCGGCACGGTCGCGGCACGCTTTTCCGCTCGCGCATCGGATAATTGGGGAAGACAAAAACCGCGTTTTGGGATACATTGGGGGCCTCTGTCCCCTTATCCTGCTTCTTGGGGTTTTCCCGTGCGCGTTCGCATTTTTCAGCCCGCCAAGTCCGCCGCTCAGTCTGGCAGCGCCCTTTCCTATCGCTGGGCCATTGAGCCCGAACCGTCGACGCCGAGAATCCCGGAGCCCATCATGGGCTGGGCAAGCGCCATAGATACCGATTCCGGACTTCGCGGGCGGTTGAGCTTTTCGTCCGGCGACGACGCGCTGGCATTTGCAAAAAGTCAGGGATGGGAGATCGTTTTTCTTGAGCCGCCGCCGCAACGGGAAGAGCCTCGCAGCTACATGGATAGATTCCGCACGGTCCGCCCCGAGGATGAGGAGCGAGAGGAGCGGCTCAAGCATCATTCAGCGGAGCCTATAGCCCGTCCAAATAATAATCAGGCGTCAGCCCCGCGAAGGCGGGAGGTGGACTCACATTTGAAGCGCCACAGTTGAAAAAGAATGGGGATGACGGGAGAAGTGTCTGATACCAATCCCGGATCGGGGCGCGGGGGACACAATCAATAACCCCCGGCAGAGCCGGGGGCTTGATGGGGAACCGCTCC
>CAYVBP010000051.1:0-12488 GCA_964449155.1 uncultured Rhodospirillaceae bacterium | reverse complement strand
GCTTTTTGGTTGGGGCGGGAGGGATCGAACCTCCGAATGGTGGAATCAAAATCCACTGCCTTACCGCTTGGCTACGCCCCAATTGTGCGGAAAAAGGGGTATAGCGGCTGTTTTTGTTCGCTGCAACGGGATTATTGCATTTTTTGGGTTTATTCGGGCAGATATGTCTATATTCTAGCCCCTAAGTTGATTGTTTCGGTTAAGGATAAATATGCGTTCACAAAGACAGCTTCGCGTTGGCGAGGAAATCAGGCATGCATTGGCTCAGATATTGATGCGCGGCGATGTTCCGTGGCCGTTAGGGATGAAATCGCCGACGGTCACTGTTACCGAAGTAAAGGTCAGCCCTGACCTTGAAAATGCTACCGTTTTTGTCATGCCGTTAGGCGGAAAAATGGTCGAAGAAACCGTTCGGGCCATGAACGAAGGGGTCGGATTTTATCGGTTTGCCGTCGGCAAAGCCGTTGCGTTACGGCGCGTGCCCAAACTTAAATTCGTATCTGACGATACGTTTGAAACGTCGACGAGAATCGAAAAAATCCTGCTTAAACCCGAAGTAGCCAAGGACCTAAAGCGCCCCGTTAAAAAAGACTCTGACGATGATATGGGATCAGATTGGGAATAGCGGTTTTATGGTCTCTCAAGCGAAGGCTTTCCGAAGAAGTAACCCTGCATATAGTCGATCTTCGCTTCGCGAAGCCACTGAGCGACGTCTGCGGATTCAATTCCCTCGGCGACGGTTTTAATTCCCAGACCCCTGGCGAGATCGATCAAAACTCTTACCAAATGCTGCTGTTCGCGCTTGGTAAGAAGATCTTCTAAAATATCCTTGTCTATTTTCATGATCGATACGCCAAGCTCGCGTAAATAACGGATCGACGTAGAGCCAGCGCCGAAATCGTCCAGCGAAACGCAAGAGCCGAGTTCTTTAAGAGTATCGACGAACCTGTGCGTTTCGGCAATATCGACAATAACGGCCGTTTCAGTGATTTCAACAATCAACCGCTTGGCGACTTCGGGACGCGGCTGAAGGATCTGCCTGACAAATTCCGGCCAGTCTGACTGAGACGCTGTGAACCCCGAAACGTTAACCGCCAGGCACAACTCGGGCGCGGCTTCCATTTCGTGAACGGCCATGGACATAACCATTCTATCGAGACGTTCAGCCAAACCCATTTGTTCGATCAACGGAACAAAATCCGCAGCGCTAACTGGCTTCCCATCGTCCGTAAACATGCGCACAAGGGCTTCATAAGAAATAGGCTTGGAGGTAACGGCATCGACAATCGGCTGATAAGCAAGCTTAAACCCGTTATTTTTAAAAGCGCGTTTAATCTTTTCGCCCAGTTCCAGCAAGTGGCGGTTTTCCTGAACGCGTTCCGGGCTGTCGATATACTCAATAAAAGTATTCATGCCGCGTTGACGCGCCATATGAAGAGCCTGCTCGGCAAAGATCATGCTTTCGGTTGCGGTTTTAGCTACGGAGGGAAGGCGGACGCCGCCAACGGAAACAGTGATATGCAAAGGCGCATTTCCGGCAATCAGCGGCGCATTATGAAAGTCTTCGATAATCTTCTCGGCCAAGGGCTGCAAATCGTTTCCAAGCGGTTCCGGTAAAATGATACCGAAAGTATCGCCTGCAACGCGTCCTAAAATGGCCCGGGCAGGGATGATCTGAGACAACCTGTTCGCCACGCCGCGCAAAAGGGCATCGCCGCCTTCTGCGCCGATCGCCTCATTGACAAAAGACATTTTGTCGATATCGACCACCAAATAAGATCCGACGCGTCGCGCCATCTTGGCGTTTTCAATCGTGCGCGCTAAATGCGATTGAATGGCGTGTCTTTTCAGGCAGCCTGTAAGGGAATCCCGATAAGGCTCGTCCTCAGCGGCGAGCGTTCTTGCAGGCTGATCGATAACGCGCCAAACGCCTCGGCGTCGGGTCGGAGCCTTTTCTTTCCCGATTTCGTTCGCGCCACGTTCATGAATCCAAAGAACCCGGTTTGCGGTATCCATAATCCGGAATTGCCGGTTAAATGTAACGGAATCCTCGCCAAAAAAGATATGTCGGTCGTCTGGAAGCAGCACATGATAAAGGCTTTGAGAGTCCTGAGGCGGTTGATCGGTCGAAAAGAAATTAGCCCACGTTCCAAACCACGTGATTGTGTCGTTAAGCAGGTCCCAATCGTAGGCGACATCCCCTGCGGCGGACAATATATCGACAAGATCGAAATGCTCGGTCATTCAGGGATAAGGCCTTAAGCGTGACAACAGACTCAGACCCCTAAAATTGCCCCGATGTTCCTTTGCGGTCAAGATATTTACACGGGTTACGGGCGTCTGTTTTCGCTTTAGGAGGGCCTAGAACGGCATCAGGATGTCGAACAGTTGCGCGCCATATCGTGGCTGTTGAACGTCCGCGATCAACCCCCTGCCGCCATAATTAATGCGGGCCTCGGCAATTTTGTCATAGGTAATGGAGTTATCCGCAGAAATATCTTGAGGCCTGATAATGCCGCTAATATCCAGCTCGCGCATATCGTAATTGACGTTAACTTGTTGCTTGCCTTGAAGCACAAGATTCCCGTTTGGCAAAACCTGAATAATGGTCGCCGCAATGCGCAAATCGATCTGTTCCTGTCGTCCTACGGACCCCTTGCCATTGTTACTAAGCGTGCTGCTTGCATTGACAAGGTTTTCGGAATCTACGGCGTTTGGTAAAACCTTATTAAGCTTCGACTCCAGCCCGAGGAAATTCGTAAGGCCCGCCTTATCCGAATTATCCCTCGACCGTTTTGTTTCGTTGGAAATTTGGGCCTGATCATTGATCGAAACAACAACGGTTAGCACGTCGCCAACTTTACCGGCGCGCTGGTCGCGGAAGAAGGCTCTGCCGCCCGTTTCCCACAAAGAATTCGCCTGCCGCTCTTCCAAAGACGGCGCCGGCATAGGCATTTTGACGGGCGTATAGCCGTCGCGCCGCGTTGGGTCGTCGATAGTCGCTAATCTCGGAGTTTGGCCGATATCGGAAATTCTGTCATAGGCGTTGCAGGCCGACAGCGACAGCAGAGCCGCCGTAAGAAGGATTTTAGAATGTAAAGGTTTACTCATGATACTTTCCTACTCTGCCAAAGCGACGACTTTGGGGGCCGTTCGAATTTCAACCACGCCGGGAGCCGTCACAACGCCCTCGACGACGCGATTGCTTTGAGTGTTTTTAACGCGGATCGTATCGCCTTCCGTTCCATCCTGTTCGGCTTTACCCTGAGCGGTGATAATCATATAGGGCGTTTCGATTTTCATCGTAACAAGCGTGCCGCGTTGAACGAAACGCGGGGGCATTATATCGCGGGCGCGCAAAATTTCGCCTTCGGACACGTCGCGCCGCATTTCTCTGCCTATCAGTTGGCTCGGCTCGGTAACGATGTCCGCCGTAATGCGAGAGTCCGGCATGTCGATTAAATCCAAATCCCTTTCGCCGATAACGGAACCGCTTTCGAGCCGATGAGCAAGAACCGGCACCGTGCGTTTAAGCGTCGCGTGACCGGAAATCGGAACAACGACAAGGCCGCGAGGAGCTTCCGCCGTCAAATCTGCGCGGAACTTTTTGCTTAATGGATCGTATGAAAAATTTTCCAAAGCGAAGCTTGGCGTCATTTTAGATGGAAGAACGACATCGGCGCTGCGCCTGTCGAAAGAAACCTCGAAATTCGGTTTTCCGACGGCATTTGCCGCCTTCAATTTTAAGATAACGGCGTCGCGAATGGCATCGGCCGAGATGCGTGAGCAGGGCGACGATATCGTAACGGAATCTCCGGGCCTTTTGGCCCAATCGAGGCGATAGGTCTGCGCAAGCTTAGATAAAACGATCTCGTCATAGACGGCAGGCTTGCAGGCGGGCGGCGCTAGCGCAATATCGCGGTCGATAGCCGCAGGAACGCCATCGAACAAATCGCTAAGCCTGACGGCTGCTTTTTCGATTTCTCCGTCTTGCTTGAGGACGACGTCTGTAAAGGAAAAACAAGGCGTCGGCGATCCCATGGTGGCAGAGAGGACCAACCAAAACAGTGCAAGTGCGCGGGTTGACTTTTTCATCGAGACCTCGTTTACGACTTCATCTGGCTGCTCGTTGACAGCATTTGATCGGCAGTGTTGATGACTTTCGAGTTCATTTCGTAGGCGCGCTGAGCCGTAATCAGGTTTGTGATTTCGGTAACGATATCGACGTTCGATGTCTCCAAAGATCCCTGAACGATCGTTCCCATGCCCGAAGTTCCGGGATTGGCGGTCGACGGCGATCCCGACGCGTCGGTTTCCTTCAGCAAATTGTTGCCGATGGCTTCAAGGCCGACGGGATTGATAAAGCTCGCAAGTTGAAGCTGACCCAACGTTTGTTGCGCTGTCTGGCCCGTAATTGTCGCGAGAATCTGTCCGCTGGCATTGACCGTTACGGCGGTGGCCGTGTTCGGCACCGTAATGCTGGGAAGGACCTGATACCCATCCGCTGTGACGATTTGTCCGCTGGCATTAAGCTGCAAAGCGCCAGAACGTGTATAAGATGTCGTGCCATCGGGCATCTGAACCTGATAATAGCCACGGCCATTGATCGCCAAATCAAGCGGATTTCCAGTAACCGAAATATTGCCCTGCGTATTGACTCGGTACGTGGCGGCCGGCATGACGCCCAAACCGACCTGCAAGCCCGAAGGAACGATAGTGCCGCTATCCGAGGAAGCCGAACCGACCGTGCGCATGTTTTGATACAGAAGATCCTGAAACTCGACTCGCGAGGCCTTAAAGCCCGTCGTCGACGAGTTCGAGATATTGTTCGATATCACCTCGACGTTCAGCTGCTGGGCGGCCATGCCTGTTGCGGCAATGCTAAGAGCTCTCATGTTCTATTCCCTCTGCCTTATTCTCAGGCGGATGTTTGCGATAGTTTGTCGATTGCGTTGCTAAGTCTGGAATTCTCTTGCTGAATCAATCTTGATGCTTGTTCATATGCGCGCTGAATGCGAATAAGATCCGTAATCTCAGTAATTGAATTCGTATTCGAGTTTTCGATAGCGCCCTGAACGATCGCATTGCCCTGAACGGGCATCGGCGACTGGCTTGTCGTCAATCCGTTATCCGATGGAACGACGGCCTCGTCGTTCTCAAATTTTACAATGCCGATTTTCCCAAGTTGCGCGCGCGAAGTCGCGGTCCCCGTTTTTGCGGTCAGATACCCGTCGCCGGAAATTGTGATGTCGCGAGCATCCTCAGGCAATATCAGCGGTTGCCCGGCATCGCCAAGAACGGGAAAGCCGCTGGACGTTACAATCTGTCCCTGATTATCGGTTCTAAAAGCGCCGTCTCGCGTGTACCTGACGCCATTTGGCGTTTGAATTTGAAAATAACCTTGTCCCTGAATGGCAAGGTCCAACGGATTTCCCGTCGTGCTAATCGTTCCTTGCGTCGTATCCCGAAACGTAGCGCGGTCATAAACGAAGCTTGTCGCCTGCGTGGGACTAGGCCTGCTGACGAACGTTTCAAATTGGACTCCTTGACGCTTAAAGCCAGTCGTGCTGCTGTTGGCGACGTTATTCGCCACAACATCCACCATGCGCCGAAGCGCAATTTGGTCGGAAAGCAATACCAAGCCTGTCGTTGACATCGCGGACCCAATTCAAACGGAATGCGCCCATCGCACCCCTGTGGACCACATGCAGGGGGCGTGCCAAAATATTTTATTGATAAACCATGCTAATTTTTACCATTTAACGTTTTGATTTTTATAATCATGCGCGTAAATTTTCCATGCTGAATAATGAGAAACCGGCATAATCTTCCGCAAAGAGCCGTAAGAAATGCCACGCGAAAACGTTTCATCTACAGGTGGATGAGAGGAAAATTGAGGTTATTTTTGACAGCCCAGCCGACCGATTACGAGTTGTTGCAGCTTGTCGCGCAGGGGAATATGCGCGCATATCGCGAGCTTGTCGGCAGATATCTGGTCATGGGCGTCAAGATCGCCGAGCGAATGCTCGGCAATCGGCAGGATGCTGAGGACGTAATGCAGGAAGTATGCGTAAAGATGTGGAGAGAATCGCCAAAATGGAAACCGCAGGCCAAATTTTCGACATGGCTCTACCGTGTTATAATCAACGCCTGCATCGATCGCAGGCGCCGTTTTGCTCCCGTTACGACGGACGCATTCGACGAAATACTCGATGACCGGCCGTTGGCAGAAGAAGTGTTAATCAAGAGACAACGGGCCCAAAGCGTGAAAATAGCATTGCAATTGTTGCCGGACAGGCAACGCGCGGCAATAACATTGAATTACTATGAGGAAATGAGCAATCAAGAAGCCGCAGAAGCGATGGGAATCGCCTTGGGTGCCTATCAACAACTATTATTTCGCGCAAGGCAAAGCCTGAAAGCGCATCTTGTGGAGGATTTGAGCGATGAAGCCGCAAGAACAGGATCGTGAACTCGCGTCATGGCTTGACGCCTACGAGGTTGAGGAAATCGACCCTCATTCGCGCGATGCCCTTTTAGAAAGGATCGCTTTAGAGGCGGCGTCCCTGCAACGGCCTCGGTCCTTTGCCCTGCGCCTGTTTCGCAGCGAAGGATGGTTTGCGGATGCGGCGGCGATGGCGGCGGCGGCATTGATCGGGTTTTGGATCGGGATTGCGCCGGTTCAATCGGTATCGACCAGATCCGAGACGCTTCAAGCATCTGATTCGAGCGACACAAAATACGTCGAGCGAATGGTTTTCGGTGCAACTTCATGGAAGGAGGTAAAATTATGAGCGAATGTTCTTTAGATAAAAAGGGTCATATAGCCCTGGTTACATCGGTGGCTGCGAATATATTCATGGTCGCGTTTCTTTTGGGAAAGATGGGGGCAGGTCCAGAAGCTCCGCCGCAGCCATCGGGGCCTATGGGCGCGATGTCGCCGCAGGCGGGGCCGGGTTTTGTGCCGCCGCCTGCGTTTGGTCCCGGCGATTTGTTCAAGCCTGAAGATCTTCAGGCCGACGAGATACGCCTGCAAAGCAAATTCGAGAAAATGGACGCGTTGCGCAAAGATTTTGCAAAACAACTTGAAAGCAGCGCTATAACCAAGGAGCAAGCGCTCAAGCATTTTGCCGACATCAACCAGATAATGGATGGCGTCAAAAAGGAAGCGCAGGAACGCATGGCGGATAAAATCGCCTCGATGTCCGAGACGGAGCGCAAAAACTTCGCGCAAACCCTTATAAACCGCAAAGGCGGTCTTATGGGCGGTGGCCCGCGCGGAATAATGCCGCGTCGTTTCGATCCACCTATGCGGCCCGGTCCGCAACCCCATTCGGAAGATCGTTAGGTCGATTGCTGATAAATTTCCAGCCGAGCCCGCCTCGGGGTTTAACGGGGCGGGCTTCGACCTGTCGAAAAAGACAGAAACGGCGCTCTTATAAGAACTTCGCTTAAACAGGGATGGCCGACGGACAAACCTGTCTCGCGCCAGCGACTAAGGCGCGCCGCATATATTGTCGCCCGGTTTCGGTGCCGAAAGCGCCAATAAGGCCGTTACGGATTTCCTTAAATTCATTGCACAAACGTCCTGCATCTTTGTACGACGTCGGAGAGGAGGGCGAGTAAATAACGGCGGGCCTTGTGCAATTATCGCTAAGAATTTTTATGGTTGCGCATTGAACGTTATCGATATGATAGCCGAGATGATAAGGCGCGGGCGTAAAATCCAGAATCAACGGGTTATCTTCGGTCTTTTTATTGCCGTTACTCTTGATGTAAAGCCCAAGACCGGCGGAGGTAAGCTGGTTAGTTAATACGTCTTTGCTGCTGATGCCGCCATTATTCCCGAGTCGGATTTCCGCAGATACCGCTGAATTGTGCCGATCGTCGGTTGCGCCAAAAACAACAACGCCGTAGACCTTTTCGATAGCGTTAAGCGCTGTATTAACGCAGGAGGCATAATCATCTTTTTGACAAGCGCCCTCCGCTTTAATGGTCTCAAGAATTTTTCGTGCATCGATTTCTCTTGGGGCGAGCGACAAAAGAGGGCTGCTTGAAATAGCAATGCGTGGAAGATCCAACGCAGCATATACTTCGTTGTACCCACCGATAATATTTTTTCTCCCAATTTTCGACTCGACCCAATGCAAATTGGTATGTTCCGGAGGAACGGAATTGGCGGTGAAGATTCCATTATAATAATTGTTAATTTCTTTTCTGGGCATGTTGTTCAGGATCGTCAGCGTGACGATATTATCGAACACAATTTTACCGGCTATCGGCCCCAATATGTCCGTGATTTCGCTTTCAGCATTTTTAAATGCCGAGCTAACCTGCGATACGGCAGTTTCATAGGTGTAAGGAATAGGCTTACTTGGGGGAATAATTCCGAAAGTAGTCATAAGGATCTCCGTGCAAAATTATATTCCAATAATTGCCGAATCGCGGCAACATTCGGACGAGTTTGCATACTAAATTAGAAACGGAATTTCTGTCCACAAAAACATTGTTAATGCGAAATGTTTTTATCTTAAGCTGTAACTGTTTGAAATATCTAAAACAACGGTTTGAAAAACACCATTATTCACGTCCTAAGTATTCTTCCGGCCGACCTTTGGCGACGATATCGTTGCCCCGAGCGACGACAGTGCTCAGCGGCTCGACCGTGACTTCCATCGAATGCGCGGTCGCATGAACGATGTGATCCGAGTCCGACATAAACCCGACATGCCCCTTGAAAAAAACGATATCGCCGCGTTTCCATGCGATATCGCGCCAATGCGTTTCAAGAGGTTTTCCAAACGCATCGCATTGCTGATCGCTGTCGCGCGGCGCATCGAATCCCGCCAGCTCCAAAGACAACTGGACAAGGCCTGAGCAATCAATGCCCTTTGGCGTTCTGCCGCCCCACAGATAAGGCGTATGAAGCAATCGCCCCGCCGTAAAAACGTAATCGCTGGAATGCGCATATTCTGTCGCCATGACATGCCCCTCGAAAACGTACCCGCCGCTCGCGAGTTCAAGTAATTCATTCTTTTTTCCAAGGATGCTGACGAACGACCCCAAGGTCAACTCGTCCGTCGGCGGCGATTTGATATCAGGCTCAGAATAAACGAAGGTCCTAAGCGCCGTAATTTGATTGGACATCATGGCAATGGACTCGGCCCATCCGCCATCATCGGGAACATAGCCGACATAGCGGTCCGAGCGATTTTGGATCCATAAATAGCCGTCATCGCGGAATTCAAAAACGTCCACGAACTCGCCATAGCGGATCTGACTAACCTGCGTGGCCTCGTGTCGAGGTTCTCGCAAAACGGGTACGACTCCGCGCAAGCACTGACGCATCGATGGTTCCGTGTACGACAAAGCGTCGACAGAATCGCGCAAAGACACGTCCGCCAGATCCGGACGAAATGCGTAAATGCGGGGATCCGGATTCATCCGGTTAATCGGCCGTAGTGCGCGCCCACATCTCGGCGGCGACGGGAGCATCTGACAGGCCCGATCCAACGGAAACGGACTCGACCTTTTCGATGGCGAAGTCGACGATTTGCGCGGGGATCGAGGCAACATATTCCTTAGCGGCGTCGATCAGATGTGAAAAGTCGGTCAAGAACATCGCGCCGTTCTCCGTCTTTTGAACGAGAACATTGCGGTGATCCAACTCGTCGCGTTTCCGGCGTATGTACCCAAGATCTCCAAGGCGGTCGAGCGCGCGGCTGACTGCCGGTTTGGAAATCTTCAACGCCAATGCGAGGCCGCGCACTGTATGCGGCCCATCGCCAAGATAGACGGAAAGCATCAAAGCCATTTGGCGTGCGGAAAGATCAGGTGCATCGCCGCGGACACTGGCGACAAAAGCGTGACGCCATAACTCTAAAGATTGCAATTGTGCGGACACGAAGGACCCCTAAACGGAGAAAAGAGAGAGAAGAATCACGTTCGCAAGTGTGAGTCAGAGCGCGTTGATTCGCAAGGGTATTTGAAACATTTTTTATTCGCGAGGAGAGTCGTTTTCAAATTATGAATCGAAACAGGGGTTTGAAAGGGCAATCGAATGTAAAAAATAGAAGGGAACGATAAAAACGCAACGCGTTCATGGCTAAATACTGATCGTTTCGGTTTGTCAAGCAAACAAGAAAATCGTTGAATTTCAGATAACAAGATTTGGCATAAGAGTTGCTTCTATGTCAAGGCATCAAGAGAAGGAGAGTCATTTGGGATCCCCGATATCCATAGTCAGCCAAATAGGTTCTGTCGTTGAAGGTTCGGAAAACGTGTCAGCGCGCGTTCTTCACGCGATTCAAAGCGCCTCGACAAAAACGGGGGTGAATTTTTCCTACCTGATGCAAAAAGCGTCGCAAGAAAGCAGTTTTGACCCTGCGGCAAAATCGACATCAAGCACCGCGACAGGACTTTTTCAGTTTACCTCCGGCACTTGGCTGCACATGATAAAAGAATACGGGGCCAAATACGGCCTCGGCGACTATGCCGCGCACATCACGGAAAACAGTGACGGAAGTTTAAGCATTGACTCTCCGGCAATGCGGCAAGCCATCTTGGCGTTGCGCAAAGATCCCATCGTGTCTGCTGAAATGGCGGGAGAACTCGATAAAGAAAACGCTGCGGCGTTACAGAAGAAGGTTGGCGGCACGATAGGGGCGACTGAATTATATCTGGCGCATTTCCTCGGCGCAGGCGGCGCTAGCAAGTTCATTCGCAATATGCGCAGCAATCCTCAAATGGCGGCCGCCGATCTCATGCCTTCCGCAGCTTCCGCCAATCGTAATGTCTTTTACGATAAATCCGGAAACGCGCGATCATTACAACAAATTTATAATCATTTCGCGCAAAAATTCGACGATAAAGGCACGCGCATGGCCTCAGCGACGGCAAAAACGCTCGTAACGCAAACGCCTTCGTTTTCATATAAGGAAAACATCGAAAAACTAGCCAGCGCATTTCCCACCTTCAATGCCGCATCCGCGCAAACGAACAAGTCCATAAGCATAGATATAGGGGATAATTTTACATCGACCGGGAATACCTCATTGATCGACGCCATGATATTCGCCCAATCGCGTCTTGACACAGACCGCATGCTCATGGGGCGCGACCAATACGCAGACAACAAAAAGAAAAACGCCTATATGACGGCCGCCGCATTAAGCTAAGGCGCGTCAAAAAAGAGCCGGCCGTGAAATAAAAAACCATTATCTTCCAAACGGTTAGGGCATAAAAAACTCCTATAAACAACAAAAAAACGCCTTTATTTACATTGTTGAAAGCAATTTCGAAGAATATGATATCGACATATATCCCAGTCAGATAGGGAGCATTCAAATGGCGACAAACAAGAATGAAAATTCGTCAGATTTTTTCAATAAAATCCTTTCGTCTACAAGGTCCTCTGGACAAAACTACCGAGGAATGACTGAAGAAGCGTCAGGCGTTCAGCCCGGAAAAGGTGATTTTGTTGACGGTATCCGTAAGGTAATGGAAGATGTTGCCAAAGTCATAAAGGGCGATTCCGTGCAACAGCGAAGCCCAACGGACAATAATAACAGTGATACGCGACAGGAGGCATCAACAGACAATGAAGAAAAAGCCGACGGACAGGATGCGCAAATAGAAATGGGACAGTCGGCACCAGCTCCGGCGGCTGTTAAAGACAAAAAAATGGATCAAACTGCGCAAGCCAATGCGGCCCAATTTACAAGATATAATCCGCCGCCACCCGATTGCGGCGTCTAGTTGATACAGCCTTAAAATCAAGCTAGGTGTTAAATGCCCGAAGGGTCATCCACTGAAGAAACGGGATTCACGCCCCAAGAATCGCATAAGCCCGCGACGGGGGGAGTCGATATAAGGGACGCTACCGGAGAAAACGTCCCAAGCGAGACGGCCTCTGCCGATGAATCTTCCCAAAATAACGAGGAAATGCCTTCGCCATCTCTTGGCGTAGACAGCGGCGACGGCAATCAGGCCGGCGCGCAACTGGGCAAAAATATCGGCAAAGCCGTTAGCGCGGCCGTTGGCATAGGCGTCAAAATGGCGGCCAAGGGCATCGACATGGCGGTAACCACCATTGGCGACGCATTGACCGGCGGCGGCGTAACGCTCTTTAAGCAAGCCAAGGGCATGAAGAACAGGATTCGCGGCGTATTATGCCGCGGAATGAAAGAGCAGCAAGCCAGCGACACGAAAAACACAGACGTAGATTTTTCCTCGCCGGAAACTCCGGCCGCCGCTTCCGAAGGCGTTCCCGTAGCAAACGTTATGTCGTCAAAAAGCAGTTTAAAATCCACCATGACCCCGGGCCCCTCAATGTAACAGAAAAGTCCTGCCGGAGAAAAGGAAGTTATACATCTGAGCGCGTGAACGGCGTTATACCGGCGAGCCTATGAAATGCCTCATCATCAACAACAACCGTCGTCATCCCCGCGCAGGCGCTAGGGGATTCACACAAGTTTTAGGGAGAGGCC
>CAYVBP010000050.1:0-12606 GCA_964449155.1 uncultured Rhodospirillaceae bacterium | reverse complement strand
CCTTTAGTCGCCCCGCCTGAGGCGGGGGTTTTGTAAGGACTTATAAAAATGCCCAGACTGCGGCCATCCATTCCGCACTGCTTTTTGCTGCATTTTTATTGTGTCCCCTCCGGCAGGATTCATGTCATAATATACGGATGCCTAAACCGTCCGCTAAAACCGAAACGGCTCGGATAGTATCCGCCGCACAGAAAATCGCCGCCATTAAAGGCTGGCGCAGCGTTACGCTCGATTCCGTTGCCAAGGAGGCCAAGCTTCCGCTTGCAAAAGTTAAAAAATTCTTTGCCGCGCCCGCCGATATCGTTCCTGCCATCGTCACCGAGATAACGCGCGAATCCCTGCCGCAAGACATTGATATCTCCGGCGCGCCGCATGACCTTCTGTTCGACCTTATCATGGCGCGCTTCGACGCCCTTCAGAAACACCGTGAAAGTATCCTTGCCATCGCGCAAGAGGCACGCCTCAATCCCGCCCTTGGCAGCCTTCTTGCCCGCGCCGTTCTGAAAAGCATAGGCGCGATTACAAGCGCGGTAAAAACCGATCTGCCCCGACACGCCTTTATGGCCGGGCTTGCAGCGGTATATACTTGGACCTTCTGGGTATGGACGCATGACAAGACGCGCGATATGTCAAAAACCATGTCCGCGCTTGATCGCGCGCTGCGCTGTGCCGATTCCCTCGTTTCTCTATTGAAAAAAATTCCTTCTTGCCCTGAATCTCGTCCGAGCCAAAGCGCCCGAACTGGGGAAAGCCCAAAAAAAAGAAAAAAATCTACTGTCCCGCGACAACGCGCGCGAGCGTCAAAACCCTGATTTCTTTTGCGCCAAAATCTATCAATGTTCGGGCACATTCTTCGACCGTCGCGCCCGTTGTCATGACGTCGTCGATTAAAACGACGACTCGGTTTTCGATTCTGGCTTTTTGTCGCGTGTCTACCGCAAACGCTCCTTTGACATTTTTTTGCCGATCTTCGCGCGTCAAATGTCCCTGAACGGGCGTCGCGCGAACGCGCCGCAGCGTGTCATAAAGAACAGGCAACCTCGTCAAGGCACCTATTTGCTGCGCCAACAAAGCCGATTGATTATAGCGGCGTTCAAAAAGCCGCGCTTTGTGCAACGGCACGGGCGCAAGCGCATCGGCACCGTCCAAAACGTCGCCCCCCGCACGATGCATCCATGCCGCCATAGCTTTGGCCAGATGTGTCCTGTCGCCATGTTTAAAACCCAATACGAGCTTCTTACTTGCGTCGTCGTAAATCATGGCGGCGCGGGCTTTTTGAAAAACAGGCTCTTGTAAGGCACAGGCGGCGCACACCGTGCCGGGATCGACCGGAAAATCGAAAGGCATGCCGCACCGATGGCAAAACGGCGATGAAACGAAGCGAAAACGGGACCAGCAAGAGGGACATACTGTTCCCGCTTGACCAACCGGCTCGTCGCAAACGAGGCATAATGGCGGCAAAAGCGCATCAAGAACGCGAGTTACGATCTTATTGTTCCAGAAAGGCATAAACGCATACTGACGCAGAACCCCCCGTCCAACAACGTCTAACCATAAAGAAAATGGTTAATTTTGCGGATAATTGCCCATATCTCTTGACTTAACCGCATCATCCCCCCTATAAACCGCGCTCTAATTGACTTTTAATGAGGACGCGGTCCCATAGACCCCGCGAGAGGAAAAATGTCCCGAGTTTGCACAGTTACCGGCAAAAAGCCGCATTACGGAAACAACGTCAGCCACGCAAACAACAAAACGCGCCGCCGCTGGCAGCCGAATTTGCAGATGTGCTCGTTTCCGTCAGAAATTCTCGGCAAGGCTATTTCGCTGCGCCTGACGGCACGCGGCATCCGCACGGTCGAACATAACGGTGGAATTGACGCGTGGCTTCTTGGCACGCGTAACAGCCGCCTGAGCGAAACGGCGCTCAAACTTAAAAAGCAGCTTGTCCGCGCCCAAGCTCGCGTCGCGAAGTAATCCGTCTTTTCAAAAGCCCCTTTCTCCGTCGCCGGAGAAAGGGGCTTTTGTATATCGAGGTCACACAGGGAAATTACGTCGCCTTGCTCGCGCCGTACCGGCGTTCGCGGCGGGCGAATTCTTCGATGGCGGCATCTAAGTGCTCGGCCGAAAAATCGGGCCATAGAACGTCCATAAAGACATACTCGGCATAAGCCGATTGCCACAGCAAAAAGTTGGAAATGCGTTTTTCTCCGCTCGTGCGGATGACAAGATCGGGATCGGGCACTCCGCGCGTGAACAAATATTCTCCAAAGGCACGCTCGTCGATGGCGTCGGACTTGATCTCGCCCGCCTCAACAGCCTTGGCCACTGCGCGAGCAGCCGCAGCGATTTCCTGCCGTCCGCCATAGTTTAGCGCAACAATTAGAACAAGCTTGTCGTTCTGTAACGTCAAGGCTTCGGCATCCGCGATCATTCCGACAATGTCGGCGGGCAACGCCGCTCGGTCGCCAATAACGCGCACGCGAACGCCTTCCTTGTGAAGCGCCTTGAGCTCGTTTTTCAAATATGTTCGCAAAAGGCCCATCAGCTCGCCAACTTCGTCTCTCGGACGCCGCCAATTTTCCGAAGAGAAGCTGTAAATCGTCAAATATCGGACGCCGCGCGCGCCCGCCGCCTCAATCGTGCGGCGAACGGCTTCCATCCCGGCGCGATGGCCCAAAGGACGCGGCAATCCGCGCGCCTTCGCCCAACGCCCATTGCCATCCATAATAATGGCAATGTGCTGCGGCACGGAAAGTTTCGTTTCGGAAGAGGACATCAGACGCGCGAGATTTCTTTTTCCTTAACCGACAGAATTTCGTCGATTTTCTTGATATGCTCGTCGGTAAGCTTCTGGATTTTGTCGTTCAGGGCCTTGGTTTCGTCCTCCGACAGCTTTTCCTTTTTGACAGCGTCCATCGACTCGCGACGAACGTTGCGAACGGAAACGCGCGCCTGCTCGGAATACTTGCCTGCGACCTTAATCAGCTCTTGGCGGCGCTCCTGACTCAGTTCGGGCAACGGCACGCGGATCAGGTTGCCGTCGGGTTGCGGATTTAGCCCAAGCCCGGCCTCGCGGATAGCCTTTTCAACGCTTTTAACGAGGCTCGAGTCCCAAACTTGAACCGTCAGCAGCCGCGACTCGGGCGCGCTGACCGTTCCAACTTGCGCGATTGGCGACGTTCCGCCGTAGGCTTCGACATGAACGCTGTCGAGCAGATTGACCGACGCGCGTCCCGTGCGCAACCCGGAAAACTCCTTCTTCAGAGCTTCAACCGAGCTTTCCATTTTTTGTTTCGTTTGATCGAGATTCATTTTCTTCCTTTCCTTGAGAGTCGAAACCCTGCAATTTTTTCTTGCCGTTTCCGACAACTCATTCGATGATCGTAAACTTTCCCCTGCCCTGCATGACTTCCGCAAACGCGCCGTGCGTGAAGATCGAGAAGACGAGGATAGGAATCTTGCTCTGCCGCGCCAAAGAGATCGCCGACGTATCCATAACCTGCAAATCGCGCGACAGGACATCCTTATAGCTGAGCCTGTCATAACGTTCGGCATCTTTAACCTTGGCCGGGTCAGCGCTATAGACGCCATCGACCTTGGTCGCCTTCAAAAGCGCGTTACATTGCATTTCCGAGGCGCGCAGCGCGGCGGCGCTGTCGGTGGTAAAGAAAGGATTCCCTGTTCCTGCGGCAAAGACGACGACACGGCCCTTTTCCATGTGCCGGATGGCGCGGCGGCGGATATAGGGTTCGCATATCGATGACATCGGAATGGCAGACTGCACACGGGTCGGCACGCCGACTTTTTCAAGGGCGTTCTGCATGGCCAGCGCGTTAATGACTGTCGCCAGCATGCCCATATAGTCGGCAGTCGCGCGGTCCATGCCGTGCGCGGCGGCCGACACGCCACGGAAGATGTTCCCGCCGCCAATGACGACGCAAATTTCGACGCCCATGTCTATGACAGTTTTGATTTCGGCAGCAACGCGTTCGACAATTTCCGGCTCCAGCCCGTAATCGCGAGACCCCATCAGCGCCTCGCCCGACAGCTTCAAAAGGACGCGCTTATAGCGCGCTGTCGTCGGCGCATGCTGAATTTCGCAGTTCTTTTGGGCATTGTCGGACGGCATAATCGTATTTCCCTGTTTTTGTGACATAAGCGTCGTTTTCTCTCGGGCTCGGCATGTTTACACCGGAATACGCTTAAGGGAAAGGGGGAGATCGAACGCATCTTCTGCCAAACGCCGCCGTCAGCGTTTCATAAGGTGATCGCGTTGTTATTGAAGGACACGAGAAAACATGCGCTATTCATGCAGATTCTTAAAAAAAACGGCCCCGGTCTTTAAGACTGGGGCCGTTTTCAGATTATCCTTAAGGGGTTACCCTGCCATCTTCGCGACTTCGGCCGCAAAATCGGCTTCCGCCTTTTCAATGCCTTCGCCCAGCTGGAAGCGCGCGAAAGCCGCAACCTTAATCGGCTTGCCAAGCGTCTTTGCAGCAGCCTCGACGGCTTGGCCGACCTTGGCTTCGCCATCGATCACAAAGATCTGCTCGAGAAGAACGACTTCTTCGTAGTACTTGCGAAGACGGCCTTCGACCATTTTTTCGATAATGGCTTCGGGCTTGCCTGACGCACGGGCCTGTTCGGCCAACACGCTGCGTTCGCGGTCAAGCGACTTCGTATCGACGTCGGCAATCGCCAGAAATTCGGGACGCGCCGCCGCGATGTGCATCGCAATCTGCTTTCCGAGTTCCATAAGCTTGGCTTGATCGGCTTCGGACTCAAGCGCGACGAGCACGCCGATTTTGCCGAGATTGGGCGCTTTGACGTTATGGACATAAGACGCAACGATGCCCTTGGAAACGGCAAGATGGGCCGCGCGGCGGATCGACATATTTTCACCGATCGTCGCAATAAGGTTCGTCAAAACTTCCTGAACCGTTCCGCCACAGGAAGACGCAGCGTTCTTAACGGCTTCGATATCAGCGCCGACATCAAGCGCGGCTTTTGCCGCATCGAGGCACAGGGTCTGAAATTTGTCGTTCATCGCGATGAAGTCTGTCTCTGCATTGACTTCGACGACGGCCGCTTTCGTTCCGGCGGATGCAACGGCAACCAAGCCTTCGGCCGCGACGCGTCCGGCCTTTTTGGCGGCTGCCGACAGGCCTTTCTTGCGCAGCCAATCGACGGCAGCTTCCATGTCGCCATTCGTTTCCGTCAGCGCTTTTTTGCAATCCATCATGCCCGCGCCGGTCTTTTCGCGCAGATCCTTGACTAGGGTGGCTGTAATTTCGGCCATTGGGGACTCCTTGGGATTCGGAAATTGGGATTCGGGATTAAGCGTTCCCGAATCCCTTTTAGTTTTACGCTTTGGCAGCGCCTTTTTTCTTGTCTTCCTTCTTGCCGCCAGCCTTCTTTTTCTCTTCGGCCTTCGGCTCTTCGGCGGTTGTCTCGCCGTTGGGAACGACTTCGGACTCGCCGATGTCCTTGCCGCTATCGGCGAGCTCGGCCTCGATGCCGTCAAGAATAGCCTGAGACGCCAACTCGCAATACAGGTCGATCGCGCGCGATGCGTCGTCGTTGCCCGGGATCGGGAACGTAACGTCGGCAGGATCCGAATTGCTGTCGACAACCGCGACGACCGGGATACCGAGCTTGACGGCTTCGGCGATCGCAATGTCTTCCTTCAGCGTGTCGATAACAAAAATGATGTCCGGCAAGCCGCCCATATCCTTGATGCCGCCCAACGCGCGTTCAAGTTTATCGCGGTCGCGGGTCATCTGAAGAGCTTCTTTCTTTGTCAGCTTTCTGGCTTCGTTTTCAAGCTTATCGTTTAGATCGCGCAGGCGCTTGATCGATTGGGAAATGGTCTTCCAGTTTGTCATCATGCCGCCGAGCCAGCGGTGGTTGACATAGTATTGGCCGCAACGCTTGGCCGCCTCTGCAACCCTGACCTGCGCCTGACGCTTCGTGCCGACGAACAGGATGCGTCCGCCGGATGCCGCCGTGTCACGCAGCAATTGCAGCGCACGCTGGAACATGGGAACAGTTTGTTCGAGGTCGATAATGTGCACGCTGTTGCGCACGCCGAACAGATAGGATTGCATTTTGGGGTTCCAACGGCGCGTATTGTGGCCGAAATGAACGCCGGCTTCGAATAGCTGCCGCAGTGTAACGACGGGCATCGTCATAAGTATTGCCTTTCTCCGGTTAATCCGCCGCGTGTGTATCGGGCTTCCCCGACCGGAAGGCGCATCGCAGGATTTACTGCGCGAGCCAAACACGCGTGAGTTTTATAGCCCCGAGGACAACCCCCAAGGCGGGAGGGTTTTTATACGTTTACTATAAGCTTTGCAAGGTTTTTTCGCGTTAACCGCTTTAAGGGGCGCAGGAAGCGGCATGGCTAATGGCCCCGCTGATGTTTGTGGTCCTTTGACGATCGTATTTATGCCGAGAATATCCGCAAACAATCTCATAAGGTTCCACACCTTCGGTCATATTGAACTTATACCCATCATAGTTAACGGCAACGGGCATGCCGGAAATCGCTCTAAACTCGTTAGCCGTATGAATAACCCTTAGAATCTGCATGGTCGTTGGAACATCGTCAAATAATACGCCTGTCGGCGTTACCACCAGGTTATGGCCGCGATAATCGACGGCAACGGAAGCTCCATCTAAAGCTGCGCTCAGACGCACGCCGTCTTTTACGACCTCCTTAATGCTAAAGCCTTTCCTGATTTTTGCGACGTCGGCACCAAGAAACAAAGGATTGTTTATATCCGCAAGATTCAGCTGAAGCTTGCCGACCTTATAAGAAAATCTGTTTTCAGGCATTTTCTTTTTTTGCGTCGTAAGCGGCGCGGCTTGATGAATCAAATAGTCCAAAGATATTTTTCGGAGATTAAACGTCGTATCGTGACCCGTAGCTTCCGACTCATGCCCCCGATTCTTAAGGCCGGAACGATGACGCAGAGGCACGTGTCGGTGCCAAACTTGGCGACCTTTAACAGCCCGAGAGGTTGTATTTTCCGTCCGGTTTGAAATAACGATCCGCGTCCCGCATATGCGCGCGGCTTCGTCAAAGAAAATATCCCATGCTGGGATGATTCGTTCGGAGAATTTTGAGGAACAAAGTCTTTTAACGTATTTTTTCAGGCTTTTATTATGATTTTCTTTTCGCGCCGCCTCGGAAATACAGAAAAATCCATCTTCTCCGCAAACAATGCTTCCCCCGCGGATGACATAAATATCGACAGATTCGAACGACTTTAACTGCATTAACTGTCCTAACCCACGACACTAAAGCATAAAATCTTTGCTGACTTTAATCCTTTTTCCGTTGGACGCAATATATATAGCCACGGGCAAGCAATGGCCTTTATACTCCCCCGCGTTTCGTTCTTTTGCAAAGCCTTGCCTATGCTTGCCTATTTCATCCGCCGTTTGCTTCTGATTATTCCGACGCTGTTCGGAATTATGGTTCTTAACTTTATTATCGTACAAGCTGCGCCGGGCGGACCTATCGAACAAATCGTCGCCAGATTACATGGAACGGACGTCTCGGCAACGGCGCGCTTCAGCGGCGCGGGCGGCAGCGAGGTCGCAACGCCGGGAGCACAGGCAACCAAAGTCGGCGATGCGGCCGCCGTGTCGCGGTATCCGGGCGCACAGGGCGTCGACCCGGAGTTAATTGAGGAACTTGAACGTCAATTCGGATTTGACCAACCGCTGCACAAACGCTTTTTCAAGATGATGGCGAACTATGCACAGTTCGATTTTGGAAAATCGTACTTCCGCGACGACAGCGTTTTCAGCCTTGTTGTCAGCAAGATGCCGGTGTCGATTTCGCTGGGGCTTTGGACGACGCTGATCGTTTATTTGGTGTCAATTCCGCTGGGAATCCGCAAAGCCGTCAGAGACGGCAGCTCGTTCGACATCTGGACAAGCGCTGCGATCATCGCCGGATACGCCATTCCAAGCTTTTTGTTCGCCGTGTTGCTGATCGTCGTTTTTGCGGGCGGGCGATATCTGGATTGGTTTCCCTTGCGCGGGCTTGTCTCGGACAATTGGAGCGACATGGATTGGCTGCATCGTATCGGCGACTATTTCTGGCACATTGCGCTGCCGGTAACGGCGCTGGTCATCGGCGGATTCGCGAGTCTAACGATGTTGACAAAAAACTCGTTTTTGGACGAAATTTCGAAGCAATACGTTCTGACCGCGCGCGCCAAGGGGTTGACGGAAAACCGCGTGCTGTACGGCCATGTGTTCCGCAATGCGATGCTGATCGTGATCGCGGGCTTTCCGCAAGCGTTCGTCTCGATTCTTTTCACGGGCGCGTTGCTGATCGAAGTAATTTTCTCGCTGGATGGCATGGGACTGTTGGGATTTGAGGCCGCGATTAACCGCGACTATCCCGTGATGTTCGGCACCTTGTACTTCTTTACCCTTTTGGGGCTTGTCATGAACGTGGTCGGGGATTTGGCATACGTGCTGACAGACCCGAGAATCGATTTCGAAACGCAAGAAGGATAAACGTCTTCGGCGAAGCTAAAAATAGCGCTAAAGAGCGTTCGGTCTGTGGCGTAATGTGACACCCTTTCTCGCCGCAACGCGACCCATGGCCAGAAACGTTTTTCTTTGTTTGCTTTGATGTTTACTTTTTTTCATTTGCTTTGACTCTTCCTCCTCAACTTTTTCCTCCGCCGATGTCTTTTGAATAGCACATGTAAGGTTGCGTATCGTCGTACCCGCAGCTATGCCGAGAATCGATCCATAGAGCGGAATCGACGGCGGCAGCATGGATATTAGCCCGTAACTAGAGGCCAACAACCCCGGCAGCATAATTACCTCGGCCTTCACAAACGGATTGTTATCCAATACTTGTTTTACATACCTCCCGGTGTCCTTAATTTTTTGAGTAGCCGGCGTTCCGTTCTCCCACGAAGGTTTTGGAACCGGTGGACCTTGCCTGCCGTTCACGCGCGTGTTGCAGGCTTTCCAATATAAAAGACCAGAGGCAGCAAACATCGGATTCTGTAAGAGCGCGCCCGCAATAAGATAGGACTGCGATCCTTTTTTCGCGAAATCGTTGATCTTGACAATGAGGTTCGTTCTTTTCGTGATGAGTTCGTCGCGCTGCTTCATCAAGTCTTTTCTCTGCGCGTCCGAAATGCCTTCCGGAAAGGGTTTATCCGCTTGAGCTTCGTAGGGATATATCACGCCAATGTAACTCGCCGCCGTAAAAAGAAGCAGGGATGCCGCAAGCGCCGCACCGCCAAGCGCGGGCGCCCCCGTCGACTGCGTTATAAATTCCAGCGTCTTTTGAAGCGACAATACGGTCGCCGCAGACCCCCCGCATACCTCGGCCAGACTTGAATAAAATATGCCCTTGCGCCGAACTTGATCCGTGAGCTTCTCAAGAGTCAGGCCTTTCAGGCCGTTTTTTACAGTATCCGGATTGATGTTTTTAAGACCGGCTTTTATTTCCGGCGCTTGCGCCAGAAGGCCTTGAAAATAGTCCACGTTTGCGCCAACAAAAGCGTTCAATCCCTCGCGATGCGCTTTCGTGTTTGTGGCAGAGACCACTATCCGCTTAAACGCTTCTGTAATTTGCGCCGGATTCGCATTCAGCACATCGAAAAATTCTTTGTGTTCGACAATAAAGTTCCTGAAATTCCCGCGAATAACTTTTGCCTCAGAAATCTCCGGTTGCTGAACATATTCTTCGATGGTCGATTCTTGTTTCGGCATAATTTCCTCTTTGAAAATAACAGCAATAATATACAGAGGTTTTCGGCCCCTCAGGGATGGTTACAACAAATGCACCGCAGCAATCAATTCTTTCAAAGAATAGGCCTAATAACGACTAACTATAAAGAGTACTCCCTAAATTAGTCTGAATCGATGCAAAAAAATAAGTAAATCCCATATCAATCAATGGGTTGTTTTGTTATTTGCTTATATTTTTTCGGAAAAAGCGCTATAGAACAAGCATTGTTATCTTTCATCAAAACAATTGGATTCCAAAAGGACAAAGGAAAGATTTCACACGCATAGAATTTTGGAAAATGGTTTGCGTTTACAAGACATCCATTTTAGCTTGAAACTCGTGGATTAACGTTTGAAGGGAATGCTTTAGAAAATGAAAATCGCCATTATTTGTGGGGGACCGGGTTCTGAGCGTGGTATTTCCATTAATTCTGCAAGGTCGATGCTCGATCACTTGCAATCGGATACCGTAAAAATTACGCCCTTCTACTTTGACGTGTTCATGAACGTCTACGTTCTGTCGACCTATCAGCTCTATTCTAACACGCCTTCTGATTTCGATTTCAAGCTTAAGGGAAGCGCGCAAAAAATTACCATGGATCAGTTCATTCAGAAGCTGAAGGAACACGATCTGGCTTTTCCTCTTATTCACGGCATTTTTGGCGAAGACGGACAACTTCAGCAGTTGCTTGAAGATAACGGCATTCCCTATATCGGCGGCCCTGCCGAGACTATCCGAAAGGCGTTTCCGAAGGACATCGCAAACGCCATTTTAAAGGAAAACGGCTTTTACACCATTCCTTTCGCCGTCGTGGACAGAACCGATCTTGCAAACGCGCGAATTACCATCGACGCGTTCTTGAAAGAACACGACATTAAAGACGCCGTCATCAAACCAACTTTGGGGGGGTCGTCCATCGGCACATACGAAGTCGCCGATACCGACGCCGCGATTGAAGCGCTGAAGGACTCGCTGGACGGCAACCTGCATGTGGGCGACAAATTTATCATCGAACAATTCTGCCACGGACGAGAATTCACTTCGATCGTCGTCGAAGGAAAGAACGGACGGCCCGTCGCGTTCGTGCCGACCGAGGTCGAAATTGTCAAGGGCGCTCGGATATTCAACTTCAGAAAAAAATATCTGGCCACGGATTCCTCGTTGTTGCACTGCCCGCCGAAGTTTTCGAGCGCGCAGATTAAGGAAATCCAGAAAGGCGCCGAGAAGATTTTCTCGCTGTTCGGATTCAGAGACTGCTTGCGCGTCGACGGGTGGATTTTAAACAACGGGCGCGTGTATTTTTCGGACATCAATCCGACAAGCGGCATGGAACAAAACAGTTTCGTGTTCGAGCAAACGTCGCGCATCGGGTTTAACCATGCGTCGTTCCTGAAGCTTATCGTATCCAATGCATGCGCCCGATATGGCATTAAGGCGACATTCCCGTCAAAAGCTTCCGTTTCGGGCGACGGCAAGAAAAAAGTTTACGTTCTGATGGGCGGAAAAACTGCGGAACGTCAAGTCTCTTTGATGAGCGGAACCAACGTTTGGCTTAAGCTGCTTAAATCCAAGCATTACGATCCGACGCCGTTCCTGATGGACAAGGAAGGCGTCGTTTGGCAACTTCCCTATTCGTTCGCGCTTAACCACACGGTCGAGGAAATCCGGATGAATTGCGGCGAGGCGGCAGAAATCAATGCGCGACTTGAGCCTCTGGCCGCCGAGATTTACGAAAAACTCGGCATCTCGAACGGTTTTAGCGTCGAGAAGAACACGCCGCACGCCATGAACATGGACGCGTTCTGCGCCGAAGCTGAGAAAAACGATGCGTTCGTCTTTATCGGCCTGCACGGCGGCGAAGGTGAGGACGGTACCGTTCAGAACAAATTGGAAAGCTACGGACTTGTTTACAACGGCTCGGAAACTGCGGCATCGCGCGTCTGCATGGACAAATTCGTCACAGGGCAACTGGTCAACGATCTGGGCGATCCGGACGTTTCTTCCCTGCCCAAAAAGCAGTTTAACATCCAGACGGCGACCAAGAAGGATTTGGAAGCTATTTGGAAAGAAGTGTCTTCCTTTGACGCCTCGACCTTTGCCATCAAACCGCTATCGGACGGTTGCTCATCGGGCATTGTGCGCCTGTACTCGCTTGACGAGCTGAGGACGTACGCGAAAATTGCCGGAAACACGAAGAACGAAATCATCCCGGCGGGAACTTTTAAAAATCAGGACAATGACGTGTCCTTGCCGCAGGATAAAAATCCGATCTACATTATCGAGCCGTTTATTCAGGTCGATTATATCCGCGTCATCAAGAACGACATCGTTTACAAGCGCAAGGACGGGTGGCTTGAATTTACAGTCGGCGTTCTTGAGAAAAACGGCGACTATCACGCGTTGAATCCCAGCATCACGATTGCCGAAGGCGAGGTTTTAAGCCTTGAAGAGAAGTTTCAGGGCGGAACAGGCGTCAATATCACGCCGCCCCCTGACGACATTTTGAAGCTCGATTTCAGGCGAAAAATCAAGACCAACATCGAAAGGGTCGCGCAAAAACTGGGCATTGGAAGCTATGCGCGTATTGATATTTTCTTCAATACCGTTACCGGGAAAATGGTTGTCATTGAAGCGAATTCCCTGCCGGGCATGACGCCATCGACCGTGATTTACCATCAGGCGTTGACTGAGGATCCACCCATGGCGCCTCTTCAGTTTATCGAGAGAATCTTGGACGACAGGCTCCATGTGCAAACGCCAAAAACGCAAGCGAAGACGGCTTAAGTTCAAGACTTTATGTAATAACCTTTCCCGTCCGCGAAAGCGGG
>CAYVBP010000049.1:0-12876 GCA_964449155.1 uncultured Rhodospirillaceae bacterium | reverse complement strand
ATGATACAGGCAGGCGGGAATGGTTTATTTCTTTCGGTGCTGGTTCTTATGTCCTACGATATATGCTGGAAGACGATGAGACTGCCGTGATTATTCGGGTGTGGCACAGCAGGGAGAAAAGGACTCTATGAAAGATGGGTTGGTTGCGCGGTAAATTAAGGGATTGTAATTTTAACACGCCAACAGTGCCCAGATTTACTTTCTTTGGTCCACCACCAGCCAAGCCACCGGGACTTTCAACAATCGAAGAAAGAAACGCGGAATAAATTTTTTATTCCACGCCTCTCTCCCATTGATATCCCTTTCTTTTCTTCGTATGTAGTTTCCCCATGTCCTCTATTCGCCCCCCTCGATCATCGTCTCAGTGCAACCATGTCGTGTTGCTGGGACGGGCAACGAAGGGGTTCAAGGGGACAATCGTGGCCATCAACGCCTTACCTTGCGTCAAAACAGGCCTTCCCTCCATGGAAATCGAACGGCGGCTTATGGAAATGGGGTTTATCGTCGGCACCGACATCGAAATCATGCACGAGGGTTTTTGGGGACGCGATCCCATCGCCGTTCGCGTCAACGGCACGACCGTGGCTTTGCGCCGCCGTATTGCCAACGCCGTTCGCGTTTGTCCTGCATCGTGCGAACATCATGGCTGATCCTGTTACGCGCATCGCCCTTGTCGGAAATCCGAATTGCGGAAAGACATCCCTTTTCAACGCGCTGACAGGCAGCCGACAAAAAGTCGCGAACTATCCCGGCGTTACCGTCGAACGCAAGGAAGGCGTTCTGGCCACGCCGCAAGGACGTCAGGTCATACTTCTCGATTTGCCGGGCACCTATTCCCTTCGCGCGCGCAGCCCTGACGAGGAGATTACGCGCGATGTCGTTCTTGGCAAAATCGAGGGCGAGGAAATTCCCAAAATCGTTTTATGCGTCGCCGACGCCGCCAATATGAGGCTTGCCGTCCGCCTTGCGCTCGAAATGAAGCAAACGGGTCTTCCCACCGCGCTTGTGTTAAATATGTTCGATATCGCACGGCATCGAGAGATCGATATCGACATCGACCTCCTGTCATCCGAATTAGGAATGCCTGTTATTCCGTCCATCGCCGTGCGCCGCGGAGGAACGAACGATCTTCTCGCCTTTCTTGACGGTGAAATCGCCCGCCTTCCCTCCTTGTCCCGCGCCGCAGTCGCATGGACTCCGCCGGGACGAGACGAAATCGCAGCCCTTCAACGTAAAGCGGACCGCATTATTTCTCTTTCCGTTAAATATCCTCCGGCGCGGATCACGCCGACTTCGCGATTGGATGCGGTTTTGCTTCATCCTTTTTGGGGGATCCTGATTTTTCTTGGCGTTCTGTTTTCGATGTTTCAGGCTATTTTTAGCTGGTCCAAGATCCCTATGGATGCGATCAAAGCTGGTTTCGGCTATTTGGGAACCGCAGCCGCAACCTCTATCGACGATCCTCTGTTGCGCAGTTTTGTTTGCAACGGACTTATCGACGGCGTCGGGTCCATTGTCGTGTTTTTGCCTCAAATCTTGATTTTGTTTTTCTTTATCCTTCTTCTTGAAGATTTCGGCTACATGGCGCGCGCGGCTTTCTTGATGGACAAAATCATGGGCGGCGCAGGATTGCACGGGCGCGCGTTCATTCCTCTTTTGTCGAGCTTTGCTTGCGCCGTTCCCGCCATCATGGCAACGCGCGTCATCGAAAACCGGCGCGACAGGCTAACGACTATTTTGATTGCGCCGTTCATGACGTGTTCGGCTCGCATTCCCGTTTATACGCTTTTGATCGCCGCTTTTATTCCTGCCGAGAAGGTTTGGGGCGCGGTTGAGCTTCAGGGCCTTGTCATGTTCGGCCTTTACGCTTTGGGGATTGTCAGCGCCCTTGCGTTCTCTTTAATCCTGCGCCGCCTGCTGTGGCGGAAAGTCGCATCCGAGCCATTTCTTCTCGAACTTCCAGACTATAAGATTCCCGATCCGCGCAGCATTTTCTTCGGACTCGTGCAACGAGCGAAGATTTTCCTGCAACGGGCGGGAACAGTCATCGCAGCGATGATGGTCGTTATCTGGTTTCTGGCGTCGTTTCCGCAGCCTCCGAAAGATGCGCCCGACCCCGCTATTCATTATAGCTATGCGGCCTCCATCGGCAAAGCCATGGAGCCCGTTTTCGCGCCCATCGGTTTTAACTGGCAGATCAACGTCGCGCTGATCCCCGGCATGGCCGCGCGAGAAGTCACCGTTTCGACGCTCGGCACACTTTATTCCATTAAAGACGGCGCGGCAGAGACGGAACTGGGACAAACGCTTGCGCGCGAATGGAGCCTTGCGACGGCGTTGGCCCTTCTTGTGTGGTTTGCTTTCGCGCCTCAATGCGTGTCAACTCTCGTCATGATCCGCAGGGAGACGGGATCGTCGAAATGGATGCTTGCCTCGTTCGCCTTCATGACCGCTCTGGCTTATGGCGGGGCCTTTATCGTCTATCATGCGGCAAGAGCTTTCGGCGCATAAGCTCATACCGATCTCGGATCAAAGTGAATCGAAGGGGTCTCCTCGATTCACTTTGATCCGAGATCGGTATTATAATAGGTCTCGAGACGTTGCCTTGCTTGCGGCAAATCTCCATCGCAAGGAACAAGAATGCGCGAATGCGGATGGGAAAACACGTGTCGCGACAAAAAGTATCCTGTTATTTCAAGTCCTTGAAAAATATCCTTTTGCGTCCAAAACGCACCGCCAAGAAGGAAAGCCGGCAATGGAAATAGTTTGTCGCGGTATGGTTCTCCCGCATTGCGCGATACGGCACGTCCCGTTTTAGGACTGATAAACGCCAAATTTTCTGCCTTGCCGCTTGCAGCGCATTGTGTGAGATCAAGGCCATATCCCAACGCCTGCAATAAAGCAGTTTCCCACTTGACGTAAACGGGCGCAAAAAGATCGGCGTCCCGCAAAGCCAAAAGCGCAGCCAGCCCCGCATAGACGCCCGGCATCGGTTGGCGTTCCGGCATGCTGGCTTCCGTTACCGCGCACGCGCTGGCGATGATCGCAACAATCTCGGGCGAGTCCAGCCACAAGGCGGCCTGCGCCGCTTGAAGATCAAGCGTAAAGGTTCCCAGATGATCGACAAGCCGCGCGCGCCATTTCGCCTGCACGCGATTGCCCGGCTGCAACACTGGGCGAGCCGCGCGCCCCTGTCCACCGGGAACAAGTCCCGCGTGACGTCCGTGCCCTGCCGTCAATAACGTGACGATGGCCGCGCTTTCTCCGTGCGGCCGGGCCGACAGAACTATTCCTTCGTCAATCCATTCCATAAGGCGAGCTTATCAAAGAACCTTTTTGGCTCAAGGCTCATTCGTAAAAATTCAGCTTGCCAAGATAAATATCGATTGTAGAGTGAAATCTGGGTTGAAACCTTCGCGACCCGCCACCATATCGTTTGTATCAACCGGAGTGCTTATCATGGGTAGTGCCACAAAAACGATCACGGATGCAAGTTTCGAAGCCGATGTTTTGCAAGCGTCTGGGCCTGTTCTCGTCGACTTTTGGGCGACATGGTGCGGTCCCTGCAAGATGCTTGGACCTGTTTTAGAGGAACTTGCGGGCGAACTTGACGGAAAGATCGCAATCGGCAAAGTCAATGTCGACGACAATCCTTCAACCCCCGGAAAATACGGAATTCGCAGCATTCCGACGCTGCTAATGTTCAAAGGTGGACAAGTCGTCGCCACAAAGGTTGGGGCTGTTCCTAAGGCCGCCTTGCAAGAATGGATTAAGGAAAATTCCTGATACTTCGGGCAGATTACGCCCGAAGAATATCGCCTTCGACGGCAAGAACTTTTTTCTTCGACCGCAAGATTTGGTATGCCGCAAGGCTACTGAGAACGAAAGCCATGCCTATATACTGGTAGAGGCTCATAACCTCTTTCAATAATAAAACGGAAAACAGCGCCGTAAAGATCGGCTCAATCTTCGCCATCAAGCTGTATTGGAACGCTCCGAGAAGCGATATTCCCCAAAACATAAAAAACGCGCCGGCCGTGAACGACAGGCAGATGACAACGATATACATCCCCCCTGCCGCTGTTTCCGGGAGCCGCGGCATTTGAAGAAAAATTGCAGGAACGGTCAAAATAGCGGCGATAAGCATATTTTCCGCCCCAACGACTATCGGGTCTCGCAAACGCGTCTGATGCCCGTAGACGTACAGGCGGCTGGCCGTCGCGAGGGCGGCCGATAAGCAGATCAAGGCCCCTATCCAATGCCCCACCTCGTGCGCATGCCAGACGTCGAGCACAAGAGTTAGCCCGAATAAGGCCATGACGGTCGTTGCGATATTGAGAAAATCAAGCTTGATTTCGCCGCGCCACGCCATGAAAAACAACAGCATCAATGTATGCGCAAACACAATAATGATGACGATTGGACCGGACAGAAACATCAAAGCCCAGATGATCGCGCCGCTTGACCACGCTTGGCATGCCCCGCCGATCAGAGCCTGCTTGATATCTTCGCGCGTCCGGAAAAGGGGCAATCCCTTCGCAATACAATAGGCCATAAGCCCGAGTCCGCGCGACCATAACGCAAACAGAGCAAGGCAAACGGCGTTTGCGCCGAAGGAATAGGCCGCCTGCTCGGCAGGAGGATGAAGGCCATATACGATTGCCGCAAGCGCGGCAAAAACCAATCCAGCCGCATGAGGATATCTATTGACGACCCGCGCGGCGACTTTCATCTACGCCCCCGTTTCGGCTGCGCGACTTTCGCGCCGACACGCACTGGCCTTTCGGCAAAGCCGCCGAGGCTTATCATGCGGTCGTAAATCACCAATGCGCCCGCGATGCCTACATTAACGCAGAATTTCGTCGGAATTTTTACGACGTGGTCGCATCGTTTGACCATCTCGGGCGACAGATTGCCTTTTTCAGGCCCTAAAACATACGCCGCGCGCAAGGGATGCCGAAAACTCGGCAAGTCGATAGCATCGTCGATCAACTCGACGCCAACCAACGAACAATCCTTGGGCAACGTGAATTCGCCGATATTTTTATAGGCGTAAAATGGCATATGAATGTCGGCATGCGACGTGTCGGTCGATTTGACTTCAGCATAGCTAACCGATGCATTCACCGTAAAAAAGAAACTCGCGCCGAACGCGTGCGATGTGCGCACGAGATTGCCCAGATTAAACCCTTTGTTGATGCCCTCAGCGCCAACGGCAAAATATCCCCGCATAAAAATTTCCTCTATTAATTCATGACTCGCGCCGACGCCTGATCGTAAACATCCTGTATCGTGATGCGCTGCTTGACGCGGAAGGATATGCGGTCCTGCACCGGCTTCGGCAAATCGGTCATCTTGATGATGTTTTTCTTAAGCAAAATCATAACGACGTCTTCGATGGCGCGCGCCATTTCGACATCGCTCCGGCGCAATTCGTTAAGCGCCTCGTCAACCTGTTTTGGATCCTGCCCTCGCTGCCTTAAAAAATCCAAAATCTGCGGATGATTGTGGGGCAACATTTCTGCGCCCACCAAACCGCGAATGCTGACTTTGACAATTTTACCGCTCGCATCCCGTAAAACATAAGGCATGACTTATCCTAGGTTGCATCGAGGAAACAGACGGTCGCTATCCTATCGCATCAAGGACGGGGGGCAAGTTTATTTTCTGGATTCGCGCGCCCAAGTGCATTAATAAACGCCCACTTTATGTTTAGTGGAGCAAAGAATGTCACAATCCGCATTAGCAACGAAGCCGGAAGAGCACACGGGCGGTATTTCGGGCGAAAGACTGAAATCCTTTATCGCGCGCATTGAAAAGCTCGAAGAAGACAAGGCCGCCGTTGGCGAAGATTTGAAGGAAGTTTATGCCGAAGCAAAAGGCGTCGGTTTTGACACGAAAATCATTCGCCAGATTGTGCGTTTGCGTAAAATCGAGGTCGAAAAACGCCGCGAAACCGAAGAATTGCTGGATTTGTATAAGTCCGCCATCGGCATGGAAGAATAAGGCCTTTCTAAGAATAATCAATCGGAACGGCACGCAACGGAAATTCCGAAAGAGGCGTTTTCCTTGTATGGTCGCGCACTGCGCATCCGTCTGCATATGCTTATGGACTGTATGATGCCAGATATGCTTTTGTGGCTTTATGTCTTTCCTCCTGTCAAAAATCCTTTGGACCGTTTTTTCCCCGTTTAGCCTTCTTCTCCTTGCGCTGGGAACTGGATTGGCGCTTGAGCGGTCGAAATACACAAAAACGGCAAGAGTTCTTTGCCTTTTTTCATTTTTCGGCCTTGGTTTCGTTGCTGTCCTGCCTCTTGGCGTATGGGCTTTAATTCCGCTCGAAAATCGGCACTCTTTCGATCCGCCCGATCCTATCGATGGCATCGTTATTATCGGCGGCGACGAAAAACCCGCCATTTCGGAGAAACGAGGCAAACCGACAGCGCTCGATTCTTTGCGACGCTATATCGAAGTCGGTAAACTTGCGCATCGATACCCTGAGGCAAAACTTGTTTTTGCAGGCGGGCCCGAGATTCTAGCGCCCAGCATCGATCATAAAGACGCTGAGATCGCTCGAGATATCATGACCCTCATAGGCGTTCCCACCGAACGGATGATTTTCGAAACAGCGTCGCGCAACACTTACGAAAATGCGCTGTTTTCTGCAAAAATCGTTCGTCCCGAAAAAACGCAAAACTGGCTTCTTGTCACAAGCGCTTTTCACATGCCTCGCGCCATGGGCTGCTTCAAAAAAACCGGATGGAATGTCTTTCCAGCACCTGCGGGCTATTACACGTCCGGGGAATATATGACGGAAGGGTTTTTTGATTTCACCCGGCAGGCGTTTTATCTTAATTTAGCCGCGCGCGAATACGCAGGGTTGCTTTCATACCGGATCCTAGGGAGAATCGATACGCTATGGCCTTGATGAAATTACCGTTTTTGCTCTTTGCCGGACTCATTTTCACGTCTTTTCCCGCTTACGCCGCGCAGGTGCGCACAAATGCCGAAGCTCAATGGAGTCAACAGGTTCAGGCGCAAGCTATTGATCTGGGAATCTCGCCCGATATCGTTCATGCGGCTCTTGATTCTTTTGTGCCAAATCCTCAGGTCGTCGAACTCGACCAAAAACAGCCGGAATCGGCGATCGCATTTAAGAACTACCTTCGTAACGTCGTGACGCTCAACCGAATTGAAAAAGGCGCCGAATTATTTCGCCTTTACAAAAATGCGTTGCGGTCCATCGAAGAAAGCACGGGCGTGCCGCCTGAAATCGTCCTCGCGCTATGGGGGATCGAAAGCAATTTTGGTCAAAACATGGGCGATTACGAAGTCGTGAATTCCCTTGCAACCTTGGCTTTCGAGGGACGCCGTGCCGAGTTTTTTCGAGGGGAGCTTCTTGCCGCTTTGCGCATTTTGGACATGCAACGCTTGCCTCCCGAAGCCTTGCGCGGTTCGTGGGCGGGCGCAATGGGACAATGCCAGTTTATGCCCTCGACATATTTAAAACACGCCGTCGATACGACAGGCAACGGAAAACCGGATATTTGGAAAAACGATGTCGATATCATGGCGTCCATCGCAAATTATCTTGCTGCCGAAGGCTGGCAGCGCGGCCTGACTTGGGGCCACGAGATTGAAAGTGTCGGTAACGCGCAGCCAGCGGCATCGGCATTGCAATCTTCTTACGTCCAGCCGGACGGCCCTGAAGGCGCAAGCTATTTCGCAACCGACAACGTCCGCGCCTTAATGAAATGGAATAAATCAACTTACTTTGCTTTGGCCGTCGGGTTATTGGCAGATAGAATCAAGGCAAACGAACGTATTTCTTCCCAGTGAAAAGCGAAATCCAAAAAATATGCAAAACAAGCTTGCGTTAGCATCGCACGACTTTAATATAACACGATGTCTTGGATAATCTTTATACAAGCGGCCCCATAAAATGATGCATCTTCCTTCGACCATCGCCATTCCCGCGAAAGCGGGGATCCGGTTTGGGTATCCAAGCAAAGGCCGAAAAAGGTCATTTTTGCCGCGCTTTCAACTGGATTCCCGCTTTCGCGGGAATGACAAGAAAACGTCAACGTATAAAGTCGCCGGTTTTATTCGTCATTGCCGTGCGTGGCCTCTCTTGGCGCTTTGCGTCCTAATTTCCGCCTGCGCGAGCCAACCTTCGACAACAAGCGGCACAGCCAGCCGCGGCGGTTATTACAAAGTTGGCGAGCCCTACCAGATCAATCATCGTTGGTATTATCCTCAAGAAGATTATTCGTACGATGAAACGGGCATCGCCTCGTGGTACGGCGAGGATTTTCACAACAAGCTGACCGCCAATGGCGAGATTTACAACAAGGACGAACTGACTGCAGCGCATAAGACGCTACCGATGCCGAGCCTCGCACGCGTAACGAATCTCGAGAATGGGCGTTCGGTTGTAGTGCGCATTAACGATAGAGGCCCGTTTTCAGGCGCGCGCATTATTGACGTTTCCCAACGGACATCGCAGCTTTTGGGGTTCGAAAAAGCCGGAACGGCGCGCGTACGCGTTCAAGTTCTATCCGACGAAAGCAAGGCAATTGCCGATGCGATGCGCCGTTACGGCGCGCCGGCAGACTCGGTCGCGTCCGTCGAACAGGCGGCATATGTTTCCGCTTCCAAAACTCCCGTTCAGACGGAAACGCTTCAACCCGTGCGTTCAACCGAGGAAACGCGCCGCGAAATGCTGCAAGTCAAGCCCGTGCCGTACGCAGTTGTCGTTCCTGTCCCATCTCAAACGCGGCTTTTTGTTCAAGCCGGATCGTTTACCGTTCCTGAAAACGCTCAAAGATTGCAGCAAAATCTCGCCCGCCTTTCTGCGACGTCCGTGTCAAAGGCCGTCGTAAACGGCACAACGTATTATAGGGTTCGCCTTGGCCCCGTATCGACCGTCGGACAGGCCGACGCTTTAATTGCTCAGGTAAAAAAAGCGGGCGTATCCGGCGCCCGGACCGTTGTGGATTAGGAGGTTTTTCTAAAATGAAGTCAGGTTTGTTACTTGCTTTTTTGTTGGTATTCTTTGGAACGGCGCAAGCCTTTGCGCAATCAGCACCGCCGCTGGATGTCGCGGCTAAGCAGGCCATCCTGATCGATTCGGCAACGAACACCGTTCTTTTCGCTAAAGACGCGGATATACAGATGCCAACATCGTCAATGAGCAAAATGATGACGATGTACGTCGTCTTCGACGCGTTGAAATCCGGCACGTTGCATCTGGACGATAAAGTTGACGTCAGCGAACGCGCCTGGAAACAGGAAGGCTCGCGCATGTTCTTGAACGTGGGGGAAAAAGCTTCGGTCGAGGATCTTATCCGCGGCGTGATCGTTCAATCAGGCAACGATGCGGCAGTGGCTCTTGCGGAAGCGTTGGGATCAGGATCTGAATCCGCTTTTGCCGATATTATGAACGTGAAAGCGCGTCATCTCAGTCTGAACAACAGCCACTTTACGAACGCGACGGGGCTTCCCGATCCACAGCATTATTCAACGGCACGCGATCTTGCTGTTCTTGCCGTCGCGTTGGAGCGTGATTTTCCGGAATATTATCACTATTTCTCAGAAACAACCTTTACATATAACGGAATTACGCAGGGCAATCGGAATCCCCTTTTGTACCGCAACATGAACGTTGACGGGCTTAAGACGGGACACACGGATGCGGGCGGATTCGGGCTTGCGGCCTCGTGCGTCCGTAACGGACGGCGACTTGTTCTGGTGCTGAATGGCATGGAAAACATGCAATCGCGCGCCGACGAATCGGCCAAAACTTTGGATTACGGTTATCGCGAATATGGGCTATATCCCCTCGTGAAGGAAGGCGATGTCTTGGCCAGCCCTTCCGTTTGGCTGGGACGGGAGAAAAACGTTACCGTCGTTGCGTCGCAACCCACTGTCGTCACCTTGGCACGCGCAGCACGCAATAGCATGAAAGCCGTTGTGACGTTTGAACAGCCTGTTCCCGCTCCTATTTCAAAGGGACAACGCATCGGTGAACTGACGATTACGGCACCCGGCATGGACCCCAAAATCGTTCCACTGGTCGCTATCGACAACGTGGAGCAAGTCGGCTTTTTTTCGCGCGTGGCGCAGAAGTTGCAACTGCTTTTCTAGGAGCGTTTTTGTGAACGAATCCCCCTTACGAAACGACGCATCATCGCGTCAGGATCGGCCTCGACAAAAAGATGGGGGCTCGGGGAAATTCATCACTTTCGAAGGCGGGGAAGGCGTTGGAAAATCGACGCAAGTCAAAGCGTTGGGCGCCCTTTTGCGCAGCTTGGGAATTGACGTCGTCGAAACGCGCGAGGTTGGCGGATCGCCGTCTGCGGAAGCCATTCGCGATTTGTGGCTCACGGCGCCGGACGGGCATTGGGACGCTCTGACGGAGCTTTTGCTGATAACGGCCGCGCGGCGCGAACATCTGGTCAAAACCATTTTCCCAGCGCTGGAACGCGGCGCATGGGTCGTTTCGGACAGGTTTGTGGATTCGACGCGCGCATATCAGGGTATCGGCTTGGGGCTGGGGCTGGATACCGTCGAGGATTACTATCGCTCGATCGCGTCCGGGTTTGAACCGGATTTGACGCTGCTTTTGGATATGCCGGTCGACGCGGGTCTTGCGCGCGTGGCCTCACGCGGCGGACAGGACGACCGGTATCAGCAGAAAGACGTCGATTTTCACCGCAGGCTACGCAATGCCTATTTGGAACTCGCCAAGAATCACACCGACAGATTCCGCGTTATCGACGCTTCGCGCGACGCCGAAAGCGTGGCGGCAGACATTGCCACGGCCGTACGCGAACGGTTCCGGATATGACGGAGACGGCTCTTCCGTTCGTCGGACACAAAAGCGCCTTGCGCGAGGTCACGGAAGCGCTCGGATCGGGAAGAATGCCGCATGCTTGGCTGATCGCAGGCGTCGAAGGAATCGGCAAAGCGGCGTTTGCAAAACACATTTCGCAACTTGTTTTATGCCAAAAAGACAAGGATTCCGCAGCAAAGCTTGTAGCGTCCGAAGCGCATCCGGACTTGCTGTTCGTTCGTCGCGAAATCGACGAAAAAACGGGGACGCTTAAAAATACCATTCCTGTCGAAAAAATCCTGACCGTCGCTCCGTTTTTACATAAAACCGCCGCGCACAATGGATGGCGCGTCGTGATCGTCGACGAAGCGCATACGCTGAACAGATTCGGTCAAAACGCAATTCTGAAAATCGTCGAAGAGCCCCCTCCTCGCGCGCTGATATTGCTGACGGTCACAACGCCGGGCATTCTGCTGCCAACAATACGTTCACGTGCGCGAACATTGCAGCTTTTGCCGCTTAGTTACGACGAAATGCGCGCGGTCTTGGCCGCCAACGCGTCGAAACATCCGCCGGACGATATTGATACCGCCGTGCAATTATCAGGCGGAAGCGTCGGTTTTGCATTCAAGATTTTGAGAACGGAAACGTTACCTTTGTACCGAGAATTGCTTAGCATTTTGGATGCATTGCCGGAAATGGATGTCGCACGCATGCATAAACTTGCGGATCAAATTGCGAGAAAAAGCGATGCGGAAAGTTTCGAGGCTCTTAGCGCGCTTTTTATCGAGCGTTTACGCAAGGCCGCGCACGACGAAGCAAGCGAACGCCCAAGCGCACGAGCCGACATGGCTTTGAAGATTTGGGACAAAACGCGCGCCGCTTTCGCAACGGCAGAGGCCGCAAATCTTGACAAAAAACTCACCTTTATTAACGCAATTTGCGATATTCGCGCCTTAATGTGAGATTTATTCCAAAAATTTTCGGGATGAGCCCCGTTTGAGGGAAAATTTAGCTTTTTTCACGCGTTTTTTTGTGAATTTATTTCAAAAATTTTTACAGATAACGATTTGTTTATCTTCCTTTTATTTCTGATAGTTACACATGATTGTGAGGCAATCGTTTTTTAAGAAAATTCATATTCGTAACGAGTCAAGTAAAAATTATGAATGGAATATAAATTTTTCCCTAGACTCCAGAAATTAGAACCAGTAAGTTCCCCTCTGTCGGGCGTCACAGCGTGACTTCCGGAAGTAGTCTTGTTGACACTTATGCAATGTTTAGCTTCAATTTTTGTCGAAAGACGAATTTGTCGCTTGGCAGTTGTTTTCTTTGTGTCAGAATGGTTGCGGATCGACAACGATCTTGTTCTTGGAAATTGTGAAGACTGATGAGAAGGGATGCGCAGACGGCGATCCGCGATGGGAAGCTATGCCTTAAAACATAGCAACTGGTCGAGGATATCCAAAGCCTTTTAGCTTGCAAAAGCTATATGGTTTCGGTTTGTCGTTTGAGTATCCTATTCGACAAATGTAAGTAAGTTTTTCGTTAATTCGAGAAACCCTTATGTCAATTTAGGTATTGAACGACAATACCAAGTAGTTTGAACAACTATGTTGTTCTTGAGAACTAGATTAAACTTGAGAGTTTGATCATGGCTCAGAACGAACGCTGGCGGCAGGCCTAACACATGCAAGTCGAACGGATGTAGCAATACATTAGTGGCGCACGGGAGAGTAACGCGTGGGAACCTACCTTTTGGTTCGGGATAACGTCGGGAAACTGACGCTAATACCGGATAAGCCCTTCGGGGGAAAGATTTATCGCCGATAGATGGGCCCGCGTTAGATTAGCTAGTTGGTGAGGTAATGGCTCACCAAGGCTACGATCTATAGCTGGTCTAAGAGGATGATCAGCCTCACTGGGACTGAGACACGGCCCAGACTCCTACGGGAGGCAGCAGTGGGGAATATTGGACAATGGGGGAAACCCTGATCCAGCCATGCCGCGTGAATGATGAAGGCCTTCGGGTTGTAAAGTTC
>CAYVBP010000048.1:8095-13086 GCA_964449155.1 uncultured Rhodospirillaceae bacterium | reverse complement strand
AGCCGCCGCGATAAAAATCGCACCGGTAATTTTTTCGTATGTTCAAACTGGATCCCCGCCTTCGCGGGGAAGACGAAAGGAGGGGCGGGGATGACGAAGGGGGGCGGGGATGATGACAGTTTGGGCACATGAAATCAGTTCATAGGGCCGTTGATCTCTAGTCGCTATTTTTTGAGCAGTATTTATGAAAATTATTTCTCCTTCTTTGCAGGCTCATCTGAACGGCGAGCTGACGACGCTGGCGACTTTGGTCAAGATCACAAGGGCGGACGGAGGCGTTAAAGGCTTTACGACGCACGACCGCGATCTTGAGATTAACGGCGTCGCCTATAAAGCCGACGGCGCGTTGACGCCCAGCGCCGTCGAAAGCCGCGCGGGGCTGGCCGTCGATAATCTTGAGGTCACGGGAATCCTTGACAGCGCCGACATCTCGGACGCCGATATCGAGGCGGGGCTTTACGATTTCGCGCGGATCGACGTGTTCGCCTGCAACTGGGCGGACGTGACGCAAGGCGTCGTGTTGCTCCGGCGCGGGTGGCTGGGACAGGTTATGCGCGCGGGCACGCATTACGTCGCGGAAATCCGAGGGCTGCACGATTTGCTGCAACGCCCTATCGGCGATTATTACACGCCCGAATGCCGGTTCGATCTCGGCGACGCGCGTTGCGGCGTCGATCTGGCGGCAGTGACCTCGACAGGCGCGGTTACGCACGTCACCGACCGCGCCGTTTTCGCCGATACCGTCCAGACAGCCGCGACCGGCATTTACGCGTATGGAAAGCTTACGTGGACATCGGGCGCGAACGCAGGGCAGTCAATGGACGTCAAGGCATGGGACGGAACGGCAAAAACATTTACTTTGTGGCTTCCAATGTCGAACGCAATCCAAATTGGCGACGCCTATAGCGTCGCGCCGGGGTGCGATAAGCGATTTTCGACCTGCAAGGACAAGTTTTCGAACGGCGCTTGTTTTGGCGGATTCCCCTATGTGCCGGGCGTCGGCAACATTTTGAAGTACCCGTCATGACAGACGTTATTATCAAAACAGTCAACGCCGCGCGCGCGTGTTTGGGCACGCCGTTTCATCATCAGGGGCGGTCGCCGGGAACGGGGCTGGATTGCATCGGGCTTTTGGTCGTTGCCCTGACAGCTGCGGGTTTTTCCGTGCGCGACCGCGCGGATTACAGCTTGAGGCCCGACGGGAAAAGCCTGCTGGCGGCTTTGGACGAACATGGCGCGCGCCGCGTTTCGGATATCCAAGCAGGCGATATTCTGGTTTTTTGTTATGACAGGCAACCGCAGCATGTCGCGCTGGCGACAAGCGCGGATACGATGATTCACAGTTTCGCTCCCGCAGGCAAAGTCGTCGAAACGGCTATCGGCGTCTATTGGAAACGCAGGCTCGCCGCCGTTTACAGGATAATCGAATAAGGAATCGATATGGCTTCAGTCATTCTTAGTTCCGTCGGCGCGTCTGTTGGAAACGCGGTTTTGCCGGGGATCGGCGGCGCTTTGCTAGGCGGGCTTGGGGGATCGCTGGGCAATGTCATCGATGCGAAGCTTGGCATCGGATCTCAAGTCACAGGCCCCCGGCTTGAAAACCTTTCGGTTCTGGATTCCCGCTATGGCGCGGGCATTCCTATCGTTTACGGCAACGCGCGCGTCGCGGGCAACGTTATTTGGTCCACGGATCTTATCGAAACCGCGCATACCAGCAGCGTCGGCGGCAAAGGCGGCAGCGGCGCTGCCCTGAGCCAGACGACCTATACCTACAGCCTCCATTGCGCCGTGGGCATTTGCGCAGGCGCCGTCGCGGGCATCAAGACGATCTGGGCCGATAGCGCCGTCATTTATCAAAACGGCGTATGGACTTCGGGGCTTTTCGACGGCGTGACGATTTACACCGGCGCGGACGATCAGTCGCCCGACGCGTTCATGCAATCGATACTGGGGGCGGAAAACGTTCCGGCCCATCGCGGATTGGCCTATATCGTTTTCGACAATTTGCAGCTCGCAAAGTTCGGAAACCGAATGCCGAATTTGACGTTCGAAATCTCGGCGACGGCGCAAACGAACAATCCGGAATGCCTTGGAACGCTTGCCGTTTCGATCTCGCAACGCGCGCAGACGGTTCAAAACGGCTCAATGCTGCCGATCGCCGTCCAAAGCAACGGCACGTCCGTTCAGACGGTTTTGATCGGCGGATACGTCTCAAGCGGCAGCACGGCGAGATTTTCCGCCGCACTCTATGACGTAAAAGGAGAGGCTCCTGCCCTGATTTCGTCCGCAGACAGCGCGACTTTTGCGGCATCCTCGACGCCGTCGGATTCGGCCTGGGCGTTGTCGCCGGACAAAAGATTTATCGCCTGCTATATTCAAAACGCGCAGACGCTTTCGCATACGTTCGCGATCTACGATATGCAGACGCAGGCTTTCGGCGCGACGTGCAGCGTCACGCTTGCGCAAGATTCCCTTTACAAGCAAATCGCGTGGATTGACGCGCAGCATTTCGTTATCGACAACGTTCAAGGCGGCATCCGCGGCCTGCATGTTTTTGCGCGGGCGGGGACAAGCGTCGTCGATCTCGGGTTTACCGCGTTGTGGGGAACCGGCAGCAGCTCGACGACCTCGCCCCTTTACGGCGCGCAATTCACGCCTTATGCCGACGGTTTGATCTCTTATACGCTTATCAAGGCATCGAAGACGTTGCAGGCGCGTACCGTCGCTTGGCGAAACAACGCGCTGGCGTTGGGAACGGTTTATTCCGTCGCCGCAAATATGGCGCTGGGATCGGGCAGCGGCATGCACGCGCGTTTTGTGCAAACGGCGGCAGAGGAATGGACGCTCGTATACGGAACGGTTTTGTATTTCTGTTTGATGTCTTTTGTGCCGTCCGCTTCATCCGCCGCGATCACGCGGCCTTTGCAAAGGTTTACGCAAAGCTTCGGCACGGGAACGACCAATTTCCCGGCGTTTTACGGCGACAGGCTGCTGATCGCGCAGAGCGGCATTAACGGCAGCAAGTATCTGCTCTCGGAAGTCCGGTTGGACAACGGAAGTTTTTCGCTTACCGTCGACGCCGCAATAGTATCGGGGCTGTCGAGCCTTTACGACTATTTTCATATAGTGCGGCTTGACGGATCGCGACTGTTGTTCATAGCGCAAGGCGGACAGACAAATACGTTTAAGCAAACGGCGATTTTTGAGCGCAATGCGGTGGGTAGCGTCGGGGTCGTTCTTTCCGATATTTTGTCGCGCGCGGGGTACGAAGCGAGCGACTACGACGTTTCGGCGGTAAACGACACGGCTCTTCGCGGCTATATCGTGCAAGAACCGATGAGCGCGCGAAGCGCCATCGAGCCGCTTCAAGTCTATGCGCCGTTCGATCTTATCGAGGCGTCGGGGCAGTTGAAGACCGTTTTGCGCGGCGCGAGCGCATCCGCGACCGTCGCGTCGGACGAATGGCGCGCGGCGGGGGAAGGAAAGCCGCAGCCGCCTCCTTTGCTTTCTCTGCGCGCGCAGGAAATGGATTTGCCGCGCGAAGTCGCCGTCGATGTCATCGATCCGTCGCGGAATTTCGAGGTAAATTGCCAAAGAGCCCGGCGGCTGGCCTCGCCCGCGCGCGCAATTCAAAAAATCGCCCTGCCCGTCGTGTGCGCAGCGGCGGACGCCAAACGCATCGCCGAAACGAAACTCTATACCGCTTGGGCGGAACGCGAACTGGTGAAGCTTTGCGTGTCTCGAGCGTGGATGGCTTTGGATCCGGCGGATGTAATCGACCTTGGAAACGGAGAAACGCTGCGCATTGCGGCGCTTTCGCAAAGCGGCGGGTTGCTGACGATCGAGGGCTTTTATTGCAACGCCTCAAGCCTTGACAGCGAAGCCGTCGCGGACGGTGGGCAAAATATTTCGGCGAGCGGAAACGCGCCCGTGCCCTCGATTTTGCATTTGATGGACCTTCCGCCCTTGCAGGACACGGACGATCAGCCGGGCGTTTATGCCGCGGCGACGGGTTTGCCCGGATGGAAAAGCGCAAGCCTTTTACGTTCCGCCGACGGCGCGACTTATGCGCCCGTCGCCACGCTGCAAACGGCGGCTGTCGCAGGCATCGCGACGACGGCGCTGGCGGAAGGATCGCCTTATTATCAAGATAACGCTCATACCGTTACCGTTCAAACCGTTCAGGGAACCCTGTCGAGCTGTTCGTGGGCGGAGCTGGCGAACGGCGCGAACGCGGCGCTTTTGGGCAATGAAATCGTTCAGTTCCAGACGGCGACGCTTGCCGGGCCGGGACTTTACGTTCTTGGCAACTTGCTGCGCGGACGGCGCGGAACGGAAGACGCGGCCGCGACGCATGCGGTGGGAGAAAGATTCATATTATTGCAGACGGGCGCGGTCACGTTCGTTCCCACGACGCTAAGCGAGCGAGGAAACGGTTTTTCTTTCCGCGCGTTAAGTTTTGGGCAATGTCTGAGCGACGCGCAGGATTACGCTTTCTCTTACGGCATGAAAACGATTTGCCCGATGGCTCCGGTCAATATTCGTGGCACGCGCAGCCTCGGAACAGGCGGCGATCTGACGCTGACGTGGCGCAGGCGCGCGCGGATGAACGCTCAATGGGCCGATTATATCGACGTGCCTTTGGACGAACCGCAAGAGCTTTATGAGGTCCGCATCATGAACGGGGCTTCCGTCGTTCGCGCGCTGACGGGATTGGCCGCGCCGACTGCGACTTATACTGCCGCCCAGCAAACGGAAGATTGGGGCGGCACCGTTCCGTCGACATTTACGGTCGACGTTTGTCAAGTAAGCGCGCGGTACGGAAATGGGGCGATGGGAACGGCTGTTGTTTGATGCCTGCGTTATATGAATTGAATTTGTTGTGACAATAAATTTTTTGGGGTTTTTCGGACGCTCAAACTGGATCCCCGCCTTCGCGGGGATGACGAATGAAAGAGCGGGGATGACGAATGAAAGAGCGGGGATGACGA